>JANXXI010000076.1 GCA_025350695.1 Acidobacteriota bacterium
AGTTGGTCCCCATCGAACTGGTCCACGCAATCAGCGGCGCACTCCAACGGTGGTCAATACTACTTTCTACCCCGCGTTGATGTGGAATGGCCGGTTCAACGCGCCTTCCGGGAACCCGTTCAATAACTCGATGGGTTTCCTGTTCCCTCCGCCAGAATCAAACGTGAAGTTTCCGCCCAACGATCCGGTGTTTAAGCATCTACTGCAAGCCCAGGCTTTCATCCCGCCGACGGAGTTGGTGGAAGTGGCTGGCTTTACGAATACAAAGGGAACCCTTGGACCGCGTTTCGATCAATTCGACGATGGCAAAGGCGGCAAGGTGCCGCTTCCGGACGCCAGCGGATTCCGTAACGATCCGATCCGCGCCGAAGTCTTGAAGCGGCTAAATGGCAACGCGAAGTATCGTAAATTGTTTGGCGCACTTTTTCCGTCGGTTGCGGGCGGAGGTCCGATCGATTTCTCAATGTTCGGTCGCGCAATTGCCGAGTTCGAATTTACGCTGGTGCAAGCGAACGCCCCCATTGACAAGTTCGCGCGCGGAGATGCAAGCGCGATGTCCGAAAACCAGAAACGCGGCGCATTGACGTTCTTCGGCAAGGGAAAGTGTTCTTCCTGCCATTCAGTGAGTGGACAGTCCAATGAAATGTTCAGCGATTTCAAGATGCACAACATCGGCGTGCCTCAAGTGGCTCCTTTCTTCGGCGTGGGTCAAGGCAACGTAATATTCGATGGCCCAAACGAAGATGAAGATTTTGGCCTGGAGCAGATCACGGGCAACTCGCATGACCGGTACAAATTCCGCAGCTCCCCGTTGCGCAATGCCGCTGTGCAACCTGCCTTCATGCACAACGGAGCGTTTACGCGGCTTGAGGATGCCATCCGGCATCATCTCAACGTCACCGATTCGGCGCGCCGCTATAACCCTATCCGTGCGGGATTGCCCGCCGACTTGACGCATCGGTTAGGCCCGATTGAGCCAGTGTTGAAGAGTCTCGATCCTCTAGTTGCACGGTCGATTAACCTGGACGAGGACGATTTTGAAGATTTGGTTGCGTTCGTCCGTTATGGTTTGCTGGACTCGCGCGCGGACACCAGGAACCTGTGCCAGCTTGTGCCGGCGGTGGTTCCAAGTGGATTGCCCGTTGCAACTTTCGAAGCCTGCCGCTAGAACTTATTCCATTTTGCTGGGGCCCTTGCGAAGGTACTCCTAACTAACGGAGTGAGAATCGGACAATGGAATCGCATCGGCCTCAGTCGGACTCTCAAAATACAGTTTTGGCGCATCGCAAAACTTCAGTCACAAGGCCATCGGTCCCTACGCTAACACTGCCCCAATGGGATAGTGTGTCTATTATCAGCGGCTTCCGAGCGAAAACGTTCTTGGAAAAGCAAAATGCTAGACCGGGCCTGGTACGCAGAGGCTGCTATGCTTCTTCTAGTCACACAGTTCCTCCAGAGCACTTCGTCTGTTGCTTTGCTGGTCTTCCTCGCCGTCGTCGTGATTCTCTTTGAGTTACATCTAGCTCAGATTGCGTTCCCAGTTCAGTATAAGAGTTTACGCGTGGTTACACCCGTTAATCACCGTATAACCCGAGTTGCGATGCCTTAGCAAAGGGGTAGATAATGATAGGTACTCGCGTGGGGTCCGTTTGTTCCTTGGCCACAAAATATCTAAGAGGTTAAGAACGAACCTACTGTGAACCTTGAATGTCGACGATGTATCCAGTATTGGGAGGAGTTGTTAATGCTTAGATCTCTATGTCAGAGCCTCATGCTAGCCATGGCGCTATTCAGTTCGGTGTATGCACAGGCGCCCACCGGCACAATCACAGGCCGCGTTTCCGATGGAACCGGCGCCGTTATCCCGGGAGTGAAAATCACTTTCGAGGAAGAAAATCTCGGTTTCAAACAAACACAAACGACAGCCAGCGACGGCAGATTTGTCCAACCCAGTATGCGGCCAGGCTCGTATCGCGTCATGGCCGAAAAGACCGGGTTTTCAAAGTCCGTCTCAACGGGCGTTAATTTGGACGCAAGCGAAACTGTAACGGTTGATATTGCCCTGAAAATTGGCGAAGTCAGTACCACCGTGGAAGTCTCAGCGGAAACGGCGCAGCTGAAGACGGAAACGTCCAGCGCCTCGACCACGATTACTCAGCGGCAGCTGCTTGATTTGCCGACGGGTCGTAATCCTTTCAGCGTTGCTACCCTGACGTCGGGCGTGATCCCGGCTGGCGGCGGCTCCACCCCTTGGATCGGCGGCGGCCGCAATGCCACTAGCGAAATCCTGATCGACGGCAACACCGGCATCGTTCCGGAAAACAACGTCAGCATTAATGATGGCGGCTACACTCCCATCATCGATAGCGTTGCCGAGGTGACGGTTATCAAGAACTCCATGTCCGCCGAGTACGGTCGAACCGGCGGCGGCGTCATCACGGCCACCACTCGTAGCGGAACCAACAGTGTCCACTTTGGATTGTTTGAATTCTTCCGTAATCCGGCGTTGAACGCTAATAGCTGGAACAACAATCGCAACGGCGTTAAGCGTCCAAACTGCTGTTCAACTAATCAATTTGGATTCAACGTTGGCGGACCTATCGTGATTCCTCATCTTTATGATGGTCACAATAAGACCTTCTTCTTCTGGAGCGAACAGCATAACCGTAGCCCAAGCAGCCAGACGCCAACCGCCACTGTACCTAACCAAGCTTGGCGCGATGGGGATTTTTCCAACCTCCGCCTGGGTGGAACCGATCTTCGCCCTATCACCATCTATGACCCGCTAACCACCGGCGCCGCAGCCGACCTGCGTCTTCCATTCCCGGGCAATATCATTCCCACCAACCGTATTGACCCAATCTCGAAAGGGTTGCTGAAGTTCTACCCCAACCCGAACAATGTACCCGTAACCGGCCAGACGAACCTGGGCGCAAGCAACTTTCTGGCTCAAGGTAAGGCGCTGAATAAGGGCATCAAATTCGATTCCCGCATCGACCATTACTTCAGTGAAAAACTGAGGATGTTTGCCCGCGGTTCGTACGACAATTCCCCAGGTTTCCCCTTTAATGGTTTCGGCAACATCGCAACCAGCATCGGGGATGGCAACTCCACGAACACATTCCCGAACATCACCTCAAATTTTGTTTACACTTTGAACCCTTCAACCATCGTTAGCGTCAGTTTGGGATTCGGACAGAAGGATGCGACGCGATATCCGTTCTCCACCGGCACGCTGCCTAGCTCGCTGGGCTTCCCTAAGGCGTTGGATGCCATCGCGGCGATTAACAACCTGGAGTTTCCGAACATCATCGTTGGCTCCGGCGTTTCGAATCTGGGCCAAGCCACCTTCACAACACTCGACATCAAGTCATATGCATATACGGCCCACGGCGATGTGGTGAAGATCCTTGCCAAGCACACCATAAAGGTTGGCGGTGAATATCGCAAGTCGATGCTAAACTTCACGCAATACGGAAATCCAAGCGGCGCTTGGAGCTTCAGCACATCACCAACAGTACGGCAAGTGAACAATACAACGCCTACCACCGAGGGGCTCGCATTCGCCTCGTTCCTGCTTGGCTATCCGGGCAATGGCAGCCCGATCAGTCACAGCTTCTCCAACGCAACGTCCAGCCCGTACATCGCCATGTTCTTCGACGACACTTATAAGTTCAGCCGGAAGCTGACTTTTAACATTGGATTGCGCTACGACGTCGAAATTCCGCGCACGGAACGCTACAACCGTTTGAACCATTTCGATCTGGATGCGGCTTCACCAATCGCGGGCAAAGTTCCCGCCTTCCCGAATTTGAAGGGAGCGTTTGTATTTCAGAACGGCGACAACCGCAGACAAGTACCCACTGACAAGAACAATCTTGGTCCACGCTTCGGTTTCGCGTACCAGATAACGCCCAAAACCGTGTTCCGCGCGGCTTATGGCATCAGCTATTCCGGATCTTCATACACGGCCGCCGGCACCTCGGGAACTTCGGGCACCGAGGGATTCCAGAGCAGCACACCAGTTAATTTCACGAATGATAACGGCCGGACCTACGTTACAACTTGGAGCAATAACCCTTTTTACAATGGCTTTAACCTCCCTGGTGGCGTGGCCGGTAGTAGCGGCACTTCAGGTCCCGGCACGGCGTTGGGTCTGGGCGTAGGACAAGGGATTTTCATCGACAACCAAAGCCCGATGATTCAGCAGTGGAATGGAACCTTGCAGCGCGAACTGAAGGGAGGATGGGTGCTCGAAGCCGGATATCTGGCAAGCAGAGGCCATCACTTGATTGACGGGGAAAGCAACATCGCTATGAATCAGTTGCCTGCCTCCTTCCTCTCGCAGGGCGCGGCGCTGAACACACTTGTCCCCAACCCGTTCTATCGCGTGGCAGGACTCAATACAACCTCAGCGTTGTATAACAACACCACTATTCAGGCAAGACAGCTGTTGTTACCTTACCCGCAATATACCGGCGTTTCTCCGTTCCGTGTACCGCAAGGCAACTCGAACTACAACTCCTTCACGTTTGAAGCCAACAAGCGCTTCTCTCACGGATTGCAATTGCTCTTCGCCTTCACGGGCGGTAAGTTAATTGACGACAACTCGCAAACCGTTACGTTCCTTGGCGCAGCGGGCACCAAGCAGGATTATTACAATCGCAGGGCGGAAAAGTCTCTTTCCGCGCAGGATGTTTCCCGGCGCATGGTAATTAGCGGCAACTACGTAATTCCGGTTGGCCGTCACCAAAAATTCCTCGGCAATATGGCCAAGCCCCTGGATTTTGCGATCGGTGGATGGCAGACAAACGCCATCTATGTCGCCCAAACAGCCATTCCATTTGCAATCGGCAATGGCGCCAACAACACCCAACTCGGCAATCCTGGCCAACGTCCCAACAACAACGGAACTTCAGCCAAGAAGTCCGGACCGATCGATCAACGCCTGAATGCCTATTTTGATCCGAGCGTTTTCTCGCAGGCCGGCAACTTCACCTTCGGTAACACGTCGCGCTTCTCACCAGACCTGCGCGGCCCGTCTCTGTTCAACATTGACTTCTCCGTTTTCAAGAACTTCAAATTGAAAGAGAAGCTCACATGGCAGTTCCGCATGGAAGCCTTCAACGGCTTCAACCACCCAACCTGGAGCAACCCCGGTTTAACGGTTAACGCCCCGGCCACGTTCGGCGTCATCACTGGCGCAAATGGCAACCGCACGGTGCAAGCGGCACTTAAGGTCAACTACTAACTAAGTAAGTCTGGAGGTAGCAAAACCGGCGTAATGGGGCAACCTGTTACGCCGGTTTAGCCACCCTGACATCCCGAAAATCTGATACGCTTTCAACAACTAGGGAGGTCTCAACGTATGAGACAACTGTTCTTGCTACTGGCCTTGTGCCCCGCCGTAATGGCCCAATTTGAACTCGGCTCCATTGTTGGTGTCGTTACCGATCCAGCGAAGGCGCCAGTCGCCGGCGCAAAGGTGGAAATCCGAAGCACTTCCACCAACGTCAAACGCGATGTCCTCACATCCGCCGATGGCGATTTTAACTCACTCCCGCTTCAACCGGGCCCCTATCTGGTTACCATCCGCCAATCCGGATTCCGCGACCGCGCCTTGAACGTGAACCTCGGTGTTAGCCAGCGGCTCCAGGCCGACGTCTCGCTTGAACTCAGTTCAGTAAATGAACAGCTAACCGTGCAGGCCTCCACGCCCACCATCGAAACGGCGTCCTCCGATGTTGGCCAAGTGCGCGCTGCCAAGGAAATCGTGGACCTTCCGCTCAACACCCGAAATTTCACCCAACTTGTACAACTTGCTCCCGGCGTACTTACCGGCGTTGGTGGCGCCTCGGGTTTGCTCGGTTACACCAGTGGCCGTGGCACTAACGGCGCGGTAATCAACGGCGCCCCCGTAGAGGATGTTATTTATCTAATCGATGGCATCAATAGCGTCGACACCGATGCGGGCGTCCTCATCTTCTTCCCTCCCGTCGATTCCATTTACGAATTCAAGGTGCAAACCAGCTCCGCGCCGGCGGCTTACGGCGGTGGCCAAGGCATCATTAATGTAACTTACAAGTCGGGAACCAACCAACTGCACGGCGCGGCCTACGAGTTCGTCCGCAACTCAGCCTTCGACGCCAAGAACTTTTTCGATTCAGCGGCCTTGCCCATCCCGCCATTCAAACTAAATCAATTCGGATTCAACCTGGCTGGCCCCGTGATACTTCCCCACGTACTCAACGGAAAGGACAAGTTGTTCTTCTTCTTCGACTATGAAGGCAAGCGCGTGCGTCAAGCCCAAACTTTCCTTAGTAGCGTGCCCATCGATCCGTACCGAAAGGGAGACTTCTCTTCTTTACTCCCGAAGACGGTCATCAACGATCCTCGCTCAACTCCCCGCCTGCCGCTGCCAAACAACATTCTGCCCGCCTCGGCAATCGATCCAACTTCGGCGAAGATGGTGGCGCTTTACCCGGCTCCAAATCTTCCCGGGACGATTAATAACTTCCTGTACAATCCGGTGCAAACCAGCCAAGTAGATCAGTACGACGTTCGAATTGACTATCGCACCAGCAACGCAGCTCTGTTTGGCCGCTACAGTTGGGAAGATGCCGACACGTTCAATCCAGGCAACTTGCCGGAACCCGCAATTGGAGCCGGACCAGGCCGCCCAGGTCGCGTGGTGGTTCCCGGTAAGCAGGCGGTCCTTGGTTATGGACGGTCCATCGGTCCTGCCAAGTACTACGAACTGCGCATCGGCTATTCCCGTTTGATCCAAGGCATCTACGATTCCGGTACGAAGTTCCCCACTATCGCCGAGGATCTAGGAATCCCCAACGCAAACTTGCACGGCGCAACTCCGGGGTTCACTACAACCGCCATCACAGGCTTTACCGGGCTGGGCGATGGCGCCGGTAGCCTTCAGAAAATCAACAACAATTGGGAAATCGATCAAGCCCTAAGCTGGGTTCGCGGCCGTCACGAAGTGAAGGTTGGGTTCGACTTTATGTCGCGACGTTTCGCCTTCACTTCCCCCGGCGCACCCAACGGTAGTTACTCCTTCACTGGTGTATACAGTGGCTCCGGGCTATCTGACTTCCTGTTCGGACGCCCCATCAGTTCGCGTCTGGACGTTGTACCGTTCTTTGGGCTTCAGCGTTTTTATTACAGCACCTATCTGCAGGACAACTGGCGCGTAAATTCCAAATTGACAATCAATATGGGGCTCCGCAACGATTCCATCACCGCCTGGAAAGAACGGCACAATCGTCTGGCGGGATTTGTTCCCACCGGCGGCGGTACTTTGGTTCCTGTCGGTACGGCGCCCTTCAATGGTGACTCGGTGCTGGACGGACGGCCCAGTCAACTCGGGCCGCGACTGGGCTTCGCTTATACACTCAATCCCAAAACCGTGATCCGCGCCGGCACGGGCGTTTTCTATAGTTTCAAATCAGTCACGTCAGGAAATTCTCTCGCCAAGAATGCCCCGTTCAGCGGAACGTTAATTACCACTAACGATGCCGCGAATTTTGCCGCCGCCAAACCGATCTCCGCTGGATTCCCCTCCGACCGTCCCTCTATCTGGCCCATCGCCGGTACTGGATTCTTCTACTGGCCGCAAGACAGCAAGACGTCCACCATGTATGAATGGAACTTCAACATCCAGCGCGAACTTGCCAAGGATTTGGTGCTCTCCCTCGCCTATGTCGGCGCCAAGGGCACTTATGTCGATCTGGTCGGCCTCAATATTAATCAAGCAACTCCAGGCCCAGGCGCCGTGGTCAGCCGTCGCCCGTATCCAAACTTGAGCGACGCCACGGGCGTCGTGCCATGGGGTAATTCACACTACAATTCAATGCAGACAACTTTACAGCGCCGCATGGGAATTGCTCGCTTTTCTGGTTCTTGGACCTGGGCGCACAGCATAGACAACACGAGTGGCGAATCGAGTAACAGTCCCATTCAGAACGCCAGAAACATATCGGCCCAGCGCGGCAGTTCCACGTTTGATGTTCGTCACAAACTGACCGTTTCCGGAACCTACGAACTCCCCTTCGGCAAGGGCAAGAAGCTACTGAACACCGCATCCCGCCCAGTCAACCTTTTGGCCGGCGGATGGCAGTTGAACAACATTCTGACGATCATGTCAGGGTTGCCGTTCACACCCACCATGCAAACCAGCAACCTGAATACCGGTACAGGATCGCAGTTCCCCAATCGCATTGGCTCGGGCCTACTGTCCGGTAGTGAACGCTCGCTTGACCGCTGGTTCGACGCCACGGCCTTCGCCGCTCCGCCGCAATACGTGTTCGGCAATTCCGGCCGCAACATCCTCTATGGTCCCGGCACTAAGCAACTCGACCTCTCTCTCTTCAAGAGTTTCCCGCTTGGCGAACACGGTCCCCGCGTGGAGTTCCGCGCAGAGGCGTTCAACGCACTGAATACGCCGCAGTTTAATAATCCAAATACGGTGATCGGCTTTAGCGGCGTGGGAAGGATTACTAGCGCCGGCAGTCCGACCACCTATCAGCGGACCTCGAGGCAGATTCAGTTGGCGCTGAAGCTTTATTTCTGAAACACAGAAGCTGGGCCGCTCGTAAGGGTCAGAGCCGATTTGGCCACCGCTGATTTCCATGAAAAACCGCGAGCAGTTCCAGTTTTTCGCGCCGAATGCGATAGGGAATAAGATACGGAGTGCCGGGAACTACCAACTCGCGCGTCCCGGCAATACGTCCTGGCCGACCAATGTGCGGTTGGCATTCCAACAAATCAACGGCTCTCAGTATTTTTTGGGCAACTAAAGCAGCGTTCTGTTCCGAATCTTTGGCGATCCGATCCCGCGCTCTTCCCAAATGGCGAATGGCGCGAGGAGACCAGACAATCTTCATCGGGGAGCTTTCGTCTCACCGGGTTGTCCCCAAGTGTTGAGCCAGCCCTTGACCCTTTCATGACTAACGCCTTTCCCAGCATCCAACTCATCAATGCCTAACTGAATTTCCGCAAGCTGCCAGGCTTCGCTCTCCAAGTAAGCCGTAATTGCTTCAGCCGCCAAAAAAGACTTGGAACGTTTGGTCCGTTCGGCAAGTGAGGCTAGCCTCTGATTTGTTTCCGGGTCGATTCGAATGGATAGAGTTTCCGTCATCATTTGTACTCACCTGTATACAGTGTCGCACAGTACTGAAAATCCACCCTTGCGTTAGTATAGAGGGATGACACTGCACGATTACAAGGTCATCGCATATCGCCAGCAAGATGGTTCATGGATCGCCGAGGCCCCTTCGTTCCCCAGTTGTTACGCCGTGATGGACACGAAGGACGAAGCGATCAAGGAATTGGAAGTCGTCTTCGAAATGCTCGCCGGTGTTTACCTAGAATCTGGCCGGGCTCTGCCGAGCGATACCACGCAACTCGTAGACGCCTAGCAGCACAGCCCGGGAACTGCGTCGTTTGGCGCGGAAACTGGGATTCAAGAACATGCGCCAAAAGCGCAGCCACGAAATTTGGAATCATTCTGACGGCAGGATTATTGTGATCCCGATTCACGGTCATCGAACCATTGGCGGATCGCTGCTTCATCGGCTGCTCGATCAACTAGGGGTCACTCTCGATGAATTTCAACGGCTCAAGTAGCACCTTCACGCTACAATAAAGCAATGTCTCTAGTTGTTGTTGGATCCGTCGCGTACGACGGAATTGAAACGCCCCACGGTAAGCGTGACCGGATTTTAGGCGGCGCCTGCACTTACATTGCCCTCTCGGCAAGCTACTTCACGCCAGTTAAGATAGTCGGAATTGTCGGCGACGACTTCGCGTCCACTGACATCGACATCCTCAAAAATAGGAACATCGACGTCGCGGGACTGGAACAAGTCCCCGGCAAAACGTTCTTCTGGCAAGGCGTCTATTCGCAAGATATGAACGATCGCGAAACGCTGGTTACTGACCTGAACGTCTTCGCCGACTTCAATCCAAAGCTACCCGAATCCTATCGCGACCAGCCCTATCTGATGCTCGGCAACATTCAACCCGGCCTGCAGCGCGCTGTCCGCGCTCAGATGAAGGAGCCCCGCCTTGTCGGTGGCGACACCATGAATTTCTGGATCACCGGTTCGCGCGACGAACTGCTCGCCACTATCAAGGAATGGGATTTTCTGCTCATCAACGACAGCGAAGCCCGTCTCCTCTCCGGCGAATCCAACCTTAAAAGGGCCGCCAAAAAAATCATGGCCATGGGTCCCAATACGTTGGTCATCAAGCGCGGCGAATACGGAGCCATGCTGTTCCGTGGCGATGATTATTTCATCGTGCCCGGCTACCTCCTTGAAGAAGTGTTCGATCCCACCGGCGCGGGCGATTGCTTTGCCGGAGGCTTTGTCGGCTATCTTGCCGAACAAGGAATAGACCTCGGCCGCGGCCACATCGACCGTCGTGAACTGGCCCGCGCCGTCATTCATGGTTCGGTCATGGGCAGCTTCTGCTGCGAAAAATTCGGACCGGAACGGTTCTACTCTTTGACTCGCGCCGAAATCGATGCCCGCTTCCAAGAATTCAAAAAATTCACGGACTTCTAAACCGAAGAAGAAATCGGCCCCGCGGTCACGCAGGGGCGCCTCAGGGCACGAGCACTACTCGCCAGGCGCCGCTCTAGCTGTTCTGTGCGGCGCCGCGCTCTCTAGCGCCATCGCCATTTGGTGGTGCTTCGCTCACGGCTACATTCTGTATTACGGCGACGCTCAGGCCCACCTGGCCATCGCCCGCCGCATGATCGATTCCCGTACCCCAGGCTTTGAACAAATCGGCACCGTCTGGCTCCCGTTACCCCACCTGCTCATGCTGCCTTTCGTTCGGTTCGATTCACTCTGGCGAACAGGACTCGCCGGTGCAATCCCCTCCGGCCTTTGCTTCGTAGCCGCCACGGGGTTTTTGTTCGGCGCTGTCCGCCGCACGTTTCACTCCACAACCTCCGGCGTCACCGCAGCCATGATCTTCGCCCTGAACCCGAACATGCTTTACCTGCAATCCATCCCCATGTCGGAGTCGCCGTTTCTCGCTTGCTTCACGGGCCTGATCTATTTCCTGGTCCGCTTTCACACGAATCATCGGCCCATCTGGGCGGCACTTGCGGGACTGATGGCGATGGGCGGAACCATGTGCCGCTACGACGGCTGGTTTCTGCTCCCTTTCATCGCCCTTTACTTCCTTGTCTTCGGTGGGCACGAGCGGTGGCCCGCCCTGTCGCTATTCACCATCATCGCCGCCATCGGACCATTGTTCTGGTTCGGACACAATCTCTACTACAACGGCAACGCTCTCGAATTCTACAACGGCCCCTATTCAGCTAAAGCGATCCAAGGCGGCAAGCCCTACCCCGGCCAGCACGATTGGCTCACCGCCATCCGCTTTTATGCCAATGCCGCGAAGCTGAATACCGGCTGGCCACTAGCGATCCTCGGCCTCATCGGAGCCGTAGTTTCGTTCGCCCGTCGCAAGTGGCTTGGTCTCTCTCTACTGCTTATCCCCATCACGTTCTACCTGCTTGGAATCCACTCCACCGGCAACCCAGTGTGGACGCCCGCACTCTATTTCGATAGTTACTACAACACCCGCTACGGCTTGGCCTTCTTGCCATTCTGCGCCTTCGCCGCCTCGTCCATGGTAGCTGGCCGATGGCGTCGCACCATCGCCACGACCGTCATCATTCTATCTTCCATACCTTGGATCGCCTACCCTAAAGCCGAAAGCTGGATCACGTGGAAGGAGTCACAAGTCAACTCCCGCCATCGCCGCGCCCTCGAAACGGAGGCCGCCGAATATATGAAAATCCACTACAAACCAGGCGACGGATTGCTGATGCCGTTCAGTGATGTGGTGGGAATCGCGCGCGAGGCAGCCATACCCCTCCGAGACGCAATTCACGAAGGCAACGGTGTATTGCTATACGCCGCGATGGCGCGCCCGGCATTGTTCCCTTTCGGTAAATGGGCCATCGGAATCGCCGGCGATACCGTCTCCAGCCGAGTAGGGGCCTGGTCGCGCCGTGGTCTTTACTGGGATTGTGTCAAAATAGTAGAAGTTAAAGGCGCACCCCCGATAGAGATTTACCGCCGCCGCAGTACGTCGCAAATTCATCGATGAAGATTCCCTTTACGAAAGCGCATGGCGCCAAGAACGATTTTCTGCTCACCTGGAGCGGCGATGCCCCCGCGTCCAATTTGCCGGAAATCGCCAAACGTATTTGTGATCGCAACACCGGCGTTGGGGCCGATGGCTGGTTGCTGGTCAGCAAAGGTCCCCAAGGGGCTGATTACCATGGAAAAATCAGGTTAATCAACTCCGATGGAAGCGACGCCGAGATGTCCGGAAACGGAACCCGTTGCGCCGCAGCCTTCCTTCTTAATGCCGGAATTGGCGCCGAGGACGTTACAATCCTCACCGGCGCCGGGAATAAACATCTTCGCCTGAAGGCGCGCCACGGATCAGAATGGGTTTTTGAAATGAACATGGGCCAACCTACCGTCCAGGAAGGCGATCTTCTCCGTTTTCTCCCCATGGGCGACGACAAGATTCAAGCGACGATATTAAATGTCGGGAATCCTCAATGCGCGGTGTTCGTCGATGCCTTTGATTTCGATTGGCAATCCTTGGGGGCAAAGCTGGAACGGCATCCATATTTCCCCAATAATGCCAACGTTTCGTTCATCAAGCCGGTGGACGAGCACACGATTGAGGTACGATTTTTTGAGCGTGGCGCCGGAGTAACGATGAGTTCCGGCACTGGCTCCACAGGGGCCGTGGCAGCCTCCGTGTTGCGCGGATTGGTGAAGAGTCCAGTGAAGGCTTTGACACCGGCCGGGCCGCTTGACCTAACCTGGGAGTCAGCCTCCGCCGATATCTATTTAGTAGGACCGGCGGAGATAGTAGCCTCCGGGGATTTCTTTTTGTAAGGCAATTTAAACGCTATGAGCACCAATTGGGCTTCCGTACTCGAAAACAAGATTAAGAACAAAACCGCCAGAGTCGGCGTTGTCGGCCTCGGATATGTGGGTCTGCCGCTGGCAGTGGAGTTTGCCCACGCTGGTTTTGACGTCACTGGCATCGACGTCACCAAGGGAAAAGTGGATGAGCTGAATGCCGGTCGTTCCTACATCCAGGACATCCCCACATCTGACGTCGCGCCTTACGTCAAGGCCGGCAAGCTCCGCGCCACTACCGATTTCAAGGCTGTCCGAGATTTAGACACGATCAACATCTGCGTGCCGACGCCGCTGCGCAAGACCAAAGATCCCGATATGAGCTACATCATCTCCGCTTGCGAATCGATCGTGGAAAATTTGACGCCGGGCAAACTTCTGATCCTCGAATCCACAACCTACCCAGGCACTACCGATGAGTTGCTCTTGCCGATGTTCGCGAAGAACGGCCTGAAGGTTGGCAAAGATTTCTTCCTCTGCTTCTCGCCCGAACGCGTCGATCCAGGCAACGAGAAATTCCAGACTCGCAATATCCCCAAAGTTGTCGGCGGCATGACTGCCGCCTGCAACAAATTGGCTGTGGCTTTCTATAGCCAGGCGCTCGATCATGTCGTCCCCGTAAGTTCACCGACCGTCGCCGAAATGGTGAAGTTGCTCGAAAATACCTTCCGTATGATTAACATCGGCATGGTAAATGAACTGGCGATGATGTGCGACCGCATGGGTATCAATGTTTGGGAAGTAATCGACGCCGCCGCTACCAAACCTTTTGGGTACATGCCCTTTTACCCCGGTCCGGGCCTCGGTGGCCACTGCATTCCCATCGACCCTTTCTACCTTTCATGGAAGACTCGTCAGGCTGGCATCGAAGCGCGGTTCATTGAACTCGCGGGCTACATCAATGGCCAGATGCCCCATTTTGTAGTCGACAAAATTCAAAACGCGCTCAACACCAAAGGTAAGTCCATCAAGGGTTCGAAGATCCACATCCTCGGCGTCGCGTATAAGAGGAACATCGACGACATGCGTGAATCGCCGGCGCTCGACATCATTCACCTGCTGAAAGAGAAAGGCGGCAAAGTGACGTTCAGCGATCCCTATGTCCCCACCTTGAAGCTCGATGGTTTTTCACTGAAATCGCAGCCCATCGCGTCGTCGTGCAAAACCGCCGATTGCGTTGTCATTGTCACCGACCACAAGGATTTCGACTATAAAGCCATTGAGAAGACCTCGAAAATGATCGTCGATACCCGCAACGGCATGAAGGGCATCAAATCAAAGAAAATAACTCTGCTGTAACTCTGATTGGGTTTTGTCATATAATTCCGGGATGGCGATTTTCCTTACCCCTCGAAACTCGCCGCCGACAAGGAGAATCATGCCCGGTAAATTCGAAGTCAAAGTGGCCAAGAACGGCCAATACTATTTCAACCTCAAAGCCACCAATGGTGAGGTTATTCTAACCAGTGAGATGTACAAAGCAAAGTCGAGCGCTCTCAATGGAATCGAATCCGTAAAGAAGAACTCGCAGATCGACAAGCGTTACGTAACAAAGACCTCAACCAGTAAGAAGGCGTTCTTCGTGTTGCGCGCCGGCAACCACGAAGTAATCGGCAAAAGCGAAATGTACGAATCCGAAAAGGCCTGCAACAACGGCATCGCTTCTGTGAAAAAGAACGCAGTCAGCGCGAAGACTGACGATCAATCGGCTCCAATCGTGAAGGCCGCCGGCGTCTAACTAAGAATCAAGATCAAAACTAGTGATATGATGATCTATAGGCGGTTCGTCCTCTTCAGGGCGAACCGTACCTAAAAGAAGGAGCCAGAATGAGCAAAGTAGAACAGCTAGAAAAAGAAATCCAGATGCTCGCCCCTAACGAAATGGGCGCATTTCGGCAATGGTTTGCTCAGTTCGACTCCGATCAGTGGGACCTTCAAATGGAACAGGACATCCACGCCGGTAAATTGGCAGGCTTAGCGGAACAAGCATTGATTGACCACCGTTCAGGCCAATCCACCAGTCTGTGATCCATCACGCATCTCCAGCTTTTTGGAAATGTTACCGTTTACTACCTGCTCCTACCCGGAATCTTGCGGATAGATTATTCAAGATTCTTAAATCGAATCCGGATCATCCGTCCCTTCAACTCAAACACCTCGGATCATACTGGTCTGCCAGGGTCGGTTTGCACTACCGCACTCTTGGTATTGACGTACCCGATGGAATCCTTTGGTTCTGGATCGGCAGCCACGCAGCCTATGATCGCCTTATCCGCTGATCCGCTGACGCAGCCTTCGCCAAGCACGCTACAGTAGATACTTTGGAGGCAATCTTCTTTGTCCATGATCCTCGCCCTTGATCAAGGCACCACCAGCTCTCGCGCCATTCTTTTCGATAAGCAAGGCAACATCCACGGCCTCGCCCAACGTGAATTTCAACAATTCTACCCGCAAGCAGGCTGGGTCGAACACGACCCCCAGGAAATCTGGCTCTCCCAAAAAGCCGTGATGGAAGAATCGCTCTCGAAGACCGGCATCAAGCCTCACGCCATCGGCATCACCAACCAGCGCGAGACCACCATCGTTTGGGACCGTACAACCGGAGCTCCCGTCTACAACGCCATCGTCTGGCAAGACCGCCGCACCGCCGCATTTTGCGATCAACTGAAACGCGACGGCCACGCCGCCTCGATCCAACAGAAAACCGGCCTCGTCATCGACGCCTATTTTTCTGGCTCCAAAGTCGCCTGGATCCTCGACAACGTTCAAGGCGTCCGCGCCCGCGCCGAACGTGGAGAACTCGCCTTCGGCACCATCGATTCGTGGCTCGTCTGGAATCTCACCGCCGGTAAAGCACACGTCACCGACCCCAGCAACGCCTCCCGCACAATGCTCTTCAACATCCACACTGGCGTATGGGACGAAGAACTTCTCCAACTATTCCGCATCCCGCCCAGCCTGCTGCCCGAAGTGAAGTCTTCCTCCGAAGTCTACGGTCACACAAGCACAGGCATCCCCATCGCAGGAATCGCAGGCGATCAACAAGCCGCCCTCTTCGGCCAAATGTGCCTCTCCCCGGGCATGAGCAAGAACACCTACGGCACTGGCTGTTTCCTATTGCAGCAAACAGGAACCCAGGCCACCGCGTCCAAGAACAACCTGCTGACAACTATCGCTTGGAAGATCAACGGCAAGACCGAATACGCCCTCGAAGGATCCGTCTTCATCGGCGGAGCCGTCGTCCAATGGCTGCGCGATGGCCTCGGCATGATTCAATCCGCCGCCGAAATCGAAGGCCTCGCCCGCACCGTTCCCGATAACGGAGGCGTTTACTTCGTTCCCGCCTTCGCCGGTCTCGGCACACCCCACTGGGATCAGTACGCCCGAGGCACAATGGTCGGCATCACTCGTGGAACAACCAAAGCCCACATTGCCCGCGCCGCCCTCGAAGGAATCGCCTTCCAAGTCGCCGACCTGCTAACCGCCATGCGCGCCGACGCCGGCATCCCCTTGACCGAGCTCCGTGTCGATGGCGGCGCCTCGCGCAACGATCTGCTCATGCAGATTCAAGCCGACCTCCTCGGCGCTCCCGTCGTGCGTCCCAAAGTAAGCGAGACCACCGCACTCGGCGCCGCCTATCTCGCCGGCCTCGCCACCGGTTTCTGGTCATCCACAAACGACACCGCCACGCAATGGCAAGTCGACCATCGCTACGAACCGCAAATGCCCCGTGACGCCGCAGCCGCGCTCCAACACCAATGGCAACGCGCCGTCGAACGCTCCAAGGGCTGGATCGAATCGTGATTCGCAGTGACATGACGCGCCGCCTAGCCGAGCGCACTAAACCCTGGGACATGGTAATCATCGGTGGAGGCGCCACCGGCGTTGGCGTAGCCGTCGACGCCGCCTCGCGCGGTTACGACGTCGCCCTGATCGAGCAAAGTGATTTCGGCAAAGGCACCTCCAGTCGCTCCACGAAGCTGGTCCACGGCGGCGTTCGCTATCTCGAACAAGGCGACGTCGCCCTCGTAATGGAGGCCCTCCAAGAACGCGGCCTGATGCGTCAAAACGCCCCCCACTTAGTCCACGACCTCGCCTTCGTCGTTCCCAATTACGAATGGTGGGAAGCCACATTCTACGGCGTAGGCTTAAAACTCTACAACCTACTAGCCGGCAAATACGGCTTCGGCCCCTCGCAAGTGCTCGATCGCGAAGAGACCCTGGAACGCCTTCCCTCCATCAAAACCGAAGGCCTCCGCGGTGGAGTCGTCTACTACGATGGACAGTTCGACGACACTCGCTTTCTAATCCACCTTGCCGAAACAGCCGTCGAACAAGGCGCCGTGCTCACCAACTACATGCGCGCCACTGCCCTCCACCGGGATGGCGAAGGTTCCGTAACTTCCCTCGACGCCGAAGATCTCGAAACCGGCGCCAAACTCCGCATCCACGCAAAAGTCGTCATCAACGCTACAGGCGTTTTCACCGATACCATTCGCCACATGGCCGAACCAGGCGCGCCGGCCATGGTCTCCCCCAGCCAAGGCGTGCATATCGTCATTGATCAATCCTTCCTTCGTTCCAACTCAGCCATCTTAGTCCCCCACACCTCCGACGGCCGCGTGATGTTCGCCCTCCCATGGCACGGCCACACGCTCGTCGGCACAACCGATACACCCATTCCCGAAGCGACCCTCGAACCAACGCCCTTAGCCGAAGAGATCGATTTCCTACTTGAAACCTCAGCCCGCTACCTCAGCCGCCCCCCCCGTCGCGAAGACGTCCTCAGCACCTGGGCCGGCATCCGCCCGCTCGTCAAATCCACCGGCGCAACCAGCACGGCATCGCTCTCCCGCAGCCACGCAATTCAGATTGATAATTCCGGCCTGCTCACCATCACTGGCGGCAAGTGGACCACCTACCGGCATATGGCCGAAGACTGCGTCAACCACGCCGTAACACTCGCGAAGTTGGACGACCGTCCCGTAGTGACCCAGCGCCTCAACCTCCACGGCTTCCATCAACACGCATCCAAGTTCGGCGATCTCGATTTCTACGGCTCCGACGCCCCAGCCGTGGAAGCGGTATGCCACGAGTCTCCCGAATATAGCGAGCCTCTCCATCCCGCGCTGCCCTATCGTGCCGGTCAAGTAGCATGGGCTGCCCGCTTTGAGATGGCTCGTACGCTCGAAGATGTCCTATCGCGCCGACTCCGGGCCCTGACTCTAAACGCCCGCGCCGCCATGGAGATGGCTCCCAAAGCAGCATCCATCTTACGGCGCGAACTGGGCCAATCCTCCGAGTGGGAAGCACAACAACTGACCGTGTTCACCATCCTTGCGAAAGGCTATCTGATTTCGCGCGTGTCGCCGCCCGCCTAAACGAATGCGATGTCCGCGCCTGGGACGAATCGAAGTCCGGAAAATCCACCCCAACAAACATCAATCAAGAAATAGGTTTTTATCCGCGTTCATCCCGTGCATTTGCGGCCAATAATCCAATGTCCAGGACACGGACACAGCCTCTACCGCCAATGAAAATCTCGCATCGCGAATGTGACATTTCATCCATAGTATACTGATCACGGAAGGTATCGTTGCAGTTCACGAAAACCCCATACAACTTCAGAGGTGTTCCATGTCAAAATTTCTTATGACGCTTGCGCTGCTTGGCGTACTGAGTCTTCCTGGGTCGGCGCAGGTTTCTTCAGCCGAATTGAGCGGTACCGTCGTAGATGCCACTAACGCAGCTGTTCCCGGTGTGAAAGTCACGGCCACGAATTCCGGAACCAACGTAACGCACGATTCTGTTAGTGACGCATCAGGAAATTATCTTATCCCCTTGCTTCAACCCGGTGAATACGTGATCACCGCGGAGGCGAAAGGTTTCAAAAAGCTTGTGCAAAAGGGCCTCACCCTGCAGATCAACCAACAAGCGCAATTGAACCTGCAACTGCAGCTGGGGCAAGTTACAGAAGAAATCCAAGTGACTGCGCAGGCTCCACTATTACAATCGGAGTCGTCCTCACTGGGTACCGTTGTCAGTGAAAAACTGGTGAATCAGCTTCCACTCAATGGGCGTAATTTTATTCAGCTCGCTATTCTGAGTCCTGGAGTCACGGGTGTGGGTTTCGGTGCTGGCGGAACCATTATGAGTGGCACGCGGCCGGATGACCGCCGTCCTGGCACGGAAATCTTTTCCAATGGAAACCGCGAAGGCTCGAACAATTTTCTTTACGATGGTGTGGACAACAACGAACGCCTGACGCTGTCGATTGTGTTACGGCCCGCGGTGGAAGCGGTGCGCGAATTCAAGATTCAGACTAACCTTTATAGCGCTGATATCGGCCGTAATTCCGGCACCGTGGTTGATGTCATCACCAAGTCAGGCACTAATCAAATCCATGGAAGTTTGTTCGAATTCCTGCGCAATTCGGCCATGGACGCTCGCAATTTCTTCAGTCCGAAA
The DNA here is from genome assembly GCA_025350695.1 of Acidobacteriota bacterium. GTDB lineage: Bacteria > Acidobacteriota > Terriglobia > Bryobacterales > Bryobacteraceae > JANXSF01. Next base: position 19,449 of record JANXXI010000076.1, read on the forward strand.
GGCACGGCGTTCCCATCATTCCGGTTGAACCAATTTGGTGGGTCTTTTGGCGGGCCGGTTCTTCTGCCGAAGCTATATAACGGAAAAGATAAGACATTTTTCTTTGTCGACTATGAAGGCTATCGCCGCGATTCGCAAAGCATTTCCTTGGGTAACGTTCCGACACTGCTGATGCGTAAGGGCGACTTTAGCGAAGCAGCTGCAATTTTCGATCCGTTGACGACACGCGCGAATCCGAGCGGTGCAGGCTTCATCCGCACGCAATTTCCTGGCAATCAAATCCCAGCCAACAGGTTCGATCCGAAAACGGCAATACTGATCAATGCCTATCCGGCGCCAACCAGTCCCGCGCGGCTAAATAACTATCTGGCGAATTTGATTCAACATCAAAACTGGAATCAGGGCGACATTCGCGTGGATCACCAAGCTTCGCCCAAAGATAGCTTCTTTGCCCGCTACTCAATTCAAAATACGGAGACGCAGGTACCCAGCACATTGCCGCCGGCAACTATTCCTGGCATCGCCAAACCGCTGAACCTGGGTGACGAAGGTTCGTTTGCAGGTACTGCTTTTCAACCAGCTCAGCATGCTGTGGCCAGCTATGTCCGCGTCATTAATCCGCAGTTGGTGAATGAATTCCGCGTTGGCTACAGCCGCTTCCGCGCCGACTATACGGCTGATCAATATGAACCTGGTGGCGCCCTTGGAAACAAGTTCGGCATCGCAAATTCCAACGCAACGCCGAACGAACAGAACTTCCCGATCTTCTCGCCATCCAATTATTTCGGAATTGGCCAAACACGTTCTCTGCCCATTTTCCGTCGTGAAAACATGTTCCAATACGTGGACAACATGAGCATGACGAAAGGCAAGCACACGTTGAAATGGGGCGCCGATTTCCGCCGCCGTCAACTCACCGTCTATCAGACGAACATGGGCAATGGCCGCTTCAATTTCTCACCGGCATTTACAGATTCCCGGCAAGGGCCTGGCGGCGATACGATGGCCAGCTTCCTGTTGGGCTACCCAACTTTGACCGGCCACGACTATACCTTCAACTGGCCCGGTGAGCGCGGTAGCGAAGTGGGCCTGTACGTTGCCGATGACTGGCGCGTGACCCGCAAGCTGACTTTGAATCTGGGCATGCGTTGGGATTACTACAGCCCCTTTAGCGAAGTTGCCAATCGTTGGTCTAACTTCAATGTCAGGACTGCCAGAATGGACGTTGCTGGAACAACTGGCGTGGACAAATATGCTGGTGTTAAACCCTACTACAAGAACTTCGGACCACGTGTTGGATTTGCCTACCAGGTACTTCCCCATACCGTAATTCGTGGCGGGTTTGGCGTGTTCTACAACCCGGCTGGAAACGAAGGAAGCAGCTTGCGGTTGTTCCGCAATCTTCCTTTTGGTTCGACGATCAATATTACACCGGGCGACATCAATGTGGGCCTGCGCGTGAGTGACGGCTTTCCCGCACTGCAACCTCTAGGCCAGGCTGCCGTGGATAAGCCGTATGGCGCCGTGAATGCGGTTTCCGCCAACTTCCGTCCTTCCTATGCCGAACAGTTCAACCTCACGGTGGAACATGAAATCGCACCCTTGGCCTTGGTGATCCGCGCTGCTTTCATCGGCAACCTGGGACGCCATTTGTATAATGTGTACGATGCAAACTATCCCGTTCCATCGGCGGCAGCAACAAACACACGCCGTCCATTCTATTCAGTACTTCCTGATTTGGCTGGCGTGAACTATTACGTCTCTGATGGATTGAGTAGCTACTATGCCGGTCAACTGACTTTGGACAAACGCTTGAAGGGCGGATTGAGCGGATTGGTTGGTTACTCCTGGTCTCATGCGATCGACAACGTCGTGCTTGAATTTGGTGGCGGTGCTACCGGCCCGCAACCACAGGATCCGCGCAACCTGAAGGCGGAGCGTGGCAACTCAATTATTGACCTGCGGCATCGCTTAACAGTGGGCTATCTTTACGCCCTGCCATTCGGCAAAGGTCAGCCGATGCTGAACCAAAGCAAAGCGCTGGATTTGATTATCGGTGGTTGGCAGACCAATGGAATTCTGACCATTCAAAGTGGCCAGCCGTTCTCTCCGGTTCTGCAGACTTCCACCACAAACGGCACCGGAAGTCGGCCTGATGTGGTGGGCAACGTATCGTACCCGCGCACACTTCAGCGCTGGTTTGACCCAAGTGCTTACGCCACCCCGGCGCCATTTACGTACGGCAACGCGTCGCGCAACAGCTTGTTTGGACCAGGCCGCATTAATTCGGACATGTCGCTGTTCAAGAATTTTGTAATTCGGGATCAGATGCGGTTTGAATTTCGGGCGGAAGGGTTTAACGTGTTTAATCATCCACAATTCGGATTGCCGAATCAGAATATTGGCAATGCGCAGGTGGGTTCAATTACAAGCACGGTGGGAAATCCGCGACAGTTGCAATTGGGCCTTCGGTTCCAGTTTTAGCTTGCCGGTTGCGATTTGAGAGGAAGGGCGTTCCGGTCAAACGGTGCGCCCTTTTTTTGGAGGAAGCCTCCGGCGACGTAGTGAAAGAGGTAGTCCAACGCCTCCTAGCCCTCCTCCCAAAGTAGCCCCCCGGCTTCAAACCCCAAAGAAATAGGTTATCCGCGATCATCCCCGTGCATCTGCGGCCAATAATCCAATGTCCAGGACACGGACAACGTCTCTACCGCCAATGAAATCTCTCAGCCCAAACTTATCATAAATTTCGCGGCAAAGTAGAGAATGTCCCCCGGCCTGGGCATCAGCGCGTAACCCATGACAGGTTTCAACTTAACCGCTTCAACCCAACCGCCACACGCAAAGCCTCATCCACGCGCTCCAACGTCTCCTCACCGACACTGCCGTACCGCCCCAAAATCCTGCGCTTATCCAACGCCCGAAGCTGCATCAGTAATACCTTCGATAGCTGCGGAAGCCCGCCCTCTCCGCCTGCTATCAGCGCCTCAAACGGAAACACCCTCTCCGTTTTCTTCGAAGTGATCGCGGCCACCAAAACGATAGGACTGTGTTCGTTGACGAGGTCCGGTGACACCACCAAACCCGGTCGATCGCCACTCTGCTCGGAGCCCTCCGCCGGGTCAAGCCGAACACGCACAATGTCCCCTCGCCGATAATACTCACTCGCTGATTTCATACCAGATCTCATCCGCCGAGCCGTTCCATTCCTGGTCCACTTCCTGGTACAAACCAGCCATCTCCTGACAACCTTCAACCACCAAACGCCGCAATTCCGCTCGCTCCCGTTCAGCCAACCATTCTTCCATCAGCTTAGCGACAGTCTTGCTTCGCTCGCCCGGCGCAAGCTGCCGTTCATATCGCTCCAAAGTCGACGGAGGCAAAGAGTATGTTCGTTTTGCCAGTTTCATGTCGATATTTTACCATACCAATGGTATGGCCAAAGAGGGTTAGTTTTATCCGCGTGCATCCCGTGCATCTGCGGCCAATAATCCAACGTCCAAGTCACGGACACCGCCTCTACCTCCAATGAAAACCTCCCCGGAAAACCACAATCACCAACCAATCAAAAATATCCAAAACGAATAACCCACTCCCCCTCAACCACTTCCATCCAACCGCCCCATCCAGTCCCCGGCCACTCACCACTCCCGCCCGCTACCCTTAAACCAGTAAATGCATCCTCTTATCCAACTCGCCGCCGACCGCATCCAGCTCTTCCTCTCCCCCTCCGGCCAGCCCCACGCCATTCTCCCCACCTGCGACGCCACCCCCATCTATTCCGAGCAATTCTTCACCTACCTCGTCACCCTCGCCGACACCCAGCAAACCGATTTCCCCACTTCCGCCAAGCTCGCCTACGACCTCCGCCGCCTCAACTCCCAAGCCGAAGCCAGCCGCCGCACCCAACCCGTTCCCCTCCGCACCTTCAAGCCCGACCCCGAAACACTCCTAATCGATCTCCAGGAAAACCTCGAAGCCATCGAATTAACCCGAAAAGGCTGGAAAATCACCGCCAATTTCGACGCCCCATTTCTCCGCCCAACTCTCAACTACTCACTCCCCATCCCCGAACCACCAAAACACGACCTCCCTACTTACCTAGCCCAGCTATTCGAAATTAACCAGGAACCCGCCCAACAACTAGCGATGTGGCTTGCCCAAGCCCTCCTACCCGATGGACAACCGCCCATCTTAGTCATCACCGGCAAAGCCCGCGACGCAGCCGCAACAAAGCTGAGGACAATTATCGACCCCGTCCCCCAAGCGCTTTTCCCGCTGCCGTCCACCACAAACCAATTAGGTCAACTGGCCCTCACCAACCGCGTCCTAGCCTTCGCCGCCTACGGCCCGCTGACGCAAAAGAAGAAGGTAGCCTTCAATACCTTGTCCAAAGGCATGCCAATTCGCTTGAAGGAAGTGAACAAAAGAGGCCCGCAAATCTTCACAACGGTATCGCGCCCCATCATCATTACTAGTGAAACTCCACAGGAAATCGGTGACCATCAAATCACCATCGAAATCAACAAAGCAAACCCCGGAGATCACCCCCAAATTCTAGGAGCTCTGTTAGACTTCGCCTCAGCCGCGCTAGCAAAATCCCCGGTATCGCGAACTGAAACTATCGTGGAAACAAAGCTGCCGATTTTCCCGCCGATCAACACCGAGTCCGGCACCCGAGGCCCATGAGAAGGTCAGGCCAAGCTCAGGCCACAAATCGGAGTCACCCCGCAACCCGCCTCGTAGGTCATTGAAAATCGAATAGGCCCGCGGAACGCCAGCGCCATAAGTGCGCAAAAAGCCCGTTAACCCGTCACCCACGGGGATCACCGCGCCTCAGCCACCTCAACAACAATCCGCCGCAGCAATGCAGTTCCCCTCGAAAGATTATCAAGCTGCATTCGTTCGTCATTGCCATGGGCGCGGCTCTCCGTCCCATCGCGCTTGAAAATCGGGATGCCGTACACGGCCATCCCCTTTTGCCGCAGATAGCTGCCATCCGTCGCCCCACGCGACATAAAAGGAATTACCCTCGCACCATCCTGCGCGCCGAAGATTTTTTCCATTGCCAAATACAAATCAGTAGTCAACGAACTCGGTTCGGTCGCAGGCATATCCTGTCCCACGGTGGGCAGCACCTCCACCGCGGGATCATTGATGATCCGCTTGAAACGCTCAATCACTTCCTGCTTTGATTCGTTCGGCAGCCGCCGGACGTCCACCGTCGATTCCGCCAAGTTGGGAATCACGTTGTTTTTCATTCCCGCATTCAGCATCGTCGGCGAAACGCTGGTGCGAAGCATGGCGTTCAACTCAGCGTCGCGTAGAGCGATGGCGTCGGTCGCTTCGGCACTTTCCAGCTTCTCCACATAAGGCGCAACCCAGGAATACTGTGGCAGCTTGGCCAACTCAGAAAAATAGCGGCGAGTCGTGGTGTTGAGCCTTACCGGCTGTTCGGCTCGGGCCAGCTTCAATATCGCTTCCGCCAAATGAACCACTGGATTGTCGGCGCGCGGAAGGGATCCATGCCCCGCCGTGCCTTTAGCGGATAGCGTTACGCGCGTGGGAATCTTCTCCGAAGTCTGAATCTGATAAACCGTCTGATCGCCCACGGCCATCGCCCCGCCGCCTTCGTTGATGGCAAACTCAGCTTCAATTTTCGGATAGACGTTGGCGATGAGCCAGTTGATGGCCGTCGACCCAGCTTCTTCGTCGGCTTCCGATAGCAAGATCACGTCGCGGGTCAGCTTTACCTTCTTACGTTTCAAATCAAGGAAGACTGCTAATTCGGCGGCCAGCAAACTCTTGTCATCGGAGGCGCCGCGGCCATAAACGTAACCATCGCGGATCTGGGCCGAAAATGGAGGAACCGTCCACAGCTTGGGATCGGCTGGGACAACATCGGAGTGGGCCATCAAAAGGAGCGGCCGTTTCGTGCCGGATCCTTTCAAGCGGGCCACAAAGCTTTTACGATGGGCCTCAGGACCGAGCAATTCAACCTCGATGCCCTCGGCGCGGCACACTTTGGCAAGATATTCGGCAACACGCGTTTCGTTACCCGGTGGGTTGGTTGTGTCCAGCTTGATCAGGTCGATTAGAAAAGCTCTGGCATCGGCTTCCATCCGGCCGGCTTCAACCTGCCCGGCCAGCGGCGCGCCCAAAAGCACTAACAAAATTAGCTGCCTCATTTGGCCTCAGTTTACCAGTGCGGGTACACTATTACTATTCATGCTCCAACCCAGTTCTCCTCGTGGGAGTCGATTCCTTATGAAATGCTATGTCTTCGGCGCGATTTGTGCGTCGACATGCTTGCATGTTTACGGGCAACAGCGGGATGCCGAAAAGGTTCCGGCAAGGAAGGACACAATTGTTGTGACCGGCGTTGTTACGCCGCTCCCCTTAACGGAATCAGACCGGGCGATTCGGGTGCTTCCGGCGCGCGAACACCCGCTACTGTTCAACACGTTTTCCGATTTGCTGAACCTCGATAGTTCGCTGGACCTGCGAGAGCGTGCGCCGGGGATGGTGCAATCGGGGCTATCGATCCGCGGCGGATCTTTCGGGCAGACGCTAGTGCTACTAAATGGATTGCGACTGAACAATGTGCAATCATCCAATCACAACATGGATGTACCGGTGCCGCTCGAATCGGTGAGCCGGATTGAAGCATTCAGCGGTTCTGGTTCTTCCTTGTATGGGTCGGATGCTGTGGCGGGTGTCGTCAATTTTGTCACAGAGCCACCGAAGGCGACAGAAATGAAGCTGGGCGCGGGCGCGGGAAATTTCGGCGTGAATCAGCAGAACGCATCCATTGCCTGGACCTCCAAGCTTGTCGATCAGCAGCTAAGTTTCTCGCGCGATTTTTCAAGCGGGTTCGTTCAAAACCGGGACTATCGCAATCTTTCGATTGCTTCCGATTCGAACGTTCGTAGTTCGCTGGGGCTGTCGCATATTACTCTCGCGTTGAATGACCGGCCTTTCGGAGCGGAACAATTCTATGGGCCATACAATTCCTGGGAGCGCACCAAAGGCTGGTTTGCAGGGATTCATCAACCGCTTGGAGAGAACACCGATGTATCGTTTTCCTATCGGCGTCATTCGGATCTGTTTGTGCTGTATCGCGAGCGGCCGCAAGTGTTCACCAATCGTCATGTGGATGAAAGTTATGAAGCATCGGTGCGCCGGCGCGAGCATCCCTCGCGAAACGTCACAATCTTTTATGGCGCTGAGATGCTGCACGATGAGATTGATTCGAACAACCTGGGGACCCACAACCGGACGCGCGAGGCCGTGTATGGCGGTGTGGAGATGCGGGCGCTGGGGCGTTTTTCCTTCACAGTCAGCGCTCGCGAAGAAATGTACCGTAATCTTCGGCAGCAGTTTAACCCCAGCATCAGTGGTGGTGTCTGGTTGAACTCGGCGTGGAAATTGCGCGCCTCAGTCAGCCGCGCGTTTCGCTTGCCGACCTTTACCGATCTGTACTATCACGATCCGGCGAACCTGGGCAATCCGTTGCTACAGCCGGAAACCGCATGGGGCCTTGAGGGTGGCGCGGACTATCGGCCCACAGCGAGGCTGCACATGGATGCAACCTATTTTCAGCGACGGGAAAAGAACGGAATTGATTTCGTACGCACCAATCCCGCGGCCATTTGGCGCGCCACCAATTTTCAGGCGCTGACGTTTAACGGCTTCGAGGGAGGCGGAAGGATGACATTACCAAGGAACCAAACGCTCAATATTCGCTACACGTTCCTCGATGGGGCGCAAAACGTTTTGGGAGCCCAGCAATCGAAATACGTATTTAATTATGCGCGGCAATCGGCCTTGATCGGGTGGACCGCCGTAGTGGGCCAGTTTGCGATGCGGGCTCGGTTGGGTGTAATAGAACGCTTCGCCCGGAACCCCTATGGAGTGCTGGACGTAGCCGTCTCCCGCACACGCGGCGCACTACGGCCATTCCTGCGTGTGAGTAACCTTACGGACACCAATTATCAGGAGTTTTTTGGTGTACCCATGCCCGGAAGATCCGCCGTCGTAGGAATGGAGTGGGTTGTGTTCAGCCGCAGGTAGTTTAAAATAATGTTGACAGTGAAAACAGCTCTTACATTCCAAAATTCCAGAACCAAAGTGGGGCAGACCCCCTGGTATGCGGCGGGCCCCCTGGCCAGCCTGCTCCAGGCATTACAAATGTCACCTGGTTTCGGAAATGCGCCATTCCTAACAACGGCCCTTCTATTTCTCTGCACCGCCCTAGCCAACGCACAACCACAACCAACCCAAGGCCAGCTCGACGCAAGTCCTTCGCTCTTCGCCGTGATGTCTGCCATTCAGGCGGCCGGATTCGACGCTAACGTGGATTCCCCCAACAACCACCCCTTACGTAAGTCCGTGCGCGACCATCTAGCCAAACAGAATATCCCCATTCTGGACGACCTTAAATACTTCGTCAAGCAGCACAAGAAACCGACCGCGTCCGCCGAGTTGAGCCAGTACATCAGCTTCGCTCTCGCCACCTCCGGCCCGCCCAGCTTTCAGACGACCCTGAAGGAACACGAGGTGCCGTTGGACGTCGCCGCACTCAGCGGATTTCAGGATCTGATGAAGCAGTTCTACGAGCAGGCGAAGATCGAGGAAATGTGGAAGGCCGCGCAACCGGCCATTGATCAGGTTATCGGCGTGTATCACGAACCGGTGGCTGCAGCTGTGCTGCAAGCAAATGGCTATCTGAGAAACGTCACGAGCGGCTACCTCGGCAGACGGTACCAGATATTTTTCGAGTTACTGGCCCCGCCTAACTTTGTACAAACGCGCAGTTATAAAGATGATTTTTTCCTGGTCATTACGCCCACTCCGGAAATGCTGGCCGCAATTCAGAAACCGAAACCGGGAGAATCCGCGCCCACCCCGAATGTGGATCCTATTCGTTATTCCTATCTGCAATACTTGCTGGATCCGTTGAGCATCAAGTATGGCGACCTGATCCAAAAGAAGCGTGGGCTAAGCGATTTCGCAAAAGCGGCGCCGGCGCTGGACGATTTCTATAAAGAGGATTTCGTTCTGCTGACCAGCGTTTCCGCAATCAAGGCAGTCGACGCCAAACTGCATGGTAAGCAAGGTCCGGCAATGGTGGAGCAAGCACTGAAAGAAGGCTTTATCCTGGCGCCGCATTTCTATGAACAATTGCCGGCCTACGAAAAGAGTGAGCAGTCGTTCCGTTTTTTCTTTCCGGATCTGATCAATTCGATTGACCTAAAGAAGGAAGATAAGCGCCTGGAAGGAGTGCAATTCGCTTCCACTAAAGCCGTACGAACGATCAAGGTTACTCGCGAAGAGCAGGTGGCGCCAGAGTTGAAAGGTGTGGAAAAAACGCTGGCCGACGCCGAGGAAATATTGAACGCCAAGCAAGGCGCCGGCTATCTGGAGAAATCCCGCCTGCTGTTTCTGAAGTCGCTCGAACAAACGGACCTGAAACCATCGCACGCGAAGTCGTATTATGGTCTAGCGCGGGTAGCTGCGTCGCAGAAGAATTGGGAACTGAGCGAGAAGCTGTTTGGGAAGACGCTGGAGTTGGATCCGGACCCCAGAACGAAAGCGTGGGCGCACGTCTATCTTGGGCAACTGTCCATGAAGGCAGGCGAGGCAGAGGGAGCGAAGAGTCACTTTGAGACCGCTCTGAAAATTGATGGAGCATCGGACTTGGCGAAGCGGACAGCCGAGCAAGGTTTGAAACAACTATCCCCCAAATAAAGTTAAATGGAATTTAAGGAGAGTTTGATGAACGGGATTTTAAAGCTGGCATTTGCCGGAGCTATTGTAAGCGCGCTTGCGTTTGCCCAACCTAAGCCGAAATCGCAGAAAGAAGTAGATGCGTTAATGGCGATGCAGAACGCGCAGACGGCGGATGCGCGGATCACTGCGGCCAAGGAACTAATTACGAAGTTCGCCGACACGGACTTTAAACCGTTTGCACTGCAGATGATCATGCAGAGCTATCAGCAGACGAACGATAGTGAAAACACCATCATCTATGCGGAGAAGTTACTTGAAGCCGATCCTAAAAGCTACATGGCGCAGTTGACCATCGCTCAGACTTTGGCCCAAAAGACTCGTGAGTTCGATTTGGACAAGGAAGAAAAACTGGGCCGCGCCGAAAAAATGGCAAAGGCCGCCCAGGAAAACATAAAGACCGCAACGAAGTTCAATCCGGCCATCACCGATCCGCAATGGGAAGGTTTCAAGAAAGATCAGATGGCGGAATCCTACCAGGCGCTGGGACTAGTCGCGATGGTCAGGAAGAAGTATGACGACGCGGCGACACAGTTCAAGACATCGATAGACGCGGCCGCCACACCCGATCCCGCCACCATGGTGCGGCTGGGTTCGGCTTATCTCTCGGCAGGTAAGACAACTGAAGCCTTGGCCGCCTTCGATAAAGTGCTGGCCACGCCGGATCTTCACCCGCAGATCAAGCAGTACGCTACGTCCGAAAAGCAAAAGGCGCAAGCCGCTGTGAAAAAGTAAAATTGGAAGAAACCACACTCAAGGCGCTTGACGCAGATCTTCTGGAAGAACAACTGGGCAGGAAGTTCTCCAACCAGGAGATTTTGCGCCGCGCGCTTACACACAAATCACGAGTATTCGAGCGGACTCCGCATCAACTGGAAAAAGCGGAAGACAACGAGCAGTTGGAATTTCTCGGGGATGCCATCCTCGGTTTTCTGGTGAGCGAGGCGTTGCTCGAACAGTTTCCTTCCGCAGCCGAAGGGCGGCTATCCAAGATGAAAAGCTTCCTGGTTAGCGCCAGCCACTTGTATAACGTGGCGCTCACCTTGAAACTGGGCGACTTTCTGGTGCTTGGCAGAGGCGAGGAATTGAGCGGGGGCCGCGAGAAGAAAGCCCTTCTGGCCAACGCCATGGAAGCTCTGATTGCGGCGATCTATCTGGACGGCGGCATTGATTGGGCCCGTAGCTTCGTGCGCGCTGAAGTTTTGGACAATTTCGAGGCGCTTGGCGATGACAGCGATTTGCAAGGCAAAGATAACAAAAGCGCCTTGCAGGAACTGACCCAATTGAAAAAGCTCTCACTACCAAGATATGTGGTCACGGCCGAACGTGGCCCCGAGCATTCTAAAACTTTCACTGTAGAAGTACGGGTGGGTAAAGACTTTACTTCTCAAGCGCAAGGCATCAGCAAGAAAGAAGCCGGACAGCGAGCGGCTGGGCAGTTAATTGAACGGCTGCACGCGATGGTTGATCCCACGTAGGATTAGGCCTTCCTAAACAGCAATCTCTTCTAACATCCTCACCAATTTCACCGATACGGTAATAGTCGGGTCGCCCAACCCGGTTAATTACCTTAACTATTTATGTTCGCACTCATCGGACTCGTCATCGTTATAGCATCCGTCGTTGCCGGCTACATTCTTAGCAGCGGTCAAATGGCTGTGCTCTTTCAGCCTTATGAATTGCTGATCATTCTAGGATCAGCAATAGGAACGCTTTTGGTAGCCAATCCGCTGCCTGTGGTAATCGGAATCGCCAAGGGAATGATTGGAATTATCAAGGGGAGTCCTTATACCAAGACGGTATACCTGGACCACCTGAAGATGTTCAACGACCTATTTAGCACGGCCCGTAAGAGCGGCATTGTTAAGCTGGAACCCGATGTAGAAGAGCCAGACAAGAGTCAGATATTTTCCAAATATCCAAGTTTTGCGAAAAATCATCATGCCTTATACTTTGTTGCCGATACGTTGCGGATGGCGATCAGCGGAGGCGTTGGTCACTTCGATTTAGACCAGATGATGGAGCTCGACATGGAAGTCCATCACCATGAAGAGTCCCTGCCCATTGGCGCGCTACAAACGATGGCGGATGCGCTGCCTGGCCTGGGAATTGTGGCGGCGGTGTTGGGAATTGTGATTACGATGGCTTCGCTCGGCGGCCCTCCAGAAGAGATTGGCCATCACGTGGCGGCTGCACTGGTCGGTACATTCCTCGGGATTTTGATGTGCTATGGCTTTTTCGGGCCGATGGCGGGGATGATGACGCAGATTAGCGCCGCCGAAAAGGAATATTACAATTTCCTGCGCGTCGCGTTGATCAGTTTTATTAAGGGGGCTGCGCCCATTCTGGCGGTCGAATTGGCCCGCCGTTCGATTCCCCATCACAATCGCCCCTCATTCAAAGATATGGAAAAAGCTTGTAAGGGAGGAGGCGCATAAATCATGGCCGACGACCACAAAGAGAATATAATCATCATCAAAAAGATTTCCGGCCACGCAGGGCATCACGGCGGAGCTTGGAAGGTGGCCTACGCCGACTTCGTCACCGCGATGATGGCTCTATTCATGGTGCTGTGGCTGCTCAGCAGCAGCGCTGAGGTACAGAAGGCAGTCGGCGGCTACTTCCAGGATCCGACAGGGGACGGTAGAATGATGGGCAGTCAGATGAGCGGAGCTGGCGGCGCCTCTGTCAATCTCGATGAAGACGACATGGCGAAATTGAAGGGAAAAATCAACTCCGCTATGAAGGAAATGTCCTCTTTCCAACAGTTCAAAGACAACGTGAAGATGATTGTGACCGGTGAAGGTCTGCGGGTGGAACTGATCGAAAAAGAACAAGGCATGTTCTTTGAAAGCGGTAAGGGCCATCCCAGTGAGAGCGGAAGGGATCTGATCGCCAAGTTGGCTGCTGAAATTGGTAAGTTGCCGAATAAGGTCTTGATTGAAGGTCACACCGATTCGAAGGCATTTTCAGGGGCTTATTCGAATTGGGAATTATCCGCCGATCGCGCCAACGAGGCTCGCAAGGTGATGATGGAAGGCGGCATGAGGTCCGATCAGGTGGCCCAAATTCGGGGCTTCGCGGATCAGCATTTGAGAATCCCGGATGATCCCGAAAACCCTGGAAATCGCCGAATTTCGATTATTATTCAGTATCGCGACGACATTCCAGCCCCACCGCCTCCGGCAGAAGGAGACCCCGAAAAGGCTGTAGAAGCGCCTAAAGAAAAGAAAGGCCACTAACCGAGCCCCTACAGGCTGCCTAATGGGAACCGGCGGGGTAACCTTGGTGTCTAATTGTGGAGGATGCGGGATATTCCCTCTGCGCCGATGGTATGGACCCCGCTTGTACTCGCGGCGGTCGGGGCGTGTCTTGCCGCCTATCTAGTTGGAGCGGTCCCACCCCGACGAAGCCTATCTGGAATTGGCATCGTCGCCAGCACCCTACGCGCAGTCCTGATTCCGGCTCTAATCGCGGCGATGCTTGTCTTCGTATTGCGGCTGAGAAGTAACGGCCGAACCACCAACCTACCGAAACATTTTGTGCGATTGTTTTGGGTCGGCCCGACGGCAGTCTGGTTGGCAGGGGATTCGCTGTGGGCTGTCATCCCGAGGGTGATCCTTATCGCTTCCGTTCTTGCCGCCGCTTGGCGCTACTGGGGCGCCTTCGGCCCGGATCGCGCCCTTGACCGCACCAGCCCACCCGATGATTTTTCCTTGATTCGCCTCCTCACTGATTCTTTCTGCAATCGTCGCCGCGCTTTTGAGCCGATACAAAGCGGCCACCTGCTTTGCCGCCATCGCGACCAGCTTCACGTCAGCCCGCTATTTCCAAGCCACCGATCCTTGGATCCAGCAGCCGACCCGCCTTTCGAGAGTCACCGGAACGATCTTGCTCGCTTTTCTGATTACCGCGCTGGGGCTACTGTTTGGAGTCAGCAGCAAGAATCCGCTCAGCATTCCCTTTTTTGGCGTTTATTTTGTTGGTTCTTCAGCCCCTGACCGTCGCCCGCCACCCAAATCGCTCGAAACCAAAGGGAGTCCGGTGACCCAGACTTTTCGCACTCCCGACAAGCGGTCCATCCAAATGGAAGCTCGTCAAAATTTGGGCATTCATATTGATTTGAGTTGTTGCCGCAACGTTCAAATCGTGGTGCGTAACCGCGATCCCTTTGCGCACACCGTCGGACTGGAATTACGGTTGGTCGATACTCTTGGCTCTATGCCGCTTTACCAAACCCTCGGAGTGCAAATCGTGCAATCCACACCCAACGGGAGCCCGGACGTATTGGGGCTGGTGTCCCAATACGAAACGTTGGCTTTTCCCATCCCCAAATCGTCCGCAGTTAAACGATTCGACGAATTCGCAATTCGCTACCATATAACCGGAATGCCGACCGCAGCCCCAATATCGGGATTGAAAGATTTATTCTCACTCCTCACGGTCTGTAAAGTCTGTAAATTAGGAATCCGCGTCATAGTCGGGCCATAATTGAGTTAGGTATGCCTCCGAAGACGCGGCCGACAATCGCCGCCCTCATAAGTATTGCTATTTTCGTTCTGGTTATTATCGTGGTTCCCAACCTAATGCCTGGGCCATTAAAACGGATGGATTACATGGTGATCGGAACGCTGGCCACTCTGGCGGCGCTACTGGCGGCTTTTCTATTCACGATGAAAGGCTGGTTCAAGCCTTCCGATTCCTAATCTGCCTCACAGGTTTCCGCGCAACTCCACTTTCTTGTAGATTTCCTCAGTCTGAGCAAACGTGGGAAATTGCACCCCGGGAAGGCAAGCTGATGCTGTTCCGGCCGCCACACCCCAATGAATCGCCTCCGGAAAAGTCTTGCCGGTCGCTAGCGCCCAAGTGAACGCGGCCGCCAAAGCATCGCCTGCTCCAATGGGAGAAAGGGCATCCACACGAGGCGGAATCGCTTCAATCACTTGACCGCCCTTTTTTCCAACCGCGCCCCTGCTACCAAGAGACAAGATCACCGATTCGGCTCCCATCGAAACAATGCGATCCACGGCATCCAGAAAATGCTGGCGAGTGAGCAAGGCCCGGTTCAACAACCGCTCCGCCTCCAACTGATTTGGCGCAACAGCCGTCGGTCCCGATTCAATGCCATGCAACAAGGAGTCGCCGTCGGTATCGAGCAGCGTGTTCACACCTGCTCGCTTCGCCATCTCGATGATGCGTGAATAAAACGTAGGCGGGACACCTGGAGGCACGCTGCCGCAAATCATCAGCCATTGAGCGTCGGGCAAACTGGACTTCACGGCTTTCTCGATCTTGTCCAATTCCGCGGCGCTTAACGGAGATCCCCGTTCGTTCAACTTGATCGCTAACCCCTGCTTGTCGGAGATTGTCAGATTGGTTCGCACTTCGCTCTTGACCCGAACCAACTCGGCGGGGAAACCGCAGGTGGCAACTAACTCTTCGAAATGTTGCCTCTGCTTTCCGCCACAAGCGGCAATCGCTTTGGTTGGGGTTCCGAATGAGTGGATTACCTGCGAGGCATTAATTCCTCGGCCGCCAACCGCTTCGCTGCGCGATAGGATGTAGGCGCGATCCTCGAAAACCAGTCGATCAGCAAGGATCGTGCGGTCAATGGCGGGGTTTATTGTCAGTGTTACTATCAAGCTACTATTCTAAACCACCACCCGCTCGAAGCCAGTGGGTTTGGTCGCGACTGAAAGGCGCCGGACAGCGGGTGAAGCCGCAAGCACTTGCAAGAGCGGCAACATCTTAATTTAGCCATGGAACCCTTCGGAAAGATACCGCCGCCTCAGTGCTTTGCCCAAGGGATCATTTCACCAACTACTCAGCGCGGTGGCTGGAAGCAACTCGCCTGAAAGGGGGGGTAGACCGGGCACTGTTCACTTAAGGTTTCTAGCAGGGACTATCGCTGCCGTCCAAACGGACATTTCGACTAGCCTCGATGGGAATCGGGGGATTGTTCAAAACCCCAACACATGACCTGGTTCGGAAGAATCGCCCGACTCCATCGGGGGCTAGTCGACCGATCCTAAGTGACAGTGTTGGGTTTAGACCGGGCACATTGAACTCAACCACCACCGACTCAAAGCCGGTGGGTTCGGTTGCGACTGAAAGTCAACGGACAGCGGCTGAATCCGCAAGCACTTGCAACAGCAGCAATCCTCTTAATTTAGCCATGGAACCCTTCGGAAAGATACCGCCGCCTCAGTGCTTTGTCCAAGGAATCATTTCACCAACTTCGCAGCACGGTGGCTGGAAGCAACTCGCCTGAAAGGCGGGGGTTTAGACCGGGCCCATTGAACTAAAACATCCAGCGAAGCGGCATTCCATTTCTTGTTGCGCAATGTCTTTTACTCTGGGATCATAGGCTGAAAATGCCGGAATTTAAGGGTCGCGGTTCGAGGATTTCGCTAGTAATGATGTTGCTCTCCGCGCTGGCGATGCTCTGGGTAATCCCACGCTTGGGCCCCCATCACGATGAAAACTTCTTTGTCAAACCAGTATTCTTCCCTCAGTGGTCCCACACATTTGTGACCTTCGGCGGACACCAATATCCGCTAATGCTCCAAGCCTACATTGGAGCGCCAAAGGTGATCCTATACCAAGCGATCTTCACCATCATCAAGCCCTCCCTTTGGTCATTGCGCATCCCCGTGCTCGCGGCTATTATTGGGTCCATATTTCTCATCCGATCCAGCTGCATCCGCGTTGGACATCCATTAACAGGAAATGCCCTGGCTACTTTTCTGGTTTGTTCTCCCTTAATAATGCTGACCAATGTGTTCGACTGGGGCCCGGTTTGCATGCAAATGTTTCTGCTTGCACTGGCCGTCGCGTGTTGGTCAATGGGATTTAGTAAAGGCAGTGTCCCGTGGCTCGCGGCTTGCGCCTTTTTTGCAGGCGTCGGCATTTGGGAGAAAATGACGTTCGCTTTCTGCTTCGGCCCTATGCTTGCGATCCTATTTTGCGCGACCCTTTTGCGGCTTTCCCGGAAACAACAGATCCAATCAATCGTAGCTTCCGTTGTGGGATTATTGCTTGGCGTCTCACCCTTAATCGGGGCCACCTACATATCCACAAGCCAGCCGCTCAAAGACTTGCTTACCTTTGAAAGCCTGTCTGTTTATCTGCTTAAATTCCAATTGCTCGGGCGGGCCATTACCGGTTCTTCGCTCGTCGGTTACATGACCTCGCCACAGCCTTATTGGCCAATGATTTCTAATGTTGTTACGCGGTCATTCGCACATGTCCTGGCAGTTCTACTTCACTATGGTTTCCAGGCGCCGTCCCTTGTGCTGGCGATCCTGCTAGGCGCCGCGCTGGTTCCAGGGAAAACTCAAAAGCTGCGTTGGGCCTTGGTGGTTGGGGAGGTTTGCTCCTGGCTGGCTATGGTCAGTTTCCGTAATCTGGGCAGTTCGGCCCATCACACCGTTCTGCTGCTGCCGGTTCTGTTCGCGCTCTTGGCGCTCACCATTGAAGATGCTTCTCAATTGAATCCGCCATGGCGAACGTCGATCGGATGCTTCGCTTCGATCGTCTTGCTGTTGAATGTTGCTTCCTATGCGGACTACATCATGAGGCTAAAGTACTTGCCTGTTCCGACGGTCTGGTCACGCGCTATCGGGCTTGCCGCTTCCCAAGCGATCAAGCAACAATCAATGGCCCTTTTCACCGACGATTGGGGGCTCGATAACGCCGTGATCTTGCTGTCGGCAGGCAAGGTAGTTGCATTCCCCGCAGTGCCAATCCACTGGCGGGAAGGCGTCGAGGCGCCTGATCGTGAGGCGGCTCTGAAAATAATGGAGCAACGCAACGCGCTCTTTCTGGGCTTCGCCGCCGGCAAGCAGTCATTTCCAATCGGGCCCGCGGTGCTTGGCGAATTGGCTTCCCAACATGGCCTCAGCCGCTGCGTGATAGCCTCGTTTCCTAATCGTCCTGGTGGCGAAACCGTAGTGGAACTCTACCGGTTTCTTCCATCACCCAACTGCGCGCCAAGCCCATAGGGTTGAAGCATCTCTTCTTTCGAGCCGTCCCATATGTGCACGTTTCCTTTCGCATCGCCGGCGAATGCTATTTTGCCATCGAAGCTAACGGCCACCTTGGTCAGCATCACCAACGAAGGCGGAAGCGCCCCTAGCACTTTGCCCAGGCTTGAGTACACACGCACGGCCTTATCCCTGCCTGTGCTGAACAACCGGCCGTCTGGCCCAAACTGAACGGACAAAACACCGCCCGGCAATTTCCCAAAAGTTCCCGGTGCAAGTTTCGGCTGATGGGGTGTCATGGTCGACGCCGGAAATCCGTCGCGCGTGTCCCACAGAATCAGTTGGCCATCTTCGCTGCCCGTCGCCAGCGTCACGCCATCGGTGCGCCAACTCAACGATGTAATGGCGTCCTTGTGTTCGGCCAAGCTAACCAGAAACCCACCGGTGGCAGCCTCCCACATATGCACGCCACCGGCGCGATCGGCAGTGGCCAGCCGGTGCCCATCGGGGGCGAATTCAAGCGCAGTTATCCAATCGGTATGCTTTGCAATTTCATAGATAGGCTTCGCGCCTGGCTGCCCAACTGCAAAAACTCTAACAATTTTCCCAGGCCCACCCAGCGCCACCAATTTCCCATCAGCGCTGACGTCCGCCGCCAACACAACGTCACGTTCAGCGCCAAATTCACCAAGCCTCATGCCAGATCGCACATCGAATAAAACTGCCTTGCCGGCCACTGCGCCCTTCCCGCCGCCAGCGAGCAAGGTGGAACCGTCGCGGCTGAATCGCAACACGTAAGGGATACCTTCGGCGAACGCCAATTCGCCCAGCTTTTCGCGCGTCACTGTGTTGTAGAGCGCTATCGCGCCATGCCCTGCTACAGCCAATAGTGGCGCCCAGGGACTAGCCGCAATCGCCGTCACCGGTTGCGCCGCCCGCAGTTTGTCCACGGTTGCCGAAGCAGGTAGTTGCCTCGGCATGGCCGCTTCACTCTTGGGTTTCGGAATCAGGCCGCCACTGAACTCGAGACTAGCCCGATCGGAAAGCCGTGTCTTACCACCCGGCTTGTCCACCAATCCTTGCTGAATCCAATCCCGAATAATTCCAATTTCGCGATCCGGCATCTTGGGTAACCCCAGAGGCATGTTCGGCACGCCGTTCCCTTCGTGCGAAATCGCTAGAAACAGGATGCTGCTGCCTGGACGTCCGGGCTTCACAATCTCGCCCGAGCCGCCGCCTTTCAACAAGCCGGAAAAACTTTCCAGTTCCAGACCCGCGCGCTTCTCCTCCGCGCCGTGACACGCAAAACAGTAGCGGCGAAGCACGGGCTTCACGTCGCTCTCGTAATTCAACTGCGCTTGCGCTACACGCGCGGCGAACAACAAGACAACAAACAATCGCATATTAGTGATTGAAAGCAAACTCAGTGGAGTTCAGCAGTCCCCAGAAAATGTCTTCGTAAGTCTTACGGTCTTTTGGATTCGATTCCGTCAAGGCCAGCATGCGCTTCTTCTCCGACGCGGTTGGGGTGCGGGTCAGAGTGCGAATGTATAGCTCTTCCACAATCTCCTCCTGCTTGGCATTCTTCTTCAACATGCCGGTGATCAGCGATGACCGCGACAGCTTTTCATCGACCGTAGCGCCATTGATCAAGTGCAGCGTCTGCGAAAGGGTCGGCTCCATACGCGTATCAGCAGCATTCACCGTTTCCCGAGAAGCCAAGCCGAACGTCTTTAAGAAGTAATGATTGTAGTGCGCTCCACCGTCGAAGACCTGCGCCGCGCGATAGCCGGTTGGAAAATTGTTGAACGTAGTCTTAACCCCGGTCGCCTGCGAGATCGCGTCCAACATTACGTCGGCGCGGAGCCTTCTAACCGCCGCATGGGAAAACTGCAATTCATCCGCTTTGTTCGATGCGTTCGAGGCCGCTGAAGCTTGATAAGTCCGGGAATTGCAGATGTCGCGAATCAGAGCTTTTGAATCAAATTTATACGCCGCTAGCCGCTTGCCCAACGCTTCAATTAGTTCGCGGTTGCTCGGCGGATTGCTGATGCGCACATCATCTACCGGCTCAACAATGCCACGTCCAAAAAAGTGCGCCCAAATTCGATTCGCAAAATTTTGCCGGAAATACGCATTGTCGGAGGATGTCAACCAATCGGCCAGCGCCGCGCGCGGATCCTTCCCCTTGGTATCGGGCAGCACGCCACCCAAGAACTTCGGGGGCACGGGCCGCCCGTCCATCAGATGCTTGGCGGGTGGCGCATTCGCATCGTTGTAAATGTAGAACTCCACCGCATCGGATCCGTACTTACGCTTCACGCCCGTAAAGAAGCTGACAAAGCCGTAGTAATCATCCATCGTCCAACGGTCGAACGGATGATTGTGGCACTCGGCGCACTGGATTCGAACACCAGTGAAGATCTGCGCCACATCCTGCGCCACTGCCTTCGCCTGATAATTACCCTGCGGCAGCATGGTGTAAAGGTTAGCCGGCGCGTCCGCCAAGTTACTCCCTGACCCTTCCACTTGCGCCCGCACAAACTGATCTAGTGGAGCGTTGCGTTTCACTTGCGCCCGAATCCACTTGTAATATTCCTGGGCCGCTTTCGGATCGGCGCCAGAACCGCTGTTGGTATCCCCCAACACCTTCACCATCTCCGACCACTTAGTGGCCCACACATCAGCGAACTCATCGCGCTCCATCAATTCGTCGATCCACTTGGCGCGCTTGTCTTTGGCTGTTGAAGCCATAAACCGGCGATACTCGTCGGCTGTCGGCGGCAGGCCCGTCAAATCGAAATGCACGCGCCGCAAAAACTCTGCGTCGCCGGCCATGCCGCTGGGAAGAATCCGCAACTTATCTAACCGCGACCCAACCAATTCGTCAATATAGTTGACTGGCTTAATTATCGGCTTTTTGTAACCGGCCGAATTCCGGGGAAGTACAATTACCTCGGAGCCAGAGGTGAATTTCGCAAAACGGGCAAACACGTTGGTAGCCCCGCTCGATCCGGCAGTAACATTCCCTTGATCATCAATATTGGCGTTTGAGGCGTTGTTAGTAAGGTAGAGCGCCAAGCGAGTAACATCGCGCTCCGTGCCATCGGAGTAAGTGGCCATCACTTTCACACGCCGCGCCTTTTCATTGCCCTGAAACAGAATCTTATCCGGCACAATCGCAATGCCGGTGGCCGCGGGCACATTTTCGGCATCATCCGGCGCACCCGCTTCAATCCACCGCAACAACACTTTGTAGTGGTCGCTATCCGCGGCAAACCGCTTACCACCTGAGTGGGGAGCCTTGCCTAACGCCTTCATCAGCAACAAGCTCTGCTCAGGAACAGCAACATCGATACGCCGCCCCACCATCTGCTGCGTCAACCTGTAGTAATCGCCCGCTGGATCGTAGCCAAACAACGACAAGCGGAATCCGTCCTTGCCTGAAGCGGCGCCATGGCACCCGCCGCTGTTGCAGCCTGCGCGAAAGAATACCGGCATCACATCGCGACGGAAACTTGGAGCGGGCGCAGTATCCGCCGCCAAAGCTGAAGCAACAAAAACAAGAGGGAGCAGCTGTTTCATCGGGTGGCCGCCCGCGTCTTCGCCGGATCAATTCGCAACACGCCCGACCCAGTCTGCTGCTTCACCGCCTGTCCTTTTTCAGTTACTGTAACTTCGCAGGTGATTTCCTTATAAAGCCCCGCGAGCGAATCGGGCGAAGCTTCCACTTCAAACGTCACCTTGTCTTCGCCCGCCTTGATCTCCGGAGCCTTGCCGGACAACTTCACGCCATTCGGAAGGCGTTTCAGCGTTAGTTGCGCTGTACCTTCAAAGGCTTTGTTGTGCTTCACCAATCCGGTAATCGTTCCGTGCTGGCCCTTCTCTACCGACGCGCGCTGCAGGGTAACAGTAAAGTACGGTTCCGCCACCTTAATCGTTACGAACGGCGAGGAAACCCGCACGTTCCCTACACCACTAAACGAATCGCCAACAACGGTGGAAGCGTTCATCGCAATCTGATACTCACCGGGCAGGATCTTCGCATCGGCATTGATACGGAACGATGCTTCGCTCTTGCCCGCCTTGATCGTCACTGTGCTTTCCTTCGACATGCCTGACGGCAACCAATCGGGTTGAATTTCCACGGCGCCGTCAAACCCTTCGTGCCGCACAAGCTTCACCTTCAGGTTCATTTCACCGTTCTGCGCCAGATCAGTTCGCGGCGCTTCAACTTCAATGTGGAACGGAGCAGGCTTAGTCACGGCCAACGCGAACTTATCCAGAAACACCATATGCCACGGCAGAAGACCACGACGGTTGACCAACGCCAATCCGTAGCGTGACCCGCTCCGCAGCTTCACCTTCGGATCCACGGCTTTGGCCCGAATCTCAATCAACGCTGCTTGCTGTTCGGCATCAAGGGCCGCGATGAACTGCACCGGCATAACCGTTTTGCCGGCTTTATACACTGGCGCCTTCATAGTCACGCCACGCGGCAAGCCAATCGCTTCGAGTTCAATATCGCCCTTATATGAGTTGCCCAACCCCGGGGCAATCTGCACGTCCAAGGTCCACTGATTGCCCTGCGGAACAATCAATCCGGTGAGCCGCGGAATCTGGTAGCCCTCGCGATAGGTGATATGCGTCAGGACACTATCTACAGCAGGTTCCATCTCAACGCGATAGACAAACAAGGGTCCACCCATGCCGCGATTGTCTTCTACTGTTAAAGTGTAATCGCCGTCCGCCGGAGCTTTGAACACAAACGCCGGATCCAGCGTGTCTTTGATATGCCAAGTGGCGCGCGAGGAAACAAATCCCCGCTCGGCCAACGTGGAATCATCGGCCTGCTGCAACAATCGCCCGTCAGCATAGCGAATCACAATCTTCGGATCAATCGGCGAACCCAGCGTCCGGCCATACACCATCACCCTCCACGATTCGCCCTTCTTCGCGCCGAAGCGGAAGGTGTCGGTCTCGCCCTTCACCGAAAGAATTCCATTTAGGGCAGCGGGCAGCGAACTCACTACAGTTGGATTACCCTGCTCGCCTTCCAGTACATTTTTGAAAGGGGAAACCCGCAGCACATTCGGCGATGGAGCCCCCGTCGCAAATTCGAAATCGCCCGCAACATTTGGAAGCTGAATCGAAGCTGTTGTATCGCCCAACGCATCGCCCAACAATGTCGCTTCAACGCTCTCGCCCATCTGCCCGCCTGCTGGATACACCGCCATCGGACGGGCGAAATCTCCGATATGCGCGCGGTAATACGCCAACCGAGGCGAACTGAAAATCTGCTGCATTACTTCGACGTAGTAAGCGCCGTCCGCCGGCGCGACGGTTGTCAGCAAAGGGTCCATACCATGCAACGAATTATCCGAATTCGCGGCTAACTCCGTGCCCTTCGCATCGAGAACCCGCATGCTCAAATCGTTCTCGCCGCCGTAGTGCATTGTGCCTAGCCGGACGCTTTCGATCTCCACCGAAATCCGTTGGCCCTTCTTCGCGTCGATACGGTAGTAATCCCGGTCCATCGCCTCACCGGGCAGAATCTCACCATTCACTGTGGAATTTAAGGAGACGTGCTGCGCCGTCTCAATCGAATCGTTTTCCCCAATCTTCTTTTCCACTTCATTCACGGTGGGAAACGGACCAACCCAAAACGTCACCACTTCGCTGAGCGCCGTGCCGGTGCGCAACCGCAACGCGTGCTGACCCAGCGGCGCATCCGCCGCGATCTCAAATTGCACTTTCGTTGTCTTTGAAATCGTGCCGCCATTGGGCGTACGCGACGTCTGCTTGGCGTTTGAAGTAGCGAACTCTGAAGCGCGAATCCCGGGCCGATAAAAAACCACCTCACGCGGGTCATCCAAATCGATGCCATGAAAAGTGACTTCAATCGTTTCACCGCGCCCCGCTCCACGGGGTAACACATGTTCCACCATATGCTGCTCAGCATAGAGCCCAGCCGCCGAAACAATCAGCAATCCTAACCTAACTAGTGGCCGCATCGTCGTTTTAACCTATTAAGCCGCGAACAACTTGCCCGCCGCGCACAATATCAATCGGCCGTCCGCCAGGAGCAACCAAGCGGTCACTGGCATTGATCCCGAGTTGGTTATATACGGTGGTCAAATAGTCTTCAACCGTCACAGGGTTCTGATCCGGCTCCGCCGCCGTGGAGTTCGATGATCCATAAATCTGCCCTTTGGTAATACCGCCACCGGCCAGCACCAAGGAGAAGCAACGGGCCCAATGATCGCGCCCCGCTGTATCGTTGATCTTCGGCGTGCGCCCGAATTCCGTCGTCACCATCACAAGCGTGGAATCCAGCAACCCGCGCTGTTCCAAATCCGCAATCAATCCGGCAAAGGCGTGATCAAACGGAGGCATGTTATTATTGAACGCATCCTTGATGCGCACATGATTGTCCCACCCTGATTCATGCTGCACGGTAACAAATCGCGCCCCGGCTTCCACCAATCGTCGCGCCAACAGCAATCGCCGACCAATTCCCGAAGGCTTCATGCCAGGCATATCAATCCCGTAAAGCTTGTTGATGGAATCCTTCTCACCCTCAAAGCTGAAGGCCTTCCGCGCGTCGGGCGAACTGATCAGTTTGTAAGCCTGCTGATAAAATTCGTCCATCGTATCAAGCACGGCCGGATGATTCTCCGCCTCGCGGAAATGATCCTCAACCGCTTGCCGCGCTGACTGGCGCCGTGCAAACTGCTCTTCGGTGACGCCCTTGGGCAACATGACATCGCGTACTTGAAACGATTTCTGCCCAGGGTCGGCCCCTAACTCAAAGGCGCCGTATTTCGAGCTCAAATACCCAGTGCCACCCTGCACCGGTACGCGCGGCACGCCGATGTAACCCGGCAGATTGTTGCGTGTTCCAAACTCATGCGCCACCACCGAGCCAATGCTAGGATGCGAAATCGCCGGCGAAGGAACGTAGCCGGTGAACATGTGATAGGTGGCTTGGCTATGATCCGGCACACGGCCCGCGATGGAACGGATGACTGTGATCTTGTCCGCTATCGCGGCCGTCTTCGACAGATTCTCACTGAAGACAACGCCTGGAATCTTCGTCTTCACCACGTCTAGCGGTCCGCGATATTCAATGGGAGCCTCTGGCTTTGGATCCCAAGATTCCTGATGGGCCATGCCACCGGGGAAAATAATTTGAATGACGCTCTTCGCTTGGCCTTCGGTGCGCGGTGTTTTGTCGCCTTCAATTCGGACGCGGCTCTGCGCCTTCAGAACATCGCCAAGGGAAAGACCGAGCCCCCCCAGCATTCCGACTTGGACAAAACTGCGACGGCCAAGGCCGGCGGCGTAAACGGGGCCGGAACAACTGGAGGTGGGTTTCATAAGATCTTCCGCGATTATACCGTTCAACGGCGCAAGGGCCGATACAGGGGTAACCCGGGAAGCTGGGTAAAGTTTCGGTTAAAACAATCAAACCGCATCCGACAAGAGCCTACCAACAGGACCAATTCTTCGAGCCCTTGATAGTCCACCACGATCCGGTTCCCCGGATAGATAGCCTCAAGGCAATAAGTGACGCCCTGGCCTTGCGTAAGGGTACGCAAGATTTTCAGGCTTTTCATTGGGATTTGCATATCTTCACATTTTCATGTCGCGCACCCTCGAATAACCGACCCGTTCCCTAATCGAGTACCCTGGTATTAATGACAAAAAATGTTCTTGGTGGAGCGTTGCAGACCTGTTGCACGGATCCGCTAACCGGTTTCTTTCGCGATGGAAAATGCAACACAGGCCCGGAAGATCGTGGCCAACATACTGTCTGCGTTTTGGTGACAGATGAGTTCCTCCGCCACCAGGCTTCCATCGGGAACGACCTAGTCACGCCGCGGCCCGAATTTGGTTTCGTTGGACTGAAGCCCGGCGATGGCTGGTGTGTTTGCGTCGAACCGTGGAAGGCATCGTTTGATGCCGGAATCATGGCTCCAGTTCGCCTTGAAGCAACGCACGAAAAAGCGTTGGAAGTAGTTACTCTCGAAATGTTAGTGAAATGCGCCCGCAAGAACTAGCGTTTGCCAAGTAGCGCCAAACCCGTCAATCCTAGCATCAGCAATAGCCCCGAAGCAGGCTCTGGGACATTGGTCGAACTATCAATGTCCAACGAAAATTGAAGTAAAGACCCTGCAACCGATGGGCCGGAAGGACCGACCGCGTTGTCAGTTATGTACAATTCCCAGAATCCGGCAATAGGTTGGCCGGTAAATTGAGCCGAGAAGTTGCTCGGGTTGCTACTAAACGCCCCGTGCGTAGTGTACGCGCCCGAGAATCCAGCAGCGGCGCCGGGGATGAAGTCAGCAGATCCAAGCATTGAGGCTGTAGTCCAGAGATTTGTCGCTGCTCCCGAGTTAAAAGAGTAATTTTCGCCGCCAAAAAGGTCTCCGAACTGGGCGGAATAGCCAAAATCATTGGGATCGTTACTGAGTTTTCCTATTCGGTGGAACAAGGTTTGCGTGGCCCCGTAGGTTAAAGACTTATTCACGTCCGAATAGTGTGTCAACGTAATAATTAGGTCACCGGAAGCCTCATGGACGAAGCCCAACAAGCCCACAGTAATTGCGTTCCCGGCGGCCACAATCCCCGGCGTATTGAGCAGTAGACCGCAGGAAAATCCACTAGGAATCGTGGTTCCGTTTCCATCAACCGTAGCATCGGGAATATTGTTTGCGCCACTCCCGCAGGTTGCCGAAAGCGCGGGCGTTCCGATTGCACAGAGCGGGCAAAGCAGGAATGCTATGAGTGCTACTACTGGCGCTTTTGTAATAGTACCAATGTACATATACAGAGACTACCATTTCCGCCAGCCCGAATAACTAGTCGTTCTTAACTTTTACCATTCTGATTTCGAACTCGAGTTCCACGCTTTCCCACTCGGGGTTCCTTGAAACATCGCGCAGGTTACTCAGCAGATGGCCGAAGTCATCCGCATGGTCTGCTGGAAACTCGAAGTAAGTAACGAAGTCGTAAGGCAGCGCCGAGCCGGTGTAGCGCGAATGGTACAACTTACGATAGACGCCCGCGGCAAAGGGGTGGCCAATATTGGTGTGCCCTTCGCTGGATTTTGTTTTGTGGAAGAATGCCTGGCGCTGATCCTGCGTCAGGGCCCACCAGCCGGCCGACTTACGGATCGGAATGATTACCGCCGTGGTGCTGGGAGAAGCCTCCATTTCCGTGCGAGATTCGACGGCTAGCTTTTCCTTGTCTTCTTTATTCGTGTAATGAAGATGCTGTGTGACGCCGCGGAACACAACCACATGCGCATCCGGCTTATGCGGCTCAAGCATCACCGGTGCGCTGCTTTCAATGCGCACTACATGATGTCCCGCTTCAATTCCATGGACCGGTTGGCCAATAACCGGGTTGAAGCCAGTAACGTTGTAATGCGTGCGATGGCCAGCGTGCTTTTCCGTTATTGCGCCCAAAAGAGAAGCATCCTTGGATACTGCGAATAGAACCCAGGTAGGGGTTGTAGGGGTGGCCATATCCGAGATTATCACAACGACGAATGGGAGCCTGATTGGCAATCGTGACGATTTGGTGGAAGCGATGCGACGGGCAGAGAAGTTTTTCGCGCCACAGTTGGGCGCGGTTCGTTAGCCGAAACGAAAGCCGGAAACCGCCTTGCCAAATACTCTGTCGCTGTAGTCGCGGACAGCTGGCTCCTCCAGGGCGGCGCCTGCCGCCACAAACAACGGTATCAAATGCTCTGGCTGCGGATGCGCCCGCAAAGCTCCGGGTGCGCTTGCCCAATTCGTGAAGGCTCCAGCGCGCAATGGGGTGTTGATCACCGCCGCGAGCAACCATTCATCAAACTCAGCCGCCGCTTGGTTCTCCCTTGCATCGCCAAAGGCGCGAAGGTTGTGATAGCTCATCCCGCTGCCAATGATCAATACGCCTTCATTCCGCAATGGGGCCAGGGCTCGTCCCATTGCAAGATGACGCGCCGCATCGTACCCAGCCTCGATCGACAACTGCACAACCGGCACATCGGCATCCGGGTACATCAGCATAAGTGGGATGAACACGCCATGGTCAAAGCCGCGGTCCGAATCTTCACCGCAGGCGAATCCCGCTGTTTTGAGAAGTTGCTTCACACGGGTTGCAACTGCCGCGTCCGACGCGGCCGGATAGCGCAGATGATAGGTGTAGTCGGGAAAGCCGGAATAATCGAACAGAAGCTTTGTTACTGCCGGTGCATAAATTGTTGGCAGCCGCTCCTCCCAGTGTCCCGAGATGATGAGGATAGCCTTCGTCCGTTCAGGCAACGTCGCGGCGACGCCCTTCAGGTAGGCACCCATGGAATCCCATGTACCTGTGGCCGAGCCTTCACCGGGCCGCATAAAAAAGCACGGACCGCCGCCGTGTGGAATGAAGAGTGTTGGCTGTCTCATAGGTAAGAATCACGCTCCTGCTTCTACCGGTAGAACGGCTTCCAAGTAATCCAGCGGGGACCATAGTGGGGTTCTACTTTGCCGGACTCAATCGCTCCCAGATCAGGGGCCTTCCCGGTGAAGCCGTCGTTGATGGTTGGCAACACCAAGCCGGCGTCAATGGCTTTGGAGTTCGCCTTTAGCCGGAAATTTAGATCCATTGAATGGTAAACCTGGTAACGGCGGGCGGGGTCGGGGGGCGCCAGGTTTTCGAAGATGTCGTAATCCACTTCGATTCCGTGAGCTTCCTGGCCGGTTGCCTTTTGAAACTCGGCGAGTGTGGCAAAGCCACGCCAGTCGGATTCTTTCGCTCCATGGGCCGTCTTGCCCGGCTCCGGCGCAAGCCATGCGTACTGCCTTGTAACGTTGCGGTTGGGGCGGAAGCCATTATAGTCACTGCTGTAGTTGCCCGTGGCATTGGCCCAAGTCATGATGCCGCGGTTCGGAATATCCTTTCCTAGAAATAGGTTATTGCGAAAGTGCGCGTTTGAGTACGGTTCTTTCGCAGTCTGTTCGCCAATCATCGTGTTGTGGTAAGCGAGAATGCCGGCGGGCGCGGCGCTGAATTTGAAGGGGCCGCCCGCGGGGACGTGATAGAGCAAGTTGCGGAAAAAATAGACCGGCCCGCCGAACAAGGGCTGAGCGCTGTAGCCGTTGTGAGCGGCATTCACACCACGGTTTTGAAAGACGCGGATGTTGTGGGCGCCCCCGTCGGTTTCTATGAAGTCGTCGTTGGTAAGGTGAATATCGTTGTTGTAAATGTCGATAGACGAGGCGCGCCGCTCGGGATCAGCTTCGGGCGGGCCGTAGGTGGAGATGCAAATGGCGTCATGAAAATAGGCGATGGCGTTGTGGGCAATCACGTGTCCCGGTCCGTAGACTTTGATGGAAAAGAAGCTCCGCAGCAGATGCGAAGGATAAATTCCCGCGGCCCTCGACCCGGCTTGATTCCAACCGATGAGGCGCATCTGGTCTTCGCGGCCCAAGAAAAGATTGTCGGAAATAAAGAAATCGCGGGAATCAGCGCTTTCGGTCCAAATGCCGACGCCAATGTCCTCGAAGCGGCAATTGCGAACCGTGAGAGCCACTGCGCCCATCACTTCCTTCTCGCCGGCGAACATGGCGATCTCAGTATTGCGGAAGGTCAGCCCTTCGAATATGTGATGCTGGGTGGCCATGACATCGAACAGTTTGTGGTTGCCCGCGCCGTCAAAAATTGCTTCGCTATCGCCGGCGCCTTTTATGGTTATGGGCTTCTCGGCCGTGCCTTTCAAGGATAGGGACCAGGAACCGGTGAAGGGGGCGCTTAGCGGGTCAACGTAATTGAAACGTTCCGGCCGGTAAAGGCCACCGTGGACGAGAATGGTGTCGCCAGGCTGGGCTTTTTTCATACGGACGGCGGTCCAATCGCCACGCCCTTCGCCATAGTAGGCCGCCTTGAGTCCGATGAAACTGGGTTCCTCACGCGGGCCTTCATGATCGACTGGATAGACGTGGAGTACGCGCCCGCCGGTGTAGGATTTCGGTTCTGCCCGGGTGGCCACCGTGACACGCTGTTGCACCTGGCCGGTGACGCCGTCGGGATCCTGGAGCGTGAACTCGCATTCATAGCTGGTGGCGGGCTCAAGGTTCAGGATGCTGCCGGCGAAGCCTTCGGGAACTGTGTAGGTCATGCTCTCACGGTCGCGGTACACGCGCTCTCCACCGATGCGCAATAGAGGGAGCGCTGGCCGCCAGGCTGCGGCGCCCACTTTACGGAAGCGGACCTCCACGGTGGCATTCCGATTGGCGTCGCCATCGATGAGCCATTCAAAGCCGAGATTCAATAACGTGGGGTGCTCGACATGGAAGCGACCCGAGCGGGTGGCATTTTGGGCGTGCAGGGTGCAAGCGGCGAAGAACAGGATGACAAGGTGGCGCATGGTTCCTGACTATGTTACATCAGCCTTGCGTTTCGGGTATGGTTACTTGGGCGATGGTCCGGCAGGGCCTGGGAAGGAGCGTCTCCATTGCGCGAACGATAATTCTAATTAAATTTGACGTGGGGAAATGGTCGGGCTGGCGAGATTCGAGCTCGCGACCTCCTGCACACATTTTTGCGTTGGCGAGTGCGTTGCATACGAAATTCCGGCGGCTAACCTGTTTGTTGACGCCTGGCAATTGAATGCGTGGGAAGCCTACCGCGATGTGAGCCGTCTGGGGCTGAAGACGCGGCCTTCCGAGGAGCAGCGGGCAGGGCTGTGGGCGATCTTGGAAAAGGTGCGGCTGGACTCGAAGCCAAGGGGCTGATTACGCAATCGATGAAGTTTACGCTGTTGGCGGAGAAGCTGGCTGGAGCCAAGGATCTTTCGTTTGCGTTCGCAGTGGTGGACGAGCCGCAGGATGTGAGGATCGGGCAGCTTCGGTTGCTTGCGACGCTCCTCGGGAAGCCACCTTTGTTCTTTGCTGGTGACTCGGGACAGCGGATTTTTCAAGCAGCCTTTTTCAGGGAAGGCGCCGGGAGTGGATGTCCGGGGGCGGTCGTCGACGCTGAAGATCAATTACAGGACCTCGCATCAGGTTCGGATGCAGGCGGACCGGAAATCGATGAGTTCCTCGCCCGGGTGGGATGAGCTCAATTAGGATCTTTTCCGCAACGAGGAAGCCGAAACAACATCAGTTAATCAAATTGAGAAACAAATTGTTGACAGAGCCGGAGCGATTATTTGCTTTAATTCCTGAGTCTTAAATCGCTATGACATAGGTAACGCGGATCTTAGGTGCTGTCATAGTACGCATAGGACAAATATTCCCATTTTTGCCCGGTACTATTGCTGGCCTGGAATCGATTTGCTCGCCTATTATCCGTTGACTGAATACATGATTATGGTTTAATCTGGAGCAGTTGTTCTGAAAGCCAGAGCGCGAGTTCCCCCTAGCAGCTTCGTGGATCTACAGAGAGCGATGGGCTTTGACTTCGGAGTCTTTATGCGCGCTGAAAATTTTCCAAAACAGTTGCTAGTTCTTTCCGACGGTCTTCGAAAAGGCTTGAAAAGCCCGCCTCGAATTAACCTTCTTTTTGCGTGCTTGTATCTAATTGCAAACGTAGCGGTTGGTCAGACTGGTTCCGGCAAGTATCTCCTTGGGCCCGGAGACCGCATCACGATTAGTTTGCGTGATCTTAAAGAAATTGAGATAAAACCAGCCACCATCGATCGGGATGGAACGATAGATTTGCAGTATGCGGGACGCTTGAAGGCCGAAGGTTTAACGACCGAACAGCTTGGAGTGGAGATTCAAAAGAAGCTGACGGGCATCATTCGCAAGCCCAATATCACTGTGGAGGTAACTGAATTCGGCTCGCAGCCTGTGTCCATACTGGGTAGCGTGAACAAACCCGGTGTGCACCAACTTCGAGGTGGGAAGAATCTGGTTGAAGTACTGGCTATTGCGGAAGGGATGAAGCCCGAGGCGGGTAACGTTATCAAAATCACTAGGCCAAGATCGAAAGACGCCATTGTGTCCGCGAATTGGAAGGAAGATGCCAGTGGGCAGTTCGTAACAACGGAAATCGGTGTGAAAGCGCTGCTGGAGGCCCGGACGCCCGAAGCCAACATACAGATTCGGCCTCATGACGTCATCTCCATTCCTCGCGCGGATTTGGTGTACGTCATGGGCAGTGTCCGCAAACCAGGCGGCTTCATGTTGGCTGAGAGGGAATCCATCACGGTGTTGCAAGCAGTGTCGATGGCGGAAGGTGTGGCGCCCGGTTCATCCCCCCAAAGGGCTCGAATTTTGCGGCCATCGGTGAACTCCTCCGTCTCGCAGGAGATCGTCATTGACGTGAAACAAATTTTGGCGAATAAGGCCCCGGATCAGAAGATGCAGCCAAATGACATACTTTTCATTCCGAGTAGTGCAATG
This sequence comes from Acidobacteriota bacterium, assembly GCA_025350695.1. GTDB lineage: Bacteria > Acidobacteriota > Terriglobia > Bryobacterales > Bryobacteraceae > JANXSF01. The sequence continues at coordinate 51,604 of JANXXI010000076.1, forward strand.
AAAATGGTCAGCATGAAAGCGATTGAAGCAGGCTTGCAGATGGCAACTGGATTGGTGATATTCCGCTAATGAAGTTAGGAATCAAAGCAGCTTCGAAGGAACGGGGAAATATTGTCGCACCCTCCAGCAACTTTGGTGCGCTCGCCGCCGCCACGCATGTAATCTCGGTCAGAAATGCCAAGCCGGCCGGCGAAAACACCGCTTTAAACTTGTGGGCGTTCCTGCGTGCTCACTGCAAACTTCTCGCGCTCTCCACAATTCTTGGCTGTCTCGGAGCCTACGTTGTTACCGCAAGTCAAACCCCGGTATATCGTGCGCAAGGTTCACTTGAAATTCAGGATCTTAACGAAAATTTCTTAAACCTCCGCGAAGTCTCCCAGGTCTCCACGTCGCAGCCAACTTCCTTAAGCAGTGACATGCAAACGCAGGTGCGGCTCTTGCAGAGTCAAAGTTTGCTGGCGAGGGTAGTTAGGCAGCTGCCGGATGAAAAATTACCGCCGCCTACAGGCGTCAGGTCGTTCATTACTCAATTTCAGCAAAATGAGATAGCTGTCAAACCATCCCCCGAAATACGAGCGGAAGCTGCTTCGCAGAACCTTCAGGTGCGTGATACGCGTCAGACTAGAATCGTCGACTTGATATTCGACAGCCCCGATCCAAGCTATGCCGCGACCTTCGTCAATAAATTGGCTCAACAATATATTGCACAGAGCATTGAAGCGCGGCTTGAAATATCAAAGGGCACAAGCGCCTGGCTCGAAGAACAGATCGGGGATCTACGCGGTAAATTGGCCGATTCGGAAAACCGGCTTCAAGCCTACGCCAAACTTACGGGCCTGCTGGTCACAACAGAAGAGCATCGCCCCGATGAACAGAAGTTACATCAAGTGCAGGAAAATCTGAGTAAGGCGCAAGAAAACCGCATGATGAAGCAGGCTCGTCTGGAAGCCGCATTGCTAGCGCCGCTCGACTCCCTCGAAGCGCCACTTGGAAGTGCTTTGCGGGATCACCAAGCTAAAGCTGCCGACTTGCGCCGCCAAAGAGCGGATCTGTTAACTGTGTACACTTCCGATTTTGATGGCGTCAAACGATTGGAATCGCAGCTAGCGGTGATCGATGCAACACTGCGATCCGAGTCCGCGGCCGTCCTGCAAGGAATTCGGACGGATTACAACGACTCAATCCGCAGAGAGCAACTCTTGCAGGAAAGTTATGAGAACCAGGTAACGCAGGTGAATAAACAGGGTTCCATCGCCATTCAATACGGAATTTTGAAGCGCGACGTTGACACCAACCGGCTGTTGTACAACACTTTGATGCAAAAGGCGGCCGAGGCCAAAGTAGTCTCCGCATTAAGGGCAAGCAGCGCGCGACTAGTTGACCGGGCGCAGACGCCGCTCAAACCGTACCGGCCAAGCATGCTTCTCAATATGATGTGGGGCTCAACCGCCGGACTCCTCTTAGGACTGGTCCTGGTGACAGCTCTAGATCGCTCTGATGATCGCATTCGCAGGCCTGGAGATTTAGCATTTCATTTGGATGTGCCGGAACTTGGAGTTATTCCTCAGTTCCGGAGTCAAGAGCCAAGGCGCATCGACAAAGGGAATCTCCATGCCGGCGCTAAACAGCGTGAGGACTGGGAGAGCCGTGCCTTAGCAAGCGGGAAACTGCCCACCTGGAACAATCCGACTTCGATGGAAGCAGAATCTTTTCGATCCGTCTTGACTTCAATCTTATTCTCGCGCGAGGCTGTCCTGGCTCCCCAGGTAATTGTAGTTACCAGCGCCCTGGCTGCGGAAGGCAAAACCACACTGGTAATGAATCTGGCGGCTGTGCTTTCGCAAATGAAGCGGCGCGTCTTGTTAATCGACGCGGCTCGCGAACGTGGGCTTCACAAATGGCTGGGACTTGATGGCAACTTCGGTCTCAGCGATCTGGTCGATTTGCCGGGCATACAAACGGATCTATTTCAGTACGTCACGCATCCCACGCCGATGCCCGGAGTTTCTCTGGTCGCCACGGGACCAAAGGAAACCGGTGCTCTTGAACTGATGTATTCGATGACCCCTCTGCTTGCGGAAATGAGGGGAGAGTACGACTTGATTCTGATTGATTCTCCATCCCTTTGCGATCTACCCGATGCCCGGGTTTTCGGTCGAATGTCGGATGGAGTGATTTTGGTTGTACGCGCGGGGGAAACTACGCGAGAAGTTGCCCAAGCGGCCGCTTCGCGTTTGAAAGAGGACGGGTCTATTCTTCTGGGTACGGTTTTGAACAATTGAGCCGATCATGAGTGAACTTAATCCCAGATTGGTTGTTCCTTTGTCCGGTAAATACGAACTGGCCCGGACTTTGTCCGCTTCGTTTAAATCTCAGCGGAGTTTGGCAGGCGTGGCCGGTTGGTCGTTCCTGGCCGCGCTAATTTCCCGTGGAGCCAATCTGGCCGCCTTGGTGATTTGCGCCCGAATATTGGAACAAACTCAATTTGGCTATGTAGCCATCATTCAAAGCACAGTCGGAATGTTTGCCCCGATCGCGGGAATGGGATTGGCAATGACAACAACGAAATTCATGGCCGAGTTTCGGGATTCCGACCCGGTTAGAGCCGGCAGAATCCTTGCGCTATGTCTTTGCGCGGCGGCAGTTGCGGGCATTCTTTTAACGATTGCCTTGATCCTACTTGCGCCAACGCTTGCATCGACAGGATTTGCTTCGCCGGGTCTTTCCAACCAATTAATCGGTGCTTCGGGACTCTTGGTGTTCGGAGTCATTGACGCGGTACAGACAGGCGCTCTGACGGGATTCGAAGCATTTCCCCGTATTGCCCGCCTCAGTGTCTGGAACGGCCTTCTTTCTATTCCGCTCACAGCGTGGCTGGCCCATAGCTTTGGGGCTTCAGGAGCCATCGCGGGGCTAACGGCTTCGGTGGCAGGCTCGTGCGTCATGAACTGGATTGCCTTGACAGGCGAGTGCCGCAAGTGGGGCATCCACCCTTCTCTTGCCGGTTGTTCGTCGGAGCGAGGCATGCTTTTGTCGTTCAGCCTTCCCTCTTATTTATCCGGCATTGTAGTCGCGCCTGTTACCTGGATGAACAGCGTCCTGCTGGTAAGGCAACTCGATGGATTTTCCTCCATGGCCTTGTTCACCGCCGCGGACCGCTTTCGCTATCTGTTAATTTTCGTCCCGTTAGCGGTTTCGCGCATCGCCGTGCCGGCTCTTTCACGGTACCGGTCGGCGGGAGACTCCGCCGGCTTCCAACAGGCGTTTCGCTGGAACATGGGATTTGGCATGGTTGCGACCATTCCACCGGTCCTACTTTGCGCGGCTCTTTCGCCAACATTGATGGGTATGTTTGGCGCATCTTTTCGGCGCGGCTGGCCCGTGCTTGTAATTCTGGCGCTCTCCGCAATTCCAACCATCATCAACACACAATTGGGCGCCGCGCTTCTAAGCAAGGGGCACGCTTGGGCGCGCGCGGCGGCGGATCTATTGTTGGCGGCTGTATTTCTGTTGACTGCGCAACTGACTGTGCCTCGCTGGAATGCCGCGGGCCTTGCGGCCTCGTTCGCCATTTCTTATGCGGTAGCTTCTATTGCTTTATGGGCCGCCTTGAAAACTCTGGAAGCCCCGGAGGGATCCCACGGATGAATCTCTCTACTTCAGCGCGCCCCAAACAGCTTCATGCGGGTTGGACGCTTCTATTGCCGTTAATTGCGTTGACCTTCTACCTTTATGCGCCGCCGGAGCGCAGGATGGTAACGGCTTTGATTTCGGCGCCAATCTACGCATTCATGCAATTCGTGGCGCCCAAGTGCCGGCCACGCCTCGATCACTATCTTTGCCCGGTCAATATAGCGCTTTTCTTGCTGTTCTTAAAACTCGTTGTTGTTCCTTGCTTGATCATGGCCGTTGGGGCGGAAAACAGAATTCTTACAACGCTGCCTTCTTTCAGGTCCATGGAAGGCGCTATCCAAATTGACATCCTGGCCTACATTGCGTTTTGTGTTGGGTTAACGCTGGCTCCTGAAGGGATCATCCGCCCATCTTCAGCAATGCTCACTTCGGCTCTTTCCCAAAGCCCTTCAGGTCCGATAGTATTGATTTTCGCCGGTTTGGGAATCGTCGGATTCGCAGCCGCATTCGGAAGCCCAGCTAGAATCGTGCAGTATTTCCTTGAACCTTCCGCCGTGGTGGATATCCAACAGGAACTGGACGGAACCTTATTTGGCTTATTCGGCACCATTTTGCGCCCATTTCTTGCGTTTTCGCTGGTTGCCTGGTGGTCTCGCATCTCAGACCAGATGGAGGAGAATAGCAGCATTTGGCGGCCAACATTGGTTGGGGTGATCGCCGCGGTGGGCATTACCATCGCCAACCTAACCTTCAGTTTCAATCGGGCCGCTTTCGTGTTTCCACTGATTTGTCTTGCCGCAACTTACAGCGCAAGAATCCGGCTCATTCCCATTGGCGTGACAATCATCGTTGCCGCTGCCGCGCTCCCGGTTTTGATCGCCATCAGCACTTATCGTTCCAACCTCATGGCAGGCGCTGAAGGCAACCAAGGCAATGCATCTTTCGCGGAGAATGTTCGTGAAACATCGGAAACCCTTCAAGCATACAGTGGCGGTCCACAGTTCGCAGCTCTCTTTTACGAGCGATTGGGTTGGGGAAACACTCTTTATGGCGGGTCGACGCTGATTGCGTCGGCTCTTGGCCCCGTGCCGATATTCGGGAAAAGTTTTAGGGATACAAATGGGCCGGCCTTATTTAATCGAGCCATTTACGGAGCGGCTGGGTTCGAAGATCAAATCATTCCTTTCGACGCCGAACTGTTTGCGAATTTCCATGCGCCGGGCGTTTTGGCGGGCTTCGTGTTACTAGGACTGTTTTTAAGTTACGCGCAACGATTGTTTGCCGCGGCGCAGTCTACCTTCGCGGCATTTTCCATCCAATATGCATCGCTGTGGGCGGCGATGCTGGGGGCATGGAGCCTCAGCATCTTCAGCCAAATTCTGATTTACTTTTTTGTCCCCATCTATTTCTATCTGGCCACTTTGCAGTTGCGCAAATGGATCCTCGGCTTTGACCGGGGAGCCGGCGCGATAGGAGCGGCGCGATGAAGATCTGCTTGATTGGCGGCATTTACGCGAAAGGCGGCACACGTTCGGAATACGTGAAGACAACTCCCGAAACTACTCTCGAATCGGGCTTCCGGATGGCTGGGCACGAAGTGACGACGCTCAGCCACTACGACGTAACTGATTTCGGCCAATTCGATATTGTGCACGTTCACCATTTGAGTTATGGAGCGGCGCGTCTGGCAAGTGACCCATCCCGAACGCCGTTCGTATTCACTGCCCATGATGCAAGCTTGATGAACGGTACGGCATTAAGCAGACCACGGCAAATAGCAATGAAATATGTCATGTCGCGCGCCGATGGCGTTGTCAGTCTGTCTGAAGCAGAGGGGCGGTTTCAACGCGGAAACCATGCGTTGGCAGGCTCCGTTCAAGCCACTATAGCGAATGGCGTTTCCCCAGACCTTTTCCCATTCACCCAACGCAATGTTGAAGGAGCTTCCGACGCCTTCCGGCTCCTCTTCGTTGGCCAACTCATTCCTGTCAAGCGATGCGACGTACTGTTGCAAGCCTTGGCGCTGCTACCGCCCTCTGTTGAACTAGAGCTTGTCTATCAAACCGCATCCCTGGAACGTGAGTTGAGAGCATTGGCCGAATCACTTGGCATCGACTCACGTGTGAAATTCCTGGGTAAGAAGACTCCTACGGAACTAGCTAGCCTCTATCAAACCAGGGACTGTCTGGTGTTACCCAGTGAAACCGAAGCGTTGCCTTCAGTCATCACAGAGGCGATGTTTAGCGGACTGCCCTTTGTAGCTACAACAATCGGAGGAATTCCCGAACAGGCCGGAGGATTCGGAGTGCTGGTGAAGCCTGGCTCAGTAGAGTCGCTTGCTGCCGGATTGCGCGAAGTTATTTCCAATCGCCGGATATTCGGAGAAGCTTCGAGAGCAATGAGCGAGTATGCGAGAAGCAAGTTCTCGATCGGCTCGATGGTTCAAAAGCATTTGGATATGTACCAAGCCGTGGCGGGACGAAAGCCGCGGCGGCATTCATGGAATCCCCTAGGAATCGACAGATTCATCCGTATTGCCGTGCGGATGAAAGGCACTGGCGGGGCAAAGGGCGCAAGCGCCGTGGGCGCAACAAACAAGCAACAAATTGCAGGTGAAAGATTATGACCATCGTACACATTGGTCCCCCGAATTTGCCGATCCTTTATAACCTTGGAGGCGCTACCGAAAGAAGGATTCGCGAGGTAGCCGCGCGCCAGGCGCAAGCCGGGGAACGGGTGATCGTTTATTCGGCGGACAGCGTGGCGGGATCGGCGGATTATCATGGCGCGGAAATTCGCTCCATTGAATGCAGACAAAAAGGCGTGGTGCGCGCGGCCGAGTTCCTAGCCAAAAGCGTGCGCGACGCGAAGAGCAGCAAGCCCGATGTGATTCATTTCCACACTCTCGCCGAAGGCGCCGCTTTTACTAAACTTTTTGCGAGGGGTCTCGAAGTTAAGACGGTTCTGACTTTCGACTATTTCATCTTCCGCCGTGGAAAACAAAATCCCTTCTTTCCCTGGTATAAGCGCGCCTTGAATTCCTTTTCCTCGCTGCTGCCCGTCTCTGGTTATTGCTTGAAGGAATCCGCGGCGTATTGGTCCATTCCGGAGGATCGCATGCAAGTTCTATACAACGGAGTCAGCCTACAACAATTCACGCACAATCCTGAACAAGGAGCCACGCGCCGGGCGGCTGTGGGCCTGAGCGATGAATTTGTGCTGCTCTATGTTGGACGCGTGTGCGAGCAAAAAGGCACCGACCTGCTGGTGGACGCCTACGCTCAATTGCGGGCCGAAGGACGCAAGGTTCGATTAGTAGTCGCCGGACCAGTGGGCCAATTCGGGCACGGCGGATCAAATCCAATTACAGAACGTCTAAAACACGAGCAAGGCATCTATCTTGGTCCGGTCGACGAAGAGATCCTACCGTCCGTCTACAATATGGCGGATGTTTTTGTTCTTCCGACTCGCACAAACGAAATGTTTGGGATGGCCGCGATAGAGGCGCAAGCCTGCGGCCGGCCCGTGGTTTGCAGCAATCATGGAGGCCTCCCCGAAGTGGTGCGCAACACCAGCGGGTTGCTGTTCAACCCTGGGGACATTCAGGATCTGACGCGGCAATTGCGCACGCTGATGGACGACGACCAGAGGCGAAGAAGTTTTTCCACGGCCGCGCGAGCCAATGCCAAACGATTCGCGTGGGAAACGATCACATCCGACCTGCAACAGGTGTATTGTCAGGCCTAATTCCATGAACAGAGCGCACAACAGTTCGGGCCCAACGGTAAGCATCATTCTTCCCTTTCTCAATGGTGGGGCGGAGTTCGTTCCCGCTCTGCGTTCGATTCTGGAACAGAGTTTCACCGATTGGGAGTTGCTGCTTTGTAACGATGGCTCAACCGACGGCAGCCTGGAAGTCGCGCGTGCAGTTCGCGATCCAAGAGTGATTGTCTGGTCAGATGGAAAATCAAAAGGTTTGGCGGCTAGGCTGAACGAATGCATCGATCGTTCCAGTGGCTCGCTGATTGCGCGCATGGATGCGGACGATATTAGTTATCCGCACCGGCTTCGGCATCAGGTTGCGTTTCTCGAAGCCAGACCCGAGGTTGATGTAGCCGGTTGCCCCATGTTGATTTTCGAGGAAAATGGCGCCCCCATTGGCAAGCGTCTTGTTCCACTTGAGCATGAGGAAATTGTGGCCAATCCAGCTTCAGGATTCGGTTTGGCGCACCCTACGTGGCTCGCGCGCGCCGGTTGGTACCGTAAGCACCATTATGATCCAGCCGCAATCCGCTTTGAAGATATTGAGTTACTCTACAGGTCTTACCCGACTAGCCGCTTTGCCAACGTGCCCCAGTTACTTTATGGCTACCGCGAACTGCGGGGTGGATTCCGCAAACGCTTGAAGACGCGCTTGGGACGCCTGCGATATTTGCGCGAACGCCGCGACATCACCCGACCGGGTCTGTTTTGGGAAGCGGCATTCACCGAATCGCTCAAGGTCGTATCTGACGCGGCTCTTGCCGCCACATCCACTCGCTACCAGGCTTTAAGGCTTCGAGAGCACCAACTGGATCCGTTGGAATCGACGGAATGGCATGAAGTATTCAACCGGTTGAACGCCGCCGGGAGGGCCGCCGCATGAGAAGCGCCGCCGCAACTCCGTTGCGTTTAATGGTGATTACAACCGTTCCTGAAACGCTAGCTGTTTTCTTCCCCAGCCAGTTGCGTTCGCTCGCACAGGAAGGCTTTGAGGTTCATGCTGTTTCCTCCCCAGGATTGGATTTAGCGGAAATCGGAAAGATTCCCGGCGTTACGGTTCATGCAATCCCGATGGAACGAAAACCGCATCCCGCGCATGATTTGGTATCGCTTTTCAGGCTATTTGCCTTGATGCGTAAGTTGCGTCCACACATAGTCCATGCCCATACTCCGAAGGCTGGGTTGTTAGGCATGGCCGCAGCCCGAGCAACGTGTGTTCCCGTTCGCCTCTACACAGTCCACGGTTTGCCTTTACTGACAAGGACGGGAAAGTGGCGCAAGGTTCTTGAAGCAGCGGAGCGAGCCAGCGCGGCTTTAGCATCCAGAACCTATTCCGTCAGTGCATCGGTCAGAGAATTAGTCGTTGACTTAAAACTGTGTCCCGCATCGAAAATCGATTTACTCGGAGATGGGTCTTGCGCCGGGGTCAATCTTACTCGCTTCAATCCGGCAACGCTGCGCAGCTCCGGGAGCGCTTTTCGAGAGAAACTCGGAATTCCATCTGGCGCGCTTTTGTTGTCGTTTGTTGGACGTGTGGCGCGGGACAAAGGTATTGAAGTGTTGGCGGAGGCGTGGCCCGTCATAGCCCATCAGTTCCCTAACATCCATCTATTGCTTGCAGGCCCGCTTGATCATACGGATCCTGTTTCTGAAGCGGCGTTGACTGGGCTGCGAACGCACGCGCGGGTACATATGCTTGGTGCTCAAGCTCCTGAGGCAACAGCTTCGATCTACTCCGCCACGGACATTTTTGTCCTGCCAACATTCCGCGAGGGCCTTTCGCAAGTGGCCCTTGAAGCAGGAGCCATGGGCGTGCCAATCGTATCCTGCCGAGTTTCCGGATTGGACGCCGTCCAAGACGGAGTCACAGGCTTACTTGTGCCGCCCAGAGACCCAATCTCTTTGGCTCAAGCAATCGCGAAATTGGCGGCAAACCCCAAATTTCGCGAAACAGTCGGACGCGCCGCCATGAGTCACATTCAGGCTCGTTATTCCGAACAACGGGTCAATCAATTGTGGATGGATGAGTATCGCAAATTAGTAAAAGAATCACTTTCGAATGTTGCCGCGATGGAGTCGCGAATGGAGAGTCATACATAGTATGAAATCCTGCAAGAACCCACTAATTCGCGGCTCAATCCCTGGACTATTCGCGATTCTGGCGGTATTCCCGCCAGTAATCTCCGCGCAAGAACAGTCAATGGCCAGCTTCACTTTCTACCAGGAGTACTTCGCCCCACGAGGATATTTAGATCCCCAACTGGAGCGGAATCTAAACCAGGGAATGACCAACGGCATCGTAATAGCTCCTCCAGTTGAGCGCGGTGTTTCCCGTCTTACCGATCCTTATGCCGCCAGCCTCATGCTGCGATTAGCAGGATCCTCCGTTCCCGCCGCAATGCCTGAAACCGCCATCGAAAAAGAATCGGCGGCGCTTGCGGATTTGGCCGAAACTGCTCCCAATCCAGTGCTCTGGAATTTGATGCCCGAATGGGATCAATCCGGTGGCTTGTGGGTAAGCAAAGGACGGCCAAGGTACATCGGCTTGACACGCGCAGCGGCCGTCAATGCGTTCCAAACTTATTACACAGCCTCCTTCCCAACGCTGATTCAGCGTTTAAAGGCGCCGCAGCAGGCTCGTAACTTAAGGCTGGCGGCTATTACGGATTACTCGCCTAACGTTTTCACGGCATACGAAATGGGCGTTGACCTCCAAATGTTGGAACGTGGTATCGACGAATTAGGGGACCTTTCCACCGGCATAGCTTTCTTGCGAGGGGCTGCTGCGCAGCACGGTAAAGAGTGGGGCATCGACATGTCCACTTGGCGAAGCACAACCAATATGGCGACTACCTACACCGCGGATGGTGTCCTGCAAGGGGGATGGTCTGAGAGTTATGTTCGGCGCCACTACTACGCGGCGTTTCTTGCTGGAGCTCGCACAATCCAGAACGAAGCGACTAATTACCGTTTCGCCAACGGAACACTAAACCCTCTTGGTTTAGTCACCGAGGAGTTCGCCGATTTTGCCCTCCGCCGCCATCCTGATGCGGGCCAACCGAAAATTAATATCGCCATTCTAATAAGCCACTCGGCGGGCTTCGATCCCAAGCACGGCGTTTACGACCAACGCGACGCGGTCTGGTATCAGGACATTCCATACGCGGACGGAGACTATATGGCCAACAACTTTTTCCGGTTGGCATACCCGAATCATTGGCTGCACGGCTTGGCTCCGGGAGCCACCTTCTCTAACAGCAGCGGAGTTCCCAATCAATCCGCTTTCCGCTCATTCCTGGCTTCGGGAGGCGACCCAAAGCCGTTTGAACCGATGCCTTTTACGCGCTGGGGCGACAACTTGGACATTATCACAGACACCGCTCCGGCAAAGGTGCTGAATCGCTATAAGGCGATCTTCATGCTTGGCGACGTTAGCTTGAATGGCCGGCTTCGTGGCGACATAGCTGCTTGGGTGGACCGGGGGGGGATTCTGATCATCAACGCTGCGCAAGCAACTCTTGCTGACGAGGAATTGTTGGGGGCATCCGGGAATTCAGGACCTATCAAGGAGGCTTCGTCCTTCCGCTGGGTGACACAAGCAGACTATCGTCGGCAGCCGGTTTATGCCTACCTGCCTCTGCGGCCTGCAACGGCTGAAGTTCTGGCGGACAATGAGGCCGCGGATCCGATCCTGACAAGAAACATAGTGGGCGCAGGAGAAGTTTACCTAACCGCGCCCAGCTACATGCAGGCTAAAGATCGCAGCCAGTTGCTCGACGTAAGTATCGAATTGCTGGACATGGTATTCAATCGTTTCGCATCCGCCCGCATCACTGGGGCTCCCATCGAATTCGTGACCGGTGAGGCTGAGGGCAAGATTCTTGTCAGCCTGATAAATAACTCGGCCGCGGATTGGACCGGCGAGATCGCGGTGCGAACGCCAAAAGGATTTATTCGAGTCGCCGAATACATTACCGATCAAGTGGTCGATTCGTCAATCGACTCACACATCGTTCTAATTACAGGAGCAGTACCCGCCTTTGATGTTCGTGTTTATTCATTTGAATCCATTCCGCCGGCTTCCCGTCCAACCCTGGCCAGCAGTCCTATCCGATTGAAACGGAGCCGCCAATGATAGATAAGACAAGGACAGGTAAGAAAATTGTTGTCTTCGGAGCATCCGGTCACGCCAAAGTCGTTCTCGACATCATTCGGCGGCAAGGCATTTATGAAGTTGCTGGTTTGCTGGACAACTATAAAGCGGTGGGGACCCCATGCGGAGCCCATCAAGTGTTAGGGGACATCAGTGCTTTACCCGGCTTGGCTTTCAAACACGCCGGCTTAGGCTGCGTGGTCGCTATCGGGGATAACTGGGCAAGAGCGCGCATCGTAAACAAGATTCGAGAATGTTGTCCAGACTTGGAATTTGCAACAGCTGTTCATCCGTCGGCGCAGGTGGCCGAAGATGCTTTCATCGGCCAAGGAACGGTAATTATGGCTGGAGCCGTGGTCAATTCCGGGGCCCATGTTGGCCCTTTTTGCATTCTGAACACCCGCTCTTCGCTTGATCACGATTCAGTCATGGAAGAGTTTTCAAGCCTGGGCCCATCAGCCGTAACTGGCGGCTCCATTTATGTCGGCGGATATTCGAACGTTGGCATTGGCGCAACTGTGGTGCAGGAAGTGACTATTGGCAGGCATACCGTAATCGGAGCCGGCGCGGTGGTGACGAAATCGGTCCCGGATGAAGTCGTGGTCTATGGAACACCGGCGCGAATCATCCGCTCCCGTAAAGTAGGCGAGCGTTATCTGAGCGAATCGAGCGGCCATTTAAAGGAACAGCAGATTGGTCTGGCAGTCGGAAGTGAATCATGACTCAATCCCGCCCGTTCTATAACCTGACCAAGCGGATTTTTGATATTTTCGTGGCCGGCATTGCTCTCCTGCTACTGGCCCCCGTAATTGTCATCACCGCTGTTGCCGTGCGTTACTTCATGGGCAGTCCTGTCTTATTCCGTCATCCGCGTCCAGGGTTGAACGAGGCTATTTTTGAGTGTCTGAAATTTCGCTCCATGACTTCAGAACGCGGACCGGACGGGAACCTTCTTTCCGAATTCGAGCGACTTCCCGCCTTCGGAAAGTTTTTGCGGCGCAGCAGCCTTGATGAATTGCCTCAACTTTGGACCGTGCTGATTGGTGACATGAGTCTGGTCGGCCCTAGGCCGCTTCAGATCCAATATTTGGACAGATACAGCGCCGAACAGAGACGCCGGCAAACCGTAATGCCCGGCATTACAGGCTGGGCGCAGATCAATGGCCGTAATGCTATCGATTGGGAACATAAGCTGGCGTTGGACGTCTGGTACGTCGACAACCGAAGCTTTATTGTTGACTTGAAAATCCTAATCCTCACCGGATGGAAAGTATTGACCGGTTCAGGCGTGTCGCGGCCCGGACAAGTCTCGATGGATGAATTTTGGGGATCGGAAAAAGCTTCGGCGCAAGAATCGCCGGCTTCGGCTAGCGCCTTCCAGCATTTAATCGAATACACATCAAAAGACAACTTGAAAGGAGAAATCTAATGACCACTTTAGTAAACCCTACAGTCACTGAAAATCTAAGAACTGTTCCGCCTCAGGCCGGCCCATCCGGCCGTGTGCCCTTATCCTCACCCGATATCAATGATGAAGATCGCGCCCGTGTCCTTCAAGTTCTCGACGGACCCTCGTTGAGTCTTGGGCCGATGTTACCCGCCTTTGAAAAGGAAGCCGCCGAGGTAGCGGGCACTCGCTTTGCTATCGCCGTAAATTCCGGGACAAGCGGACTGCACCTTTGCGTGAAAGGCGCGGGAATAGGCCTTGGTGACGAGGTGATCACTACCCCGTTCAGTTTCGTCGCGTCGGCCAACTGTCTCTTGTTTGAACAGGCGATCCCAAAATTTGTAGACATTGATATCAATACATACAACCTGAACCCTGCCCTAATTCGGGATGCGGTTAACGGTAACACACGGGGGATTCTTCCTGTACATGTGTTTGGGCGGCCCTGCGACATGAATAGAATTTTGCCCCTGGCGGAGCGTTTCGGTTTGCATGTGATTGAAGATGCTTGCGAGGCTATTGGCGCCAAAATCGGCAACCGGCGCGCTGGCGGATTTGGACATAGCGGCGTGTTCGCTTTTTATCCGAACAAACAAATTACTACGGGAGAAGGCGGCGTCATCCTAACCGATGACGAAGAGTTAGCCCGCCTTTGCCGTAGTTGGCGAAACCAGGGCCGAGGTGACGGAGGCGGCTGGCTTCAACACGAACGCTTGGGGTACAACTACCGTCTTTCCGACATCAATTGCGCCCTGGGGATTGGGCAATTGATACGCATCAACAAAGTCATGGAAATGAGAAAACAAGTGGCTTCGCGGTATAACGAATTGCTCGCTGACTTTGACGAGTTGATCCTTCCCGCACCGGCAGCTGAAGGAACCGAGGTGAGTTGGTTCGTGTACGTAGTGCGGCTTAGAGAAGAGTTTTCCCGCATCGATCGTGATCAGATCCTGCATGATTTACGGGCGGATGGAATTGGCTGTAACAACTACTTTTCCCCGATTCATTTGCAACCCTTTTACAAAGAGAAGTTCGGGTTCCGTGTTGGAGATTTTCCAGTAACAGAGCATGTGGCCGAACGAACCATCGCTCTACCATTCTTCAATCACCTCTCCCAAAATCAAATGGAAATTGTCGCGTCGTCCCTTGCAAGGGCCATCGGCAAAATCAAGTCGGGTTCCGTATCAATGAGCATCGCCTCAGTTGCTCGTTAAACAGGGGGGCTGTAAACAGGATTTTAGCAATGACCACAACAAGCTTGATACAAGAAATGAAACTTACTCTGGCCGAGACCAGCTTTTACCAGGAACACGGCTGGGTGGCGACGGGAACGGTTTTGGACGAGCAAATTCTGGATGGCGCATGGGAGGGATTGCAACAACACTGGACCGGTCATCGGGACCATGTTTTACCCTTTGCCGGCAAGCGCTTCGGGGACTGGATGCCGGTGGATGGAGATGGCACGCGGAACAATGAGTATTTGTCGTTGCAAAACTTGAAAGTAAGAAAACTAGCCTGGTCACCAATCATCGGACGTATCGCGGCGAGCGCCGCCATCTCAACGGAAATTCGGTTGTTTGACGATCAACTTGTATACAAACCCGGCGGCCAAACCGGCGAGGCTGTGGGTTGGCATGTAGACGGCGACTATTGGGGCACATGTACATCCCAGCAAATGCTAACCGCATGGATACCGCTCCACGATTGTGCAGAGGAGCACGGGCCGCTGGTGGTTCTCGACGGTAGCCATAAATGGTCTCACTTACTGGAACGTTCGGAACTTTCTTTCCACAAAGCCGACATGGAGGGACTAGCCCGCAAAGTGAATCAATTGGGCTTCGAGTTCAAACCGGTTGTGATGAACTTAAAGAAGGGCCAGTTTAGCCTTCACCACTGCCGCACCGTTCACGGCAGCTATCCGAATCGCTCGGCCAGACCGCGAATTGCGCTGGCCGTTCATATGCAAGACGAATCGAACAAATACAAAAACACATTAAGACCCGATGGCAGACCGATAGAGCTTTTCAACGATGTTATTTGCCGCCGTGACGAAAACGGCGATCCTGACTACAAGGACGATTCCGTGTTTCCTGTGCTGTGGGCTGAGCTGTCCAATAAGGCAGGAGGTCCAGCGGAGTTATGATCATCGGACAAGATAGGTTGTATTGTGCGGGCGATAAGGAATGGATCGAAACGCTTCAGCGCGTGCGCCACGACATTTATCACACTCCGGCGTACCATCTTGTTCCTGGGTTTGGCTCCGAAGGCGAAGCCTATGTTTTCGTTCATCAAGAGTCGGACAAGCTTTTACTATGGCCTTACCTGCTAACCCCGGTCGATGGCGGAGACGATTTTTACGATGTGGCATCTGCCTATGGCTATGCGGGGCCAATCTCACACTCCGACCCGGCTTTCGTCCAGCGTGCGTGGTTGGCCCTTTGCGACCACTGGCGCATGCAGAAAGTGGTTTCCGCTTTTACACGTTTTCATCCCATTTTAGGCAATCAACAGTTAATAGCAACTCTGCCGGACAGCCAGGGCCCGTCTCCCGCCGCCGGGTTGAAATTCTGCGGGGCAACGATATCCATCGATCTAACCAAGACACTCGAAGCGCAAGTCAAAGACTACCAAAAGATCCTGCGGCAGGAAATCCGGAAATCGCGCGAACTGGGCTTTGTTACGTCCGAGGACTCCGACTGGCGGCATGTGGATGATTTCGTTCGTCTGTATCGAGGAACGATGACGAGGCGAAAGGGGCGCAGCGAATACCTGATCGATGCGGATTGGGTGGCTAAGTTCCGCGGACTTTTGGGGCCGCACACCCGGCTCTTTGTAACTAAATATGAAGGCGTTGTTGCCGCCGCATTGCTGGCGATGCAACACGGACCATTCCTGCACGCTCACCTCACAGGTATTGAAGCCGAGCTAGTAGCCTATTCCCCGCTAAAGGTTCTGCTCGACCAAGTTCGCGAGTGGGGAACCGGCCAAGGCCTTCAGTTTTTTCATTTAGGTGGAGGCTTAGGAGGCCGCGAGGATTCATTGTTCCAATTCAAACGCCGCTTTTCTCCGCAATCTCATGAATTCCACACCGGCAGCTGGATTCTCAACCCTGCTCAATACACGAACCTTGAAGAATTGCACAAGCGCAAATATCTTGAACAAGGATTGGATATCGGCAATCCTAGCTATTTTCCAATTTATCGCTGTCAGCCGGAAGAGCCGGATCGCGAAGCGTGTTCGGAGATTTCAGCGCTTTGAGAATGCGCGGCCGCGGCGGTGGGAGTCAGCGATATGACGCTGTGGCGCTGCATGAACCAGCCGAGTTTGCTGACGGTTTTCGCAAGCCTTCTCGCAATCAGTGGCGCGTTCAAAGTTAGCAAGCTGCTAGAGACGGATCCCCCGATTTCTTTTCAGCGGGGGTTAGTCAGATGCAGCTGAGGACTGACCACGTTTACTTTGCAGTCCGCACGGCGTAGCGCGTCAACGTCGTCGCGGCGAATCGCGTTCCGGCCACAAATCGTAGAAAAGGTCCGAACGAATACGACGCCGTCGTCCCCACGAAAAAAAGTCCGGGGCACGATGATTCGAATCCTCGATTCAAAACCGGATAGCCGCGGACAGTATCCACCTTCTCCTTGAGCTGCGTCGCCAAAAATCCGTACCGATCAATGCTAACGCTGTACCCGGTTCCAAGGAGAATGTGGTTTGCGCTTCGCTCGGCCCCATCGTCTAGACACAGGTAAGCCTTCCCTTGGCGTTCCTCTGCACGGACAGCGTGGCGGCCTTCGGTGATCCTGACAGTCCGCGTCCGGGGATATAGCCAGGAACTAGCGGCCGGACGAATGGCGCGATATGCCAAATTGCTTTGATGGCCTTGGGGCATCATTGTGAACAGGGCCGGATGTTCAATGAGCCAGTTGATACCAATGGGGCCAATCTTGCCGGGAGCTTTGAAGGGATTCAATCTGCAATCCATGAACCATTCTATGAGTGGACGAACACGCAGCCAACGAATTTGAGGCTGCCGCATAAGAACCTCCACCTCGGCCCCCACCTCGCTTAAAAGCGCGGCCGACTCGATAGCGCTTTGTCCCCCGCCTACTACGATCACATTCTTGCCCGCAAACCGGCTGAGGTTCTGATTGTTTTGATCGCTTGTGTGCGATGCTAACTCTTGCGGTAGCGCCTCGAACAGAGCAGGGCGGTGAGAGAAATGCCCGATTCCAGTGGCGACAACTACCCGGGCCGCTCGAAAGCTGTCCCCGTCACCGAGCGTCACCTTATAACCATCATTCGCGCGTTCTACAAGTGACACGTTGCGTTGATCGATTTCGGGCAATGCTTGTTGCTGGAACCACGCGCCGTAGGCGACGAAATCTTCCACGGGAAGGCGTCTGTTCAAGGTTGACCCGCGGGCCGTTTCAAAGCTATCGAGCGTCCATGCCTTTTTAGCATCGCTGATATTGGACCCACCCCAGGGCGAGCGCAGCAACATTCCTTTGGGCATTTGCGTTCGCCAAAAATCCATCGGCTTGCCAAAAATGCGGACAGAGATTCCCGCCGAGCGCAGATGGCTTGCGACTGCCAGTCCATATGGCCCCGCTCCGATAACAATAAACTCGTAATCCAACTTTTTAGCCATGATGAATAATCACTCCACGGTAGATGTGCTGCGAGGGCGCTCTACAATCATCACGCCCTCAAACTTTGCGGAAAACACTCCTGGCCGGTAGCTAAGCCATGCGGGGTCCGGAAGTGTCCCTTCGGCCCACGCAACCAACGCAGCCGGTAGATTGGCGCCCGCCAGATGCGAGAAAGGATAGCCCCCGCCTAGACGGGGATTTATGTCGAGCACGAAGTGCGAATCCCCAACTGCCATGACGTCGCAGTCCACACTGCCAGGCTGCGCCATCCCCCGGCCAATCAATTGCCCCAGACGTTCGATCCCAGGATCAACGACGCTAATGGCGCGGTCGGTATTGCCGGCGCGCATCACTAGCTTGCGGCGGGCGAGGGTGGCGGCATAATTCCCGTTCAGATCATTCACAACGTCCATGCCGTACTCCTGGCCAACGAGACGTTCCTGATAGAGGAAGGCCTCACCGCAATCCGGTTTGCTTAGCTTGGCAAGCAGGGTTCGATGAAGTTGAATCAGCCCCCACTCATGCGCCAATTCCAGTTCTCGCGCATTTTCGACAGTTTCTATGCCGATGGAACTTGTCCCCCAACGTGGCTTCATTAGGAAAGGAAATCGCAAGGCTCCGCTGGCTATAGCCGCACGCGCTGAGGCGAGTGTTTCAAACGTCTCCGGCACGGAAATCCCGCGGGCTCGAAGCCATTGGAAAGCCGCCCATTTGTCCTGGCACATTGTTACCATCGCCGGCGAAGGAACTAGAGGAATAGCGCCCACGGCATGGAATTGCGGCGCATGACGCGCCATGCCGGCGATTTCCAGATCGTTGACCGGCACAATCAGGCGCACCCGCTTTTCCCGGCAAATGGATTCCAGAGCATTGAAATACGATGGATGATCCATGCTGGGCACAACAATGCTCTCATCCGCTTCGGTCATGGCTGGAGCGTCCGGACTCGCATCGCAGGCGATCACTTTTCCCGATGGACCCAAGGCTTGGCGGAAATAGTGGACCAGAAAATTTCGGCGGCCGGCGCCGGTGAGCAGGATATTCATGGCCTTACCCTACTCTCCAGGGGAGCTTTGAAGGCACGGCCGGCGTGCGGTATTCCGGAAAGTAAGCCGGCTTGGCCGGAACGAGACTATTGACGTGGTTGAACCGTGAAGCTTCGTCGCATAACTGCTGATATACGCCTTCGTTCAGCACCCAACACCAGACGTTGAAGTCATGCGTCATTTTGGAAAACCCAAGTTTGAAATAAAGTAGGGGATCGTTTTGATCCGTGGTGGCCCCGCCGCCCAGGTGAAAGAATTTCAGATTCCTGCCGTTTGCCCAAATTCGCACTTGATCGAAAAGCAACTTCATAGGTCCGTGGACAAGGGCCGAGCTTAGAGTGCCCCCCAGATGGTACTGCAGAATGTCCAGGCATTCGATGAAGACCCCCGCGCATACCGGTTTGCCGTTCATAAGGCAAACGAATAAATGGAATTTTTCTTCCAAATCCGCCGACAATCTGATGAAGTAGTCTTCCGTGAAGAAGTAGCCCGGAGTAGCGCCGACACGAAGCATGGTCTCGCGATAGATATCGACGAAGGCCGTCAGATAGCCCCCCTCGCGATCGTGAACGCATTCAATTCCTTTGCGGTGCAATTTGTTAATTGCCAACTTTACGCTGCTTCGCATTGCCGCCCGCTGCTCTGCCGGAGTCAAGGTCAAATCGATCGAAACCGTCCGGCTTAGCGTCCGGCATTCCCCGATCCCAGCCAATAGTACTTTCTGGGGAATTATCGGATGAAGCCGGGTGAACACGGTAATCACCCGAAGTTCCAGCAATTGTCCTAGCAACGATTCGTGGAACCGTTGGATAATGGCTGACGGAATTTCTTCATGCGAGGCGATTGGACCAGCGTAACCGTACACCGAAGTTGCATCCTGCCAATTGCTTAGCGTATTTATTGACCTGATTAGCAGAGGGAGGGCGATCGAATATGCGCCTTCCCGGTAATAAAAAAGCACACCCTTGCCCTCGTGAGCGTCTTCGGCCATGGCGTGGTAGTTCGGGAGATGATAGAAATCGTGGCGGGGGCAGCGCTCGACAGCCTCCGTCCATTCAACACATTGGTCTGTTTCAAGCACCTGCATTGTCATCGGCGGCGGCTCGGCTGATTCCAAAATAATCGGCGGCCGGGAACAGCGAACGTGCATTCACTCTGTCCCTGAACTCCCGCTGAACATCGGGTTGGTCGTTGTTCGTCGATGCGCAGACTTAAGGTCCTCTTGCTAAACAGGCCGTCGATTGGGTGTACGTTCATGGAAGTGGCATTCTGCCCGAAGTTTTTAAATTTGCGCCGCGGGAGCTTAGAAAATTATGTTAGCGGCATTACTTGTCAGAACTAAATTAGAACGCCAAAGGTCACTTAAGTCAACAGCGGAGTGCTTCAGTCGTACTGGTACTATCGCTAGTCATCATGAATCGTCAACTTACAGCCCTTCCGCAACTCATAAACGCGGGTTACTCCTACCAGTTGCCCCTGCGGTTGCGCGAGCCTCAATCTTTCAATCGAGAATTTCCTTGAACGAACAGGCGGATTTCATATTTGGCACCGCTGAGTATTTGAGCGGGATCTTCGTTTTTGAGCGAATCGGCGCTGGGCTTTGTTACATTCGAGGAGTCCGCCTGTCTTCATTTGGATGATTTCGTTCGTTTGTATCGAGGAACAAGGCGGAAAGTGCGCAGCGAATACCTGATCGATGCAGCCTCCATCAATCACTCCAGGACCGGAGGAAATAGGTCAAGCACATAGTTGCACTTACTAAGTGCATCGCGTGTTAATTGGAATCTGGGCCCCGGTTCGACAGGCCAGCGCATAGCGCACCCTCTGAAAGTACCCTCACCAATTCGTGTTGAGGAGCTTTCATGAACACATTGCAAGTGGAATTATGGCCGCCTGCGGCGCTGGTTCGGTACGAACCACAACGCCCGCACCCACAACGCCGCTCAGATCACCGCATCCATCAAGGAGTTCGGCTGGACCAACCCAGTCCTCATCGATCCGAAGAACGGCGCCATCGCAGGACACGAGCGGCTAGCTGCCTCTCCACGCCCGGCAGTTTCTCATTGCGCGGCTTCGATGGCTCGTGCCCCTTCTTCACCTGGCTTTATGTGATTTTGGTGTTCATTACGCTGGTTTCTTAGATGCCTCCCCCTACCTACGGCGCATCAACGGCATTCGCCGCAAGCATGAACCAGCGTCGGCTCAAGAAGGAATATCGGGAAACAGCAACCGTTTGCGCGGGATGCGTTGGCGCTTTGCGGTAGCCTGTTCCGTCTTTGGTGGAAGTTCCAACGGACAGATTGATCGGGCCCAAATGAGCGAACGATCCAAGAGAATCCCGTCGCGGGTTTCGAGCTGTGGCGGAAAAATGGTGGGATTGCGAGTTTCGCGCAGTTGCCAACATGGCAAATCTCTTCGGCTGTCTCCGTTCGGGTCTTCTGCTTTTTTTAAGGAAGAATGTGTCGAGCCGACCAACAATCGCGCCGAACGACGTCTTGGATGGACAATTCACACCTTATTTACTGGAACTGACACGCTCCATCTTTTGACAGTTCGGACACCAGAATGTAACTCGAGCTCCTTCGCCTTGTTTTTGGGACACAATCGGTGCTGAACAGCGGCGGCATGGTTCCCCGCTTCGCTTGTAAACCCACAATCGCGCGGAAGGATCGCTGCGTCCGGTTGTGCGTCGCATTCCGGTGTATGTGAGGATTCGGTCTCCCGACTCCTCGGCAATGTTGGCGACCAAGAATTTGCGGGCACTGTCAATCAGCGCTCCGATTTCCGAGTCCGAAAGGGAGCCGACCAGCCGAAAAGGATTGACACTACTGGCGAAACAGATCTCCGATTTAAAGACATTCCCTATCCCTGCCAGCAGGTGCTGGCGTAATAACGCCTCGCCTACTTCCAAATCCGGCCGCGACCGAATGTTCTCGACAGCTAGAGCGGCATTAAACTCGGTCGCCAGTACGTCCGGCCCTACGCTTAACACGCTGCGGTGCCGAGAGAAAGAAGCGCTGGAATGAAACTCAGCGATTGGAACTTGAAACACTACCGCTGTAAAAGGCCCTGTGTAAATCGCAACGCGCATTTGAAGGCGAGGACGCTGCCAGCGTTCCCCAGGCCGGTAAATGTGCCAGCTCCCACTCATCAGCATGTGAGTGATCAGGATAAGATCGCCGGAAAAATAGATCCTCAACCATTTGCCGTTGGAATCCACGTGATCCACGGTCCGCCCTTTTAGTGGTTGGTCAACATCCACGCGGGAAAGCTGTGGCAGCTGGGTTTCAAAACCAGTGACAACCTGGCCGGCTAAAGCACGATTCAACGTTCGCGCCGCCCGGTAAATTGTATCGCCCTCAGGCATTTTCCCCGCTTTCATTCGCGGCTGTTTCGTGGGTGGTGGCTGAGGCCTGGCGGCGCATTTGAAAACCGGCGACCGTGGCAACGAATCCACTCGTTTCCAAAAAACGCGCTAGGAAATGGTCTTGCGATAGTTGATCGTTGATTGTGGAAATTAACAGGCCACTGCGCCTTCCTTGATGCCGTACCGCAACTGACGCCAACTGTTGGGCCACTTCGCGAGCAACTTGGCTGCGCTCGGGCTCTTCCTCAGGAAGGAACACTTGTAAGGCGGGATTGCGCCTGCGAAAAAACGCGCTTAGCCGTCCATTCACCAGCACGACATTTGCGCCTGCCGCGCGGGACATCGAATGCGGAGAAGCGTCTACTGTCCAGGGAAGCAACGAGCCGTATGGATTGGCCGGATCGGATGCGGCTAGATGAACTGTTTCGAGGCGTTCGGAGGGATTGCTGAATGTGCGAAGTAAGTCCACTGCAGCCGGCGTTGCAAACTGCGCGGCTCCCATGCCGGCGACAAACATACCTCTGCGAATCCAGCCGCTTTCCTCCATGGTCTTCAGCGCCGCATACACTGGTGGGTATCCGCCCCGAACATTTTCCGCAATTGCCGTTTCGCGCATGACTATACCATTCCTAACGAGCAGTTGTTGGGCGAGTGCGGCGCTCCACTCCGCCGCCGGTGCCGGCCCTAAGAGGCGTTGCTCGATTAACGACCAGCGGCCTTG
Organism: Acidobacteriota bacterium; assembly: GCA_025350695.1. Lineage (GTDB taxonomy): Bacteria > Acidobacteriota > Terriglobia > Bryobacterales > Bryobacteraceae > JANXSF01. Next base: position 74,376 of record JANXXI010000076.1, read on the forward strand.
ACCCGCGCGGTCGGCCGCTCTCCTGCTTCTGGCGCTTTGCAAAAATCCGACGGAGCCCGCGGGAAACCGATCACGGGAGTGCGAATGGCTCTCCTTCTTTTCTGATAACGAACGTACCGGCCGGAAATTATCGTTGGTGATCAACCCCGACCAGGCCAATTCCCAAATGGCATCCGTGGTTTCATTCGCGAAGCCACCGATGGTTTGTTGAATAGTTACTTCAAACGATGCGCCATGACGACGCAATAAATCCAGTATCTGTTTGGCGCGTTCCGACAGAGTTTCCGGCAGCGTTTCGTAAGTTCCGGGTGCGATCAATTTACTCAGCGATTCGGCCAAGTAGAGTGAGACTCGCCCGTCTTTATTTCCAAGTGATTCGCGCCCAACCCAAACTACATCTCCCGAAGCAAGCAAGGCATCAAAATCCGATGGTTGGTAATTAGCAACGCGGGCTGGGAGTATTTCGCGTTCGAGTTCTGAGGCGATCAGTTCACAGCCTTGTAGAATTTCAATGGCATCCAGCAGGGCGTCTAAGCCCTTGCGCGGAGTGGTCACACCCTGCCATTTCCCAAGTAGGCGCGCAAATGCACTTTGTTGAGCAGGCACTACTTCGCGCCGCAGGCGAGCAAGAGTTTTCAGCCGGATCTTTTTCAATACATCGGGATCGCACCATTCGAGATGAATTCCAGTGGGGCGAAATTCGCCCTGCAACAGTTTCCGGTCGCTGTGCATCGCGCTTAGAATTGTCTCGACTTCCGACTGAGCCAAGCCGTATCTCTTGCAGACTTCGGGTGTGGTGAAAGGCCCGTGTGTGCGCGCGAACCTGCGCAGAATTCCGGCCAGGGGATCAGCGACAGGAGACAGAAATACTTCCGCCAAACCAGGAGGAAGGGGAGTACCGACTCCGTCACGGTAGCGCGCCGCATATTCAACCGGAATATAACGCGACTCTCCGGCGATCCGCACTCGCAAGGCGCGCCGCGAATTTACTAATCCCTGCACAGTTGAAGCGACCTGCGGCGTGGCGCAACGGGCGATCAATTCAGCTTCAGTGAGATCACCAAGCTTTAACAACAGATCATGCAGGCCGTCTTCATGGCGTGCCTGGTAGTCAGCCTCGAGGGCTTGAAGCTGAGCCTCGACCTCATCAAGAGCAGATGCGTCGAGTAACTCGCGAAGGTCGACACTGCCCAGAATCTCTTCCAATTGCGACTGATCGATGGAGAGGGCCTGCGCGCGCCGTTCAGCAAGCGGTGCATCACCTTCGTAGATGTAGTTTGCAATGTAGGAAAACAGCAACGCCGACGCGAAGGGCGAGGGGATTGTCGACGTTATGGAAGTTACACGAATCTGTCCCTGCTCGATCTTCTTCAGAATTTGAGCCGCCGCGCCGAGATCCAACACCTCGCGCAAACATTCGCGGTAGGTTTCAAGAAGGATGGGGAACGATGAATAGCGAGCAGCCACGGCCATTAAGGTCGCTGCCCGTTTCCGCTGTTGCCACAACGGAGCGCGCATCCCTGGGCGCCTGCGCGGCAATAGCAATGCGCGCCCGGCGGCCTCTCTAAACTTCGCCGCGAACAATGACGTGCTTCCCAACTGACGCAGCACTAAATCCTTCAGTTCAACTGCGGAAGGGATAAGGTCGGCATCTTCCAATGTTTCGACGCCTTCCGGCACGCGAATCACAAATCCGTCGTCGGTCCACATGGTCTCTACATCTAGGCCACGTTGTGCACGCAGCCGCGACGTTACCGCCATACACCACGGCGCGTGGACTCGATTGCCAAACGGTGTGAGAACGCAGATGCGCAAATCGCCTAGCTCGTCGCGGCAGCGCTCGATCAAGATCTCTTCGTCGTTTGGTATAACGCCAACAGCCGCTGACTGATCATCCAGATATCGCATTAGATTATCCGCCGCGTTTCCGTCAAGGCTGTGGTCTTCGACGAGTTTGGTATATGCAACCGGCCGCGGAAGTTGCATCAACTCCCGCGTCATCTCACCGATTTTCTTGCCAAATTCAACGGGACGGCTTGCTCTGTCGCCGTGCCAGAAAGGCATCTTGCCAGGTTCGCCAGGGGCGGGCGAAACCAGCACCCGATCGTGCGTAATCTCTTCGATCCGCCAGGTGCTGGCGCCAAGGATGACAGTGTCCCCGGTGCGGCTCTCGAATACCATTTCTTCGTCGAGTTCGCCCACGCGTGCACCGCGCGTCGCACCAGCCAAAAAAACTCCGAAAAGGCCACGATCCGGAATCGTGCCGCCGTTGGCGATGGCAACCCTCTTCGCACCTTCTCTTGGTGTGACGCGATTCGCAACGCGATCCCAGGTTATGCGTGGGCGCAACTCGGCGAACTCATCCGATGGATACCGACCGGAGAGCATGTCGAGCACACTTTCAAACGTGGAGCGTGGCAATTCCGAGTAGGGCGCGGCTTGACAAATCACTCGGTATAGTTGATCCACATCCCATGGATCAACTGACACCATGGCGACAATCTGCTGGGCGAGAACATCCAAGGGGTTACGCGGGTAGCGTACGCTTTCAACTTTTCCTTCGTGCATGGCGCGCGTGATTGCCGCGCAGGCGACGAGGTCGCCGCGGTATTTCGGAAATATTATCGCCGCGCTAACGCCGCCCACGTGGTGGCTGGCGCGGCCGATACGTTGCATGCCGCTTGCAACCGAAGGCGGAGCCTCGATTTGGACAACCAAATCTATGGAGCCCATATCAATTCCCAATTCCAGAGAGGAAGTTGCCACGATGCCGCGCAAAGTCCCGGTTTTCATGCGGTCTTCAATTTCTTTTCGTTGCGCTGATGCAACGCTACCGTGATGAGCCCGCACCAAAATTTCGCCTGCCAGTTCGTTAACGGCGCCGGATATTCGTTCCGCAAGCCGACGACTATTGACGAAAACCAGCGTCGAGCGATGAGACTGCACCAGTTCCAAGAGCTTCGGGTGAATGGCGCTCCAGATGGATGGGCGCACCGGACCTTGTGAGGCAGCGCCGCTCGGAATAGGCTCAATCTCATCCAAGCGCTTCATGTCATCTAATGGAACCTCGACGCGCAAGTCCAACTTTTTGGGCGCGCTCGCGTCCACGATGTTCACCGGACGGAATTGCGGAATTTTTAGATCTTCTGCGCGCTCGGCGTCTTGGTTGGGTTCTTCATCGAACGATTCGAGGAAATCTTCCGGCGTGGGCGGGACGCGAACCCCTTGCTTCTGGCTGTCCTCCACGCCACCGAGAAAGTGCGCAACCTCGTCAAGAGGCCTTTGCGTCGCCGAGAGACCGATTCGCTGCAGACGCCTACCGCAAAGATGCTCCAAACGCTCCAGAGATAATGCCAGATGCGTTCCCCGCTTGCCCGGCACAAGAGCATGGATCTCATCGATTATGACCGTATTGATCGACTTAAGCGCTTCGCGGGCGTTCGACGTCAGCAACAGATAAAGCGATTCTGGGGTTGTAATCAGGATATCGGCGGGCTTTCTAGCGAACCGTGAGCGCTCGGCAGTAGGAGTGTCTCCGGTGCGAATGGCAATAGATGGTTCGTGAAACGCGACGCCCTGCTTGCGGGCGATTTGACCAACACCCACTAGTGGAGCCCGCAGGTTGCGTTCCACGTCTACAGCCAAGGCTTTGATCGGCGAGATGTACAAAATACGGCAGCGCTCGGCCGCTTGAACTGCGGGTCGAAACATCAGTTGATCGATACACCACAAGAATGCCGAGAGCGTCTTCCCGGTTCCAGTAGGCGCAAGAATCAGCGTCGATTCGCCCCTCGCAATGGAAGGCCAACCTAAGTCCTGGGCGCGGGTCGGCGCTAAAAAAACCGCATTGAACCAATCTCTGGTAGGCCCGTGAAAAAGCGACAAAGCATTGGCCGTCTCGATTACATCTTTAGTCCCTGGAGTGTCCACACTCATCCTAAGTAAGATGCATTCCGGCGTTGCGAGATTTCAATTTTGAAAGGACGAGGCCTGTTCGAGGCGTTAGTTGATGGATAGGAGGATCACTTCGGGCTGCCGACCAGCAGCCCTTTAACAAGATCTATAGTGTCGGCCTCAGCCGCGCTCTTGTCTGTGCGCCACCTCGCCATCCGCGGAAATCGAACGGCAACTCCCGATTTGTGACGATTCGAACGCTGGACTCCTTCGAGCGCGATTTCAAAAACCAGTTCCGGCTTAACAGTGGAGACGGGCCCGAATTTTTCTAATGTATTTTTCCGGATGAAGGAATCGACTTCGCGAATTTCGGCATCGGTGAGCCCGGAATAGGCTTTGGCGAAGGGCACCAGCGTCTGGTCGTCCCATAAAGCGAACGTGTAGTCTGTGAATAGGCTCGCGCGGCGACCGTGGCCCCGCTGTGCGTAAACAAGAACAGCGTCTACCGAGTAGGGTTTAATTTTCGCCTGGAGTGTTATGCCCCTTCGGAGGCCCTGCGTCGCTCAAACGCCTGCTCCCCAGGCCTCAAGTCTGACGAAGAAGCGCAGTAAGGGCAGCCCTTCGGGCTCCGC
>JANXXI010000096.1 GCA_025350695.1 Acidobacteriota bacterium
GTACCGTCTGCAGGGCGTGAACATCAACGATAAGCATTTGGAAGTAATCTCAAGGCAGATGCTGCGTTGGGTTCGGATTGAGGACATTGGCGATTCCGAATTCCTCCCCGAGGAAGTGGTGGATCGATTCAAGTTCAAGCAAGAGAATGCTCGTGTAATGGATGCCGGCGGAAAGCCGGCGTCGGGCAAGGCTGTGTTGTTGGGAATCACGAAGGCGTCGCTATCGACGGATTCGTTCATCTCGGCCGCCAGCTTCCAGGAGACGACTCGTGTGTTGACCGAAGCCGCCATCAACGGCAAGGTGGACTACTTGCGCGGCCTCAAGGAAAACGTGATCATGGGACGTCTGATCCCAGCCGGTACGGGCCTCGATTATTATCGCAGCGTGAAGATCGCGGGCGAGGATATCGTGGAAGAGCCGGTGGTGGAAGAGCCGGAGATTTCGCTGGCCGATGGATTGGGTGGTTACGACGAAGAGGCTCGCACGGTTTATACGGGCGGGTTGAGCGAAGTGGCCGACATTGGTGGCAGCGAGGATATCGCCGAGTAGTTCCTTCGACAAGGCAGTAGTGAATTGAGCAGCGCCGGGGCGACCTGGCGCTGTTTCTATTTTAGGAAAAGAAGACAGATCGGTGACGTGGACGCACCGCTGCGGCCACTTCGACAAACCACGGCCTCGCTATTGCCCCGTCCTGACCTCATTCAGCAGATTAGGGTGCCGGTCTAGCACTCTGAGAGGTTTTACTAGCGCCAAGGGCGGCTTCGTCTTGCCGTTCTCGTAGCGCGAAAACGAATTTGCGCAGCCGCCAAAGATGGCGGCGGCTTGCCGCTGGTCCAGCGTGAGTTTCTTGCGAACACGGACTATCCTGCCGGTTCGGGCCTCGACTTCTATCGCAGCGTGAAGATCGCGGGCGAGGATATCGCCGAGTAGCTCTTCGCAATCAGTTTTAGTTAATGAATCAAGAAGCGCCGGGCCATCCTGGAGCTGTTTGTTTTTGCAGGCCGCGCGAACAACCGCATTCCGTTCCAAAAGTAAGGGTCTCTACCTAGGCTTACTTAGACTTTGGACCCAGCGACTGGCGGACAACGGTAAATCGCTGGATTGATGCAACTTCAACTCTGCTTTATAGTTCAAATATAGCTAACTTGTAACGGGCGAATTGGCGCTTCATCTGGCGGTTTAGGCAAAGCCATGCAAGTCCATCAACAGAGATAGACAAATAAGGTTAAGTACAGACCTATGAATGTAATCAGATATCAAGGCAGCCAAATGTTGCGGCTTGCTTCAGCGGCTCTCACAATTTCTCTCAACCTCCTACTGCTAGGCCAAAGCCCAGCACCGCGTCCGATAACTAGAGAAGGTCTGCTTAAGGCGGTCCAGATCGGCGGCCTGACAAGCCAGGAATTGTCGAACTACATCGTATCACTCGGCGTCGATTTTAAGCTGTCTGACGACGATCGGTCGAGCTTTGCAAAAACTGGCCTGGATCTTTCGGTAATCGAAATCATTTCAACCAATTACCGGGCACCCGAGCCGCCAAAACCCACCGAAGCGGAGGCGGAAGCGAGTCAAGTGGCGCAATTATCAAACGGGAAACCGTTAACGCAGGATGACTTGGTCGGTCATCTGAAATCGGGGGTGAAGCCCGGCGTACTTGAAAAGGTTGTGGAAAAGAGAGGAATCCAATTTGGGATTACTCAGGAAAGCGCCAAAACCATTGAGACCGCCGGAGGTACGCGTAGCCTGCTTGGTGTCCTGTTTTTGAAGCAGCCACCGCCTCCCGAACCGACACAAAATAAGCCTCAGATCTCGCAACAAGTTCCAACAACGGTACCCTCGGCACAGTTAGGCTCAGCCTTGCAGGGGCAGGCTCCGCCAGTGAAGGCGCCTCAAATCCTTACAACCCCTCCCTCTGCGCCTTCGACGATTGCGGTAACAAAATCCATTATCCAAGCCACGCTCCTGAAGCGCGAGGATCTGATTTATCCCGCACTGGCCAAACGCGAAAAAATCTCTGGAGTCGTAAGATGCGAGGTAACCATTGATGACAAAGGCATGGTGACCAAAGTGAAGACTTTGAGCGGGCATCCGGTGCTTGCGGCCGCGGCTGAAGACTCCATTCGACGCTGGAAATACAGTCCGGCCAAGTTGGATAGCAAAGCAGTGCAATCTTCAACGATTGTGGAAGTGAATTTCAAGCCTGTTGCTAACTAGCGCAAAGGCCGCTTTGGAGCGGCGAAATGCAACTGCCGAGGTCGTTGTCTCGAGGAGGAAATTTGATTAAAGACTTACACGCAATGCATGCCAAGGGTTTGACATACCTGAGGGCTCCGGGAAAACTGATCCAAGTCGGGGTAACCGTGGGCCAAAGCCTGTACCGGACCGAGTTGGACGACATGCGTCTAGCCGTCATCTCTCAATGGCCGCAACTCATGCGCAATCGTGCGGAAACGGCACAGGAATTGTCGCAGGCGGTGGAAAAAGCCAAGCATTTTCCCGATGGCGTCATCTGTCTTTATTTTCAAATTACGCACAACGGTAAGGCTTCGATCTATGTTGAATACATCAATGTGAATTTATTGGAATCGATGGGGGCTCCCGCGCTTGTCGAAAAATCAAAAACGCAGATCCCACTCTTTTGCTGGCTACTTCAAAAGCAATTGAACGGACCAACTGGATGGGAGCATTTGACGAATTCCGCGATTCTTAGCGGCGGTCACGCCGTGGTTGGATTCGGAGCCGCGCGGTTGTATTCGGCCTCCTCCTTCGCGCCCTGGGGCAGCGCCCTCGTCACCCAGGAGAACGTATTTCCTGACTTGCAGACCGACCAATCCATCGCGGAAAAGGATTACCTGATCTACCTTCAAATCTCGAAGTTATTCGACCAACTACGGAAGACAGGCGGCGATGGCGACGTACCTATTCTTTGGTCGCAGAGCAGTCGGCAATATGAGGATGGCGGTGCGAATCTGATTCTGACCGAAGACTCCGGAGCCGGCAGCCGAAGGAAGATGTTGGTCATGGTTGCCGCAGCCGTACTGGTGAGTTTCGTTGGTTCGTGGTTGATTTCGAATTCAACGAGGACACAAGCCGCGCCCAGAATGTCAGGGGCGCCGGAAGTGGCTAAGGAAATGAAGTTCTTCCTTTGGAATCGCCCGGAGTCAAACCCCGCGCCGAAACCGGTTCAGACTCTACCAGCGCAGAAAATTCCAGCTAAACGAGCGGAAATAGACAATGGCGCCATCCTGCGCGCCGAGCAGGATCAGCAAGCAAGGCAGCAGGAAGAAGCCGTTCGGAAAAAATCCGAAGCCTTGAAGGCGTTGGGGCTCGCTCAATCGGGCGACGACGACAAGAAGAAGAGCGAAGCGCTGAAGGCCCTAACCAATTCGCGTTAGGCCGGCGCTCTATGTCAAAATCAATTTGTGAAGATTTTGACGTTGCTGTTTTGCTTTAACCTGGTCGCTTGGGCTCAATTCCTCACGATTGAAATGACCGTCGAGGGTATGGATTGTGTTTCCTGTGTCTCCGGACTCGATACCAAACTCAAACGCCTGCGCGGTGTTGAATCAGTGACGGTGGACGCGGCTAAGAAACTTGTGGCTCTCAAGCTGTCAACCAATAACTCAATACGTATAGATAGGATCAGGGACGATATCAAAGGCGTCGGCTTCACGCCCAAGCGAGCCAGGTTTACCGCCATCGGCAAAGTGCTGGTGGAAGCAAGGGAGATGCTGTTCGTTCTTGAGTCAACCAACCAACGGCATTCAATTCTTTCAGGCTTTGAAAAATTTTCGACTTTACTCCATTCCGGCAAACCGGTTCTGGTGGAAGCGTTTCAGTCTCCGGGCCTAACGCCACAAGATTTACCGGTCATTGAACTGATCAACGTTAGCGCTCTTTAGCCACTAGACTCTAGCGTTCAGAACGCTACAATAGAGCGATGCCCGAACAACCAAACCAGGAGCCTAGCAAGGAGCAAAGTTTCGAAGCCGGATTGGCTGAACTCGAAGCCGTGGTCAAGGAGCTCGAAACTGAAGGCTTACCGCTCGAACGCGCCATCAGGATTTTCGAAAAGGGCGTAACGTTAAGTGACCGCTGCCGAAAGCAATTGGAAGAGGCGGAATCAAAGATCGAAATTCTCACCAAGAGAGGCTTGAAATTGGTTCCACAACCGTTCGACACCGAGTGACGGCATGGACATTTCCGACTACATCGCAGAAAGTAGCGCGCGCGCCGAACGTGCGCTTAACGTGCTTGTTCCGGTTGAAACCGCGCTGCCGGTAACTATCCACAAGGCCATGCGCTATAGTCTCTTCGCGGGAGGCAAGCGCATCCGGCCTGTTCTTTGCTTCGCGGCTTGCGAAGCCGTCGCGGGCCAAGTGCCAGGCATTGAAAACGTCGCTGCAACGCTCGAAATGATTCACACCTACTCGCTGATTCATGACGACCTTCCCGCTCTCGACAATGACGATCTGCGTCGCGGCCGCCCCACCAACCATAAAGTGTTTGGCGAGGCCATGGCGATTCTCGCTGGGGATTCCTTGCTGACACTTGCTTTTGAGGTGTTGGGAAAACTACCCACCACGCCGGACAAAGCCATTCGCTTAGTCGCGGAATTGGCAACCGCGTCGGGCACCGTAGGCGGAATGATCGGCGGCCAAGTGGAGGATCTCGAAGGCGAGGCCCAGCCTCCAACCGCGGAACTGCTCGACCGCATTCATCGCGCCAAGACAGGAGCTTTGCTGCGCGCCAGCGTTAGAATGGGCGCAATCTACGCCGGGGCGAATGACGTCCAACTAACTGCTTTGTCAAACTATGGCGAGCACATTGGTCTGGCCTTCCAAATTGTAGACGACCTCCTTGATGTGGAGCAATCTTCAGAAGCCCTCGGTAAGACGGCGGGTAAAGACGCCGCCCAACACAAGATCACCTTCCCCGCGGTCCACGGTATGGAGGCGTCCCGTCAAATGGCGGCGCGCGAACTGACGATGGCTTACCAGGCGGTTGAGCTTTTAGGAGAGCGGGCCGAACAGTTGCGGTCTATTGCGGACCTCATCGTCCACCGAAAGGCATGAAGCCAAGAAAACTCAGACTCGATCAATTGGTGCTCGAGCGGGGCTTGGCGTCTTCACGCGAAAAAGCGCAAAGTTTGATCATGGCTGGGGTCGTGCTGGTCGACAATCAGAAGCTCGACAAACCTGGTCGATCATTTGCGGACGACGTCAAGATCGAGGTGCTGGAATCCTGCCCCTACGTCAGCCGCGGCGGCTACAAATTGGCTGCCGCGCTCGATGCGTTCTCTATCAACCCGGCGGGCAGAATCTGCTTCGATGTCGGGTCCTCTACCGGCGGGTTCACCGATTGTCTGCTGCAACGGGGGGCCTTGAGAGTTTACGCATTCGACGTCGGCACAGCGCAGCTGGATTGGAAGTTGCGCAACCATCCCCAAGTGATTTCGCGCGAGAATTTTAACGTCCGCCATATGAAGTCGGGAGATCTGCCGGAAAAAGTTTCTCTAATTGTTTGCGATGTGAGCTTCATTTCCGTTACCTTAATCCTTCCGGCTGTTGCGCCGGTGTTAACCGAGGATGGGGAAATGGCGATACTGATCAAGCCGCAATTCGAGGCCGGACGCGACCAGGTGGGCAAGGGCGGCATTATCCGTGATCCCGCCGTCCATCAGCAAGTGGTTGAGCGCATCACAAAATTTGTGGAATCAGAATTGAAGTTGAAAACAGCCGTCATTCCCAGTCCGATTCTGGGTACAGAGGGCAATCGGGAGTTTCTGCTTTATGGCCGCCATTAGCTGCGTAGCAATCATCGCCAGACCGGGCGTAGCCGTCGGCAATAAAGTAGTGCCGGAATTGATTGCCTGGTTTGCCGCGCGAGGGATTGCGACTCGCTTGGACGAACATGCGGCCCACTACGCCGGATCGGCTCAGTCCTATTTAAGAGACGAAATTGCCGAGGGCGTTCAGTTGATGATCGTACTTGGTGGCGATGGAACCTTGCTAGCCGCGGCCCGCGCTGTCGGCGATAACGGCATACCGGTGTTCTCCGTCAATTTAGGAAGCCTGGGCTTTCTCACCGCCATCACACTGGACGGGCTGTTTCCGGAATTGGAACGCGCTATGCGAGGCGAATCACGCATGGGGGTTCGCCGGATGTTGTCTTGCCAGATTCTCCGCGACGACCAAGAAATCGCCCACTACGACGCCTTGAACGATGTGGTGCTAACCAAAGCGGCGCTGGCCCGTGTGATTGATCTTGAAACCTACGTCGACAATCATTTCATCTGCCGCTACAAGGCGGATGGATTGATCATTGCCACACCCACCGGCTCCACCGCGTATTCGCTTTCGGCTGGCGGCCCGATCATTTTCCCGTCCGTGGCCGCTCTTTCCATCACTCCAATCTGTCCGCATATGTTGACCAATCGTCCGGTGATAGTTTCTGATTCCAGCATCATCCAAGTAATAGCGCGGGGCGATGAGGATTCCATCTGGTTAACTGTGGATGGCCAAGTGGGCCAGCCGCTTCAGCAAGGGGATAAGGTAGTAGCAAAGAGTTCGCACAAGACCATCAACCTGATTCGTCCCCCAATAATGTTGTATTTCGATGTACTACGAGCCAAATTGCATTGGGGCGAGCGATAGCAGCGGAAAGCCGGCAATTTTGAACCTGCCATGTTGCACTGGAAAAACTAAAACCGAAAAGAGAGCGTAACCAAATGAAAAAGATTTCCATGACAACTTGGGTTTTCATCGCGATGGTGGCCGGTATCATGCTGGGTGTAGTGGCGCCTGACTTCGCGAAGAACCTATCACCGATCAGCAACATTTTCTTGCGGCTGATTAAAAGTATCATCGCCCCATTATTATTTGGCACCCTGGTTTATGGCATTGCCGGAGCAGGAACTCCGAAGGCCATGGGACGAATTGGGGCCAAGGCGTTTGCGTATTTCATCCCCGCGACGACACTTGCGCTGTTCGTCGGCCTGCTGGCTGTAAACATTACCAAACCTGGCGAAGGCCTCACCATTGACCGGTCCGCCAAGCTTGACCCATCCTTACAGCAAACCAAAATTACCGTGGCCGGCATGTTGGAACATACCGTTCCAAGCAGCATCATCGACGCCATGGCAAAAGGGGAAGTGCTGCAGATCGTGGTGTTCTCGGTAATGTTCGGCATTGCCTGTTCCTTAATCGGCGACAAGGCCAAACCAATGCTCGAATTTTGCCATTCCCTGTCGGAGGTAATGTTCAAGTACACGGGTTTCGTGATGTATTTGGCGCCGCTGGGTGTGATGGCGGCCATGGCATCCACCGTGGGAGCGAAAGGTATCGGCGTGTTGTCCAGCCTGGGCAAGCTTGTGCTGACGCTGTACGGAGCGCTGTTTGTGTTCGTCGTTTTCGTGCTGGGTTTCGTCGCCTTGGTAATTCGCTTGCCCATCAAGCGTTTTTGGAATGCTGTAAAGGAGCCCTACTTCCTGGCATTCTCCACGGCATCGAGCGAAGCCGCCTTGCCATTGGCGCTTGAGAACATGGAAAAGTTCGGCGTGCCCAAGCACATAGTCAGCTTCGTACTGCCCACCGGGTACAGTTTCAACTTGGATGGCAGCACGTTGTACCTTTCCCTAGCTAGCGTGTTTGTGGCCCAGGCGGCCGGTGTTGAAATGACGCTTGGCCAGCAGTTGATGATGATGCTGACACTGATGCTCTCAAGCAAGGGTGTGGCGGCGGTGCCGCGGGCGTCGTTGGTAATTCTGGCCGGAACGCTGTCTAATTTCAACCTGCCGATCGAAGGAATCAGCTTGATCCTAGGCGTCGACGCGTTGATGGATATGGCTCGAACGTCGGTCAATTTGCTGGGCAATTGCCTGGCATCGGCCGTAGTCGCCAAGTGGGAGGGCTACGACTTTAAGGAACCGGTCCCTGAGTTTGATTGAATCGCAAAGCTCAGCCGTTTTGCCGTGGAGACACAACAGAAGCTGTACGTGGTCACGCCCCCGCTTTTCACCGGGGGCTAGAATCTCGCCGAGAGTGGGAATTACTTGGACTCGGCTTCCCCGTTGATTAGGCGCAGCAATTCTTTGGCAGGCTTGAACCGGCCAACTCTTTTTTGCGGAACATCCACCTTTTCACCAGTCTTTGGGTTTCTGCCGGTGCGCGCCTTTCGATCTCTAGAAAAGAAAATCCCGAAACCTCGTACTTCAATCCTTTCGCCACGCGCCAATGCTCTGACCTTTCCCCCGATCATTGCATCCAAAACTTGTTGCGAATCTGTAAGCGTTAATTCACAGACCCTGCTGATCTCTCGTATCAGGTCCTCTTTGGTAAGGACATTCTTACTTGCAGCCTTTGCTGTTGCGTTTGCTTCTTTAGACACATTCCCCCCAAGTCTACCCAAGCTCCTTTTGAAAACGGCTTCGCCACGAAACATCAAAGGTCTCGCAAGGAATCGCAATGCTAGGGGGGTACAACCTTACACAACCAGCTTGGATAAAATAGCAAGATTAGTATATCACTAATCTTGATTTGAAAGTATTACGGCAAGTACCGGAGAGTCTCCAGCCGAGGACTGGTTAACTGGCTCACGCACTGCTTGGGCTTGGTTTGATACCCTATCTAGAGATATTGCGGTTGCCAGCCTAAACATGGTAATCTCTATAGAGAAAGAGGAGATTGAAATTGGAAGAGCTTGTCCTCCATACCGATCCCGCTGTTGAGGCGGAGTTCAACAAAACGGTTGCCGCCGATATCGATGCCTTCGAGGCAGCGGCCAAGGAATTCACGACTGGCAACCTGACGCCCGACCAGTTTCGGCCCCATCGCTTGCGGCGCGGTGTATATACACAGCGCCAGGAAGGCGTCCATATGATTCGTACCAAGATCCCCGGTGGAATCTTGACGGCCAATCAGATGGATGTGCTGGCTGACGTGGCCGATGAATATGCCGCAGGCAAAGGGCATCTGACTACTCGCCAAAATATGCAGTATCACTTTGTGCCGCTGGCTCAGGTTCCGGGCGCTTTGCGGATGCTTGCCGCTGGCCGGTTGACCACCCGAGAAGCCTGCTACAACACGATTCGAAATGTAACGGCCAGTCCCCTTTCCGGGTTGCGCAGGGATGAAGTGTTTGACGTCCAGCCGTATGCCCGCCAGACGGCCTTTGCGTTTCTGCATAAGTCGGCCTACGATTCTATGCCCCGCAAATTCAAAATTGCTTTTTATACGGGCGGAGCGAAGGATGATATGGCCATCGGCATCCACGATTTTGGGGCGACGGCAGTGATCAGGGACGGCAAGCTTGGGTTTCGCACGGTTGTTGGTGGTGGACTTGGACCGATGCCGGTTGAGGCTCGGCTGCTGGACGAATTCTTGCCGGCTGAACAGTTAGTCCCGCGCATTGAGGCGGTTTTACGCCTCTTCGACAAGAACGGAAACCGCAAGAATAAGAACCTGGCTCGCTTGAAATTCGTGCTGCGGGATCGCGGTTGGGATTGGGTTAAGGAAAACATCGAAATCGAATATGCGGAGATTTTGAAGGGCGGCGGCGTTCCGATTCCCACCTCCGTTCCGGAAAATTTCGCAGGCTTTCAACCCACGCCTCCACCGCTTGGAAAAGGCGCGAATCTTCCAATTATTGGGGCCAGTTCGGTAGATCCGGAATTGGACCGTTGGCTTGAAACGAACGTCGAAGAGCAGCGGCAGACGGGGTATTCCATTGTTACCGTGCGCACCACGCAGGGCAATCTGACATCGCACCAGATGCGTGGATTGGCTGACATTGCCCGCGATGCCGGCGACAGCTACTTGCGCGTTTCGATCATGCAAAATGTGTATTTGGCTTACATTCCAGTTCACAATCTGCGGCGGGTTTACTCTGCTTTGCGGGTCTTGGGATTGGCCGATGCGGGAGCTCATGAGATCACCGATACTTTGACTTGCCCCGGCGCATACTCCTGCAACTTGGCATTGACCAAATCGATGAACCTTGGCGCGGCTCTTACCGCGTCTACTCAAAAGTACAAAGACAAGGGAGTGAAAGCGCTTTCGATCCATATTAGCGGCTGTCCCAATTCCTGTGGGCAGCACTGGACGGCAGACCTTGGCTTTTCCGGTAATTCGCGGAAGATTGATGGACGGGAACTTCCTTACTACTTGATGATGCTTGGCGGCGGCATAGATAACGACGGCGTGATGCGGTTTGGGTACATGATTCAAAGTATCCCGGCGCGTCTGATTCCTGTTGCGGTGGATCGGGTGTTGGAACATTTCCAGAAGGATCGTAAGGACGGCGAATCCTTCCGCGATTACGTCACCAGGAACAAGGTCGCCTTCTTCAAGGAAATGACGACCGATCTGGTGAAGCCGGCGGTTCTGGAAGAAGTGATGTACAAGGACTGGGGCGATGAAGTTACCTATTCACTGCAGTTGGGCCGTGGGGAATGCGCCAGTTAGTCACGACCGCTCCAATACAGATACGGTTTGCTGGCGTTACCTGCGAGCCGTAACTTTTCTACTGCATATTTACTTCAACGACTTCGTCAAAGACTCCCTCCGGGAGATTGATGCCGCTGATCCGTAAGCGTTCCAGGATCTTGGGCTTGACCCCGGCATACTTGAAGCGGCCCATGACTTTGCCTTCAACATTGACGCCAACGCGATCAAAGTGGAAGATGTCCTGAGTCACGACGCGGTCATGCTCAACGCCAAGCACTTCGGAGATGGACACGATTTTACGAGAGCCATCCTGTAACCGCGCGACCTGCACCACAAGTTTAATTGCACCGGCTAATTGAGACACAATCACCTTTGTGGGAATTTCCACGTCAGCCATCAGGATCATGGCTTCAAGACGAGAGAAGGCGTCGCGAGGATTGTTGGCGTGAATGGTGGTCATCGACCCTTCCACACCAGTGTTCATGGCTTGCAACATGTCGAGAGCCTCACCACCACGACACTCACCAACCACGATGCGGTCCGGGCGCATACGAAGTGAGTTGATGACCAGGTCACGAATTCTGATTGCCCCTTCACCGTTGATATCC
>JANXXI010000160.1 GCA_025350695.1 Acidobacteriota bacterium
GACGACCCTTGGACGCGCTTGTTTCAAGAGTGGCTAACCCCGCAATGGGCATCCTTGCGGCGACTGGCGCGCCGCCCGCTGTTTCAATTTGGATTGCTGATTCGCCTTGCGCTGGTAGTGATGGCCGTGCCCAAGGTGCAGGAAAAATGGTTCGTCCCTTTTCTGTTAGACAGCATGCGGGAACCATCCATCGACCCCTGGACCGCCTTCTTGCGCAATGGCGGGGATTTCATGTCCTTCCCCTACGGACCGGTCATGTATCTGTTGCACTTGCCCGGTGTGCTCGTTGGCGGATGGATCGACCAGCACTTCGGCCTCAATTTCTTTGCGTTGTTGGGCTTTGGACTTACCATCCTGTTGTTCGATGTGGAGTTACTGCTGGCGCTGGAACAAATTCTGGCCGCCAACGAGGACGACTTACTGCGCTACTATTGGCTCTCACCGATAGTTCTCTACATATGTTACTGGCACGGCCAAACGGATATGGTGCCCGTGCTGCTACTTACCCTCTCGTTACGGATGCTGCAACGGCTGCGGCCCCGGGCGGCTGGACTGGCGCTAGGTTTAGCCGTCGCCGCCAAGTTAAGCATGATGTTGCCTGTTCCTTTCCTGGTGATCTACTTATATCGCAGCAAGCGCCTAGCTGGGTTCGTCTGGCAATTTACCGTCCCCGCGGTGCTAACCGCGGCGTTGCTGCAAGGCCCTTATCTGCTGTTCTCGCCTGGGGTGAAGACGATGGTGCTGGGCAGTCCGGAAATCCAAAAGGTGTATCAGCTGTCGATCAATTTCAATGACAAGCTGCACATTTATGTACTTCCGTTCACTTACTTACTGTTGTTATACGCCGCATGGCGCATTGGCCGAATGAGTTTCGAGTTACTCTTTTCCTTCCTTGGCGCGGCGTTCTTTTTAGTGTTACTGCTGACCCCCGCCTCCATCGGGTGGTTCCTATGGGCTGTCCCATTCCTGGTGGCTCATCAGCTCGGTGCGGGATTTTCCGCATCACTGCTGGTGTACGGTTACTCCATGGCGATGATCGGCTTTCACTTGTGTCAATCCACCGGGGCCATGATTCGTTTTGGTGGACCAAACTTGAGCGTTCCGCTCAGCCTGCCTCCCCATTTGCAATCGCTATGGCTAACGGGAATGGCGGCGGCTGGAGCAGCACTCGCAGCTCGCATGTTCCGCACCGGCGTGCAGCAGAACGACTACTTCCGCCTCAGCCGGGAACCTGTCGCGATAGGAATTGCCGGCGATTCCGGCAGCGGGAAAGATACGCTGGCGGCAGCTCTGGCCGGGGTGTTCGGGGCTCGCTCGGTGGCCAGCATTTCCGGGGATGATTACCACAGCTGGGACCGTCATGCGCCCATGTGGCGCGCCATGACTCATCTAAATCCCCAAGCCAACAACTTACTGGCGTTCTCAAATGACGTGCTGGCGTTGATGGAAGGCAAGGACATCGTGTGCCGTCACTATGACCATAAAAGCGGCCGATTCACCAAGCGCCATTCGGTGGAGCGCAACGACGTCATTGTGGTCAGCGGCCTGCATACGCTCTATATCCCAACTTTGCTTTCGAAGTTCGATGTCCGCGTGTTCCTGGCGATGGACGAAGAACTGCGCCGCTATTTCAAGCTCCGTCGTGACGTGAACGAACGAGGCCATCCCGAACAGAAAGTGGTCGAATCGCTAGAGCATCGCTACCCCGACGCCAAACGCTTCATCCATCCGCAAGCGAATGCGGCGCATCTGGTGTTCACTTTGGAGCCGGTGAATCGCGAAGATTTGTCGCGACCCGGCCGCCCCGGCGAAATCCGGCTGCGCATGTGCGCCCGTATACGGCGCGGCCTTTACTACGAATCACTCACGCGCGTGCTGGTCAGTCTGTGCGGCCTGCATGTGGACATGTCGATGGGCGAGGAGGGCGGTGGCGTTGAGTTGCGCATCGAAGGAGACGTGGAAGCCGAGGATCTATCGCTGGCCGCCGTGAAACTGGTGCCGCACTTGGAGGAACTAATGGCAATTGATGCGCAGTGGGAAGGCGGCATGATTGGCCTGATGCAGCTGATCTCGCTGGTGGAAGTGGCTGAGGCGTTGCGCGCCCGTGGCGCTTCCGAAAAAGGATAGCTATGGAGATTCGCAACAAAAAGGCGCTTGCCGCCAAGCCCGGCGCGGTTTTGATGGACATCGACAATACGATTTACGCCTACGATCCGGCCCACCAGGCAGCCTTCGATGCGGCGATGCGTAAAACCGTTCACCTACTGGGGATCAAGCAAAGCGAGTTTGAGCCTGCCTATAAAGAAGCATGCAAGCAAGTCAAACAGCTTCTGGGCCAGACTGCCGCGTCCCATAGTCGGCTGCTGTATTTCGCCCGAATGCTGGAACTGTTAGGAATGAAGAGCCAGCCGTTGATGGCCCTTGATTTGGAGCAGACCTATTGGCGCAATTTCCTTTCGGCAAGTAAGTTGTTCCCGCAATTAAAAGAGTTTCTGGAAGACCTGCGGGTTGCGGGAATCCCGGTGGCCGCGGTGACGGACCTGACGGCGCAAATCCAATTCCGCAAGTTGATTTACTTCGGCGTGGATCACAATTTCGACTACATCGTAACTAGTGAGCAGGCGGGAGTGGAAAAGCCCGGGGCGAAGCCGTTTCAAATGGCTTTGGAGCGGCTGGCCGTGCACGAAGGAAAGCCAGTATGGTTTGTGGGCGATGACGAGGTAAAGGATATTAGCGGCGCGAAAGCGGCTATTGGCGCAACCACACTGCAGAAGGTGCATGACGGGGTAACGGCGTCTGGGGAAGCCGACGTTGTGTTCGAGCATTTCCGCGAGTTGCGGGAGTTGTTGCGTAAAGCGGAGTAACCATATGGAAACCGCCGCGCTTAGCGCCGAAGTGTCCGGTAACGCGGTCACAACTCGTTTTTCACCACTTTTCAATAAGTTACAACCAGGACACTTGACCCCGCCTGATACTCTTGAATTAGGGAAATAAGTTCTGGCCCAGAATGTTCTCTTTACAAGCGCTCGCCTCTTCAAAAAGGGCAGGCCAGCTTTCGGATCGATTCGATTAGCTTTGAAAAACAAACCCAATTGGGCTGGTTGTACGGAAGACTTGTGTCGGCGTTTCGGTTGGTTACTGGAACATCGAGCCTGTAAAACAGGCAAAGCCGCCAAAGCGGGTAGCTTCACTCGGGAAGGATGACCAGTTCATTTGGATTCAAGAAATGAAAATCCAGCGCGTGGGAAAAGTGTGTGCCTCTTCCAACAACCCGCCAAAGTTTGCACGCTCCACTCAAAAAGTATCTAATCTAAAGGAGAGACACCTTCATGTACGCTCCGCGCTTGCTCGCCCTTGTTCTGGCCGCATCCCCGATCTTCGCCGCTGCCACCGTCGATTTTGGTCGTGAAATTCGCCCTATCCTGTCCGACGCCTGCTTCCATTGCCACGGTCCCGACAAGTCAACCCGCATGGCCGGCCTGCGCCTAGACACTCGCGATGGAGCCTTCGCCTCACGCAAAAACGGCCAGCCCATCGTCTCCGGCAAGCCTCAGGAAAGCCTCATCCTGCAGCGAATTAATCACGCGAACACAGCTTTGCGCATGCCCCCTGCCGCGTCGCACAAAACCATCTCGGACCCTCAAAAGGCCACGCTCAAACGTTGGATTGAACAAGGCGCGCCCTGGACCGAACAGTGGGCCTTCATCGCCCCCGTCAAGAAAACCCTTCCCACCGTGAAGAACGGAACTTGGGCTAAGAACCCCATCGACAACTTCATCCTCGCCAAGCTCGAAACCGAATCGCTCGCGCCAGCCGCTGAAGCGAATCGCCGCACTTTGATCCGCCGCCTTGCGCTCGACCTCACCGGCCTTCCCCCAACCCCCACCGACGTCGAAGCCTTCGTCGCCTCCAAAGCTCCCGACGCTTATACTCGCGTGGTCGATAAGTATCTCGATTCCAAAAACTACGGCGAACATCGCGCCCGCTATTGGCTGGACGCCGCGCGCTATGCCGACACACACGGTATCCACGTCGATAACTACCGTGAAATGTGGCCCTACCGCGATTGGGTCATCAACGCTTTCAACAAGAACACTCCCTTCGACCAATTCACCATCGAACAAGTGGCCGGCGACTTACTCACTAACCGCACGCTCGATCAGCAAATCGCTTCCGGATTCCATCGCTGCAATGTCACCACGAACGAAGCGGGCGTGATCGTCGAGGAAGTGGAAGCCATCTATGCCAAGGATCGCGTCGATACCACCTCCACCGTTTTCCTCGGCTTGACGCTCGGTTGCGCCACCTGTCACGACCACAAATTCGACCCGCTCTCGCAGAAGGATTTCTATTCCATGGCCGCATTCTTCCGCAACACAACGCAGAATGCGATGGATGGCAACATTCCCGATACTCCGCCGGTGATTGTTGTACCACGCCAAGAGGACCGCGCGCGTTGGGGACAGTTGCGAGGCGATGAATCGGAAGTACGCGCGAAGAAAACCACTGCGTTGGGCGGATCCACCGCCGCTTTCGCCACCTGGCTGAATGGAAAGGAGCGCCGCGCCATCCCCGCTCCGCTCGATCTTTCTGACGAAGTGCTCGCCCTCAAAGTAACGGAAAAGGCCGCGATCCTGAACGAAGGCGCCACTAAAACGATCACCCTGAAACCCGGCGCGAAAATCGCCGATTCGCAATGGCCCGGCCGCTTCGCCTTGGAATTCCATAAGGACGGTTACGCCGAACTCCCCAATCAATCAGTCTTCGATTCCGGCAAGCCTTTCTCCATCGCCACCTGGGTCTACTTTCCGAAGGGCGAAGACTCCGCCGCCATCGCCAGCCAAATAAACCCCAAGACCAAGAACTCCGGTTGGCTGCTTGAAATCGGCGCGCGCGTCGTCAACTTTCGTATGACAGGCGCCGACGGCAAGGCCATCACAATTCGCGCCGGCCACATGGAGCAATTCGTACAAGGCAGTTGGAACCACATCGCCGTCACTTACGATGGCGCGCGCGAGCAAGCGGGCCTCGGCCTGTACTTAAACGGCCACGCCGTGCCCACGCAAGGGGGAGGGGATCAGAACCTCAAGCTGACCGGCAACATCGCCACCACGCAGCCGCTGAGCCTCGGCCGCGATCCGGGCAAGGGCTTCCCCGATGGAAAAATTGCCGAATTCCAAATCCTCAATCGCGTCATAACCGAAGAGGAAGCGCTGCAGATTTCCCAGTGGCCGACGATTGAGGCGACCCGCTCAAAGGACGCCGCGGAGCTCACGACAAGCGAACGTGACGCTCTGCACCTTTATTATCTTGCCCATAACGACGCACCCTATCGCCAACTGTCAAAGCGCCTGGCCGGCCTCGCCGAGGAACGCCGCGCCATTCGCGAGCGCGGCTCAGTCACGCTGGTCATGGAAGAGCGCGGCGATAAGCAACCAGTGGCCAACATCCTCTACCGCGGCATGTACGATCAAAAACGCGACGAGGTGAAACCGGCTGTTCCGAGCGTGTTGCCGCCTCTGCCCGATTCCTACCCGCGCAACCGCCTGGGCTTGGCGAAATGGCTGGTCAGCGATGACAATCCGTTAGTCTCCCGCGTGTATGTCAACCGGCTCTGGCAAGAGATCTTCGGCACGGGCATCGTCAAGACCTCCGAAGATTTCGGCTCGCAAGGGCAACCCCCATCGCACCCCGAATTGCTCGATTGGCTGGCCGTCGAATTCCGCGAATCCGGCTGGGACATTAAGAAGCTGGTGAAGCTGATGGTCACCTCCGCCGCCTACCGTCAAGAGGCCACAACCACGCCCGATAAGTTAAAGAAGGATCCGGAAAATCGCCTGCTGTCCCGCGGCCCCCGCTTCCGTTTGGATGGCGAACTGGTGCGCGATTACGCCCTGGCCTCAAGCGGCCTGCTCACCAACACAATTGGCGGCCCTAGCGTGAAGCCCTACCAGCCCGAAGGCGTCTGGGAAGCCGTGGCGATGAACGGAAGCAACACCCGTTTCTACAATCCCGATACAGGCGGCAAGCTGTATCGCCGCAGCCTTTACACTTTTTGGAAACGCTCTGCCCCGCCCGCATCAATGGACATCTTCAACGCCCCCACGCGCGAAAGTTGCACCGTGCGTCGCGAACGAACGAATACTCCTCTGCAGGCCCTGGTTACGATGAACGATCCGCAGTTCGTCGAAGCCTCGCGACAATTGGCCCAGACGGCGATCCAGGAAGGAGGTCAGGATTTTAACAAGACCCTCGACGTCATCACCCTACGCGCCTTGGCCCGTCCCTTCACCGCGAAAGAGAAGGAAGTGGTCCGCCGCGCCTACACCGATCTGAAGGCGCATTACGATGCCGGCCCCGATCAAGCGCAGAAGCTGATTGCCGTCGGCGAATCAAAGCATGATGGCTCGATACCCGCGCCGGCGTTCGCCGCCTGGACTATGTTATCGAGTAACATCCTTAACTTAGATGAAGCTTTGAATAAATAAGTTGACTGGGCCTCTCGCGCAAAGCATGTTACAGCAACTAACACTATTTGTTTAAATGTTTACCCTTAAGGACCGGCTTTTTTGATGTGAAGTGAATTGCGATTTTACCGGGACAAGCGGAGGATTGCCGAGGCTACCGATTGAAACGCCTGATTGATATCAGCAGCCGTTGGGATGGCGACATACTGGCCAGCCCGTTGTGTAGCGGTGTAATTTGCGGCGTAAAGATCGTTGGCGACATCCTTTAAGAAAGGGGCATCGGGAGGAGAAGAGTAATTTCCCAATCCGAGGCTGTAGATGTATACACCCGCTACAGACCCGCTGCCAGTATTTGCTCCACTTCGAATCCGATTTGCAGCGGAAATTGTTACGTTAGTCGACAGGATGTCCATGTTGGCTGGCGTAATGGCGAAATTAGCGGCAAGAGAACTGTAGCCGGTGTATGAATTTGGCACGTTCACCGAATTTCCATAGTAGTCCGTACTAGGGACGCTAACAACATCGTTGGCTGGATAGGGTGGATTGGTGATGTATCCGCAATTAGCTGCGTTTTGTACAAGCATCACGGAAGTGCTGGTTACTGAGGTTGAAAGCCACTCATAAAGGCCGGTTACAGCTGAAACGTTACCGTTTACCCCGATCACACCCACTCGGGATGCCTTGTTGGTGCAAGCGCTGCTGCCGCTTATGTTGTTAGTCAACGTTGCGTGAGATGGGTTTCCGTCGGTGAAGAATAGAATCACGTTTAGAGCGTTTGGCTGATTTAGCCGCACTAATTCCGTATAGCCTTGCCAAAGGCCCTGGCTACTGTTTGTACCTCCAACACAAGTTATTTGGTTGATAGTGGTCTTCACCGAGGTAAAAGAGGTGGACGCGGCAACGTCAACGTTGGACGCGGCTGCAAACGTAACCAGTCCAACGTTGTCTACTCCGAGGGCAAACTGATCCACGAAAGCTGATGCGGACGCTTTCATTGGCGTGCAGGAACCGCTATTGGCCAGCGAACCCGAACGGTCAAGCACCATCATGACGTTTGTGTCCCGCCTGGTGACCTGGGCCGTCGCCGTAATGTTTCTTGTGGTGGGCCCGACATAACGCATGAAAAACAAGGGCACGACGACACTCGCATTTGTAGTTACAATCCGGACATTGGCCGTAGAACTATTTACTGTCGTATTGGACCACAAATTACCGGTTGTCGTAGCGGAATGATCCCATGAACCGCTGATTTGATAGGTTCCCCCAGGAAAATTCTTTTCCACATAATTATTCGCCGTCGTTTGGGCGGTACTGGCTTGCGCCGTTGGGTCGCCTCCTCGGCTTAAGCCGCGGGCAGCCGCTAAGGAGGCCGCATCGACGGCGGAGGAAAGGCGGGTTTGAATCAGGTACATCATGCTGAGGTCAACCGCCAAACCGACCATGGGCACAATTGCGCCAAGGCAAAGTCCAAAGAGAAATACTGAAGTACCGGATTGTTTTCTTCTACGCTGTTGTAGTGCGGGTCGAAATGTATTACTTAGAAATAGCATATTGTGTACACTCCATCTGGGGTAGCGGCGAACGGGCTTAGATATTGAATACTGGGTAACCTAAAGTATGATTCAGTAACATAAATCGGGTTACCCGTGGCGACACCAGGTAGCGCGGAGGTCAATGAGGCAACCATGGACGTCAACTTCAAGTAAGCGTCCGGAGCGGCGTTTCCTTGGCTGTTAAAGATAGGGACTGAGGTTCCGGCGGTGTTGGTGTAATTCCCGGAGGGGTTGCCAAAGGAGCTTGTCTTCAAGCTGGGGTTGCCCAAAGTCAGCCGTTGCGTAATCACAAAGTGATTCGTGGTGGTGTTAGCGCAGACCGCGAGTCCATTTGCGATGCAATCGGCGGCCGTAACCTCCTTGATTTGAGTGAAGATCACCAAGCCATCGCCATTGGCAGTAAGCGGCAGGTTCATGGCGATTGTCTGCGCTTCCTCGTCATTCGTCGTGGCGCTGGAAAAATCAACCCCCAAACTATACATATGGCCAAGATCCCTGGTCAGTTGCGTTGTTTGAACAGCGCTCGTGGAGGATAAACCGATCGCCACCATGCCAAAAAACAACGGCGTCATTATTCCCATTACGATGGCGAATTCTATAAGCGCGGTACCCTGCGAGGACCCTCTGCGGGTCGATTTAACGAGTTGGCGGTGTGCCATTAGGTGAGGCCTCCATTACATCAGAAGAAGCTGCGGACATATTCAAAGCGACAGGAGCCCGCAAAAGTGGACCCATCCAGCTATAATTTAACCCGCTGATAGTTACTTTGCATATATTCCCGCCTCGATTACTCCCTGTTCCAGCTACCAATGCGAGAGTGGAAGGATTGTAATAGGTAATGCTGATATAGCTATTAGGATCGGTACTGTGGCCTGTAGTGGTCGGGAAGAGATACGGCATCATACCCATCGTGTTGGCAACCACCACCGACTTGATCGACGCGTCATGATTCATTCCCGACTGCGTTTGACTGGTAATGGCGTACCTGACACCCTGCTTGGCGGCGAAGGTCAGTGTATTTTGCATGGCAATGGCGAGCGAGACATCAAAACACGCAAACACAAACGCCATAAGTGGTACGAAGGTTAACGCGGTTTCCACGATAACCGAACCACTTTGCCGTATTTTCCGGCTTTGGCTTGAACATCTCATAGCCGAATGTTACCAGCATCTTTAGATTGCTGAAAGGGAATACAGATTTTTTGCCATGGCAGAAGCTATCG
>JANXXI010000164.1 GCA_025350695.1 Acidobacteriota bacterium
AAGACGGTCATTCGCGGTGGCGCGGGAATTTATTATTTCCCATATGGCGTGGTTGGCAACAACGCTCCGGGTTTCAGTCAGTCGACAAGTCTGGTAGGTTCGACCGATGGCTTCCTCACCCCTGCTTCCTCCCTCGCCAATCCGTTTCCAGGCGGCATTCTTCCTCCAACCGGAAGTAGCTTGGGTCTTGCGACTTTCCTCGGCAAGGGAATTACGTTTTACGATCCCAACCCAGCCTACGCTTACTCCACTCGATGGCAGTTTTCGGTGCAACGCCAATTGTTCTCGAACGTGCTTCTGGACATCGGCTACTTGGGCAACAAAGCTGTGAAGTTGGGTGTTGATCATAACTTCAACGGAATTCCGATTCAATATCTGTCGACTTCGCCGTCCCGCGATCAAGCGACGATTGACCGTCTTACGGCCAATGTTCCGAATCCCCTGGCGGGCCTGCTTCCCGGTACATCGTTCAATGGAGCCACCATTGCTCGTAGCCAGTTGCTGTTGGCCTTCCCTCAATTCACAAATGTCACGGGCCAAAAATTCACCGATGGATCTTCCCACTTCCACGCTTTCGAGGCGCGCGTGGAAAAACGCTTCTCTCACGGGTTCCTTATGCTGGTGAACTTCCAAAAGTCGAAGCTGATCGAAAAGCGCAGCCGCTTGAATGATCTCGATCCGTTTCTTGAGCGTCGGCCAGCGGCGGAAGATCGCCCGTATCGTTTGGTTTCGAGCGTGTCGTACGATTTGCCGTTTGGCAAGGGCAAGTCGCATTTGGGAAACACGAATGCAATCGTGAATCAGGTAGTGGGCGGCTGGAACGTAAATTTGATTTACACCTTGCAGCCAGGGACTCCGCTTACTTGGGGGAATGTGATTTATTTGGGTGGGCCGCTGAATTTGGATCCGCATAATGTGGATGGTGCGTTTGACATTACGCAATTCAATCGTGTTAGCGCGCAGCAGCTTTCGTTTAACCGGCGAACCTTGCCGACACGCTACGGCAATCTGCGGCAGGATGGAGTCAATCAAGTGGACTTTTCGATCATCAAATCGATGAGGATTACAGAGAAGGTGGCGTTGACGTATCGTTGTGAGTTTTTCAACAGCACCAATCGGGCTATTTTCAATGCTCCGGATCTAACGCCGACTTCCTCAACCTTTGGGAAGATTCTGAGCCAGGCCAATACTCCAAGGCGGATTCAGATGGGGTTGCGATTGGTGTTCTAGAGAGCGTGTCGGTAATGAAAAGCCCGGCAAAGCATTAATGCTTCGCCGGGCTCTTTTCATTGCACTGTGCGAAGTTACTTGTGGGTGATCCTCCTGCATGCGGCTTCGGCGCCGGCGTTATCGACGGCGGCATTGCCTTCGATAATTTCGGCTATCTTGCCGTCGGAGTCGACAATGAATGTTGTACGGTTGCAGAATCCGTTTGCATTCAACACACCGTATTTCATAGCGGTTGCGCGCATGTGATCACTTAACAAGGGGAATTCCGCGCCCAGTTCCTTGGCCCAATGCGCCAGCGTTGGCTGACTGTCCACTGAAATGCCAAAAACCTTAACGGACATCCCTTCATATTTGGAGATACCAGACTGGTATCCTGTCATTTCCTTTGTTCAACCACCGGTGAAGGCTAACGGGAAAAACGCCAGAACAACCGGATTTTTACCTTTGAATTGCGACAGCGTGTATTCTTTGCTGTCGGAACCTTTGAGGGTGAAATCCGGGGCCATGTCGCCCACCTTCAGGGTGGTCTTGCCGGTTTGACCGAGTAGGGCAAACGAGGCTGTAAGCAAGAGCACTAATGTTTTCATTAAATGAAACCTCACTTGCGAGGTTATCATAGATTAGACTTAGCCCACGAAGCTGTGGCGAGTCCGGAAAGTTCTGAAATTTCGCAATCGTTTTCAGAGCCTGAGGCTAAGTTGATGATGAACTATTTCGATTCGGTTGAGTTTCTTTATGCTCTGGGTAATGAAATGCGGGGGGCAAAGCTCGGTTTGGAGCCGATGCAGACCGTACTGGATGCGCTTGGGAATCCGCAACGGCATGGGCGTATCGTCCATGTGGCGGGGACTAACGGAAAAGGGTCGACCAGCGCAATGATCGCCTCGGGGTTGAAAGCCAGGGGGCTGCGGACGGGGCTATACACTTCGCCTCATCTGCACCAGCCCACCGAAAGGATTCGCATTGACGGTAAGCCGGTGAGTAGTGCAGAATTCGCCGCGGCGTTCGATGTGGTGCATCGAGCGGCGGACAGGCTGATTGATGCGGGTATTCTGGCCGTTCATCCGTCCTATTTTGAAATGGTGACGCTGATGGCCTTTCATATTTTTCGGGACGCGGGTGTGGATGCGGCTGTCTACGAGGTGGGGCTGGGTGGGCGATTGGATGCGACGAACGTAGTAATGCCGGAACTGACGGTGATCACTCCGGTTGACTACGACCACGAGCAGTTTTTGGGGGCCAGCATTGAATTAATTGCGGGGGAGAAGGCTGGGATTTTGAAAGCGACGCGGCCGGTTGTGATTGCCGAGCAGCAGGATGCGGCGCTGGCTGTGATTGAGCGACGCGCCCGCGAGCTTGAGTGTCCTATCCAACGAACGTCTGAACTAAGACCGTCGAACGTTGCGATGCATGAGTTGGGTTGCCGATATGAGTTGGGCTCACTTGCGGTGGAGTGTCCGCTGGCTGGTGAGCATCAATTGCGGAATAGTTTGACGGCTGTGCTTGCGCTGCGCCAGATGGGAGTTGGTGACGCCGATATCGCCAGCGGTATAAGTTGCGTCAGATGGCCGGGCCGGCTGGAACAGGTTTGCGATTCGCCGCGGATTATTTTGGATGGTGCGCACAATCCGGCTGGAGCGCGTGCGTTGGCGAGTTACATCCGGCGATTTTTCAGCGGTAAGCGAGTGGGATTGATATTCGGAGCAATGCGGGATAAGTCGATCGATGAAATTGTGACGACGTTGTTCTCATTGGCCGATCAATTGATTTTGACCGCGCCTGACATGCCGCGCGCGTTACGGCCTGAGGCGATGCTTGATTTCACTGCGAGTAAGGATGTTTTGATTCGTCGTCGATTGCCGGAAGCGATCGAAGCGATTGAAGGAGTGGATGTGACTTTCATCACTGGGTCGCTTTATTTAGTGGGTGAAGCACGCTCTCTGCTCTTACAATAGGGAGTTGCTCCAAAATATTTGACCAATGTTGGACATCCTTCGCACGATCTTACTTGTTCATCCGACTCTGTTCTTTTCTACCCTTATCCTGGGGTCGATCAGCAGGGTCGTTTCACTGTGGGATAAGGATGGAAATCAGCAGGTGGCTATCGCGCGATTTTGGGCGAAGACATTGTGCTGGTCGATGGGCATCCGGGTGAAGTTCGTGGGATTGGAGAAAATTGACCGGTCACGAAATTACATATTCGCCGCCAATCATCTTAGCTATACCGACACGCCTTCGCTGCTTGGGAACCTGGGCATCAATTGCCGATTTTTGGCGAAGAGCGAATTGTTCAACATTCCTTTCATGGGGGGGCATCTTCGGACGGCGGGGCACATTCCGGTGGAGTTGGATCGGCCAAGGATTGCGGTGCGGACTTTAGGCGCGGCTGGACGAATTGTGAGGGATAAGGGGATTTCGTTGCTGATTTTTCCTGAGGGCGGGCGCACGCAGGGGAAGATGGGAAAGTTCAAGGGCGGTGCGGCGTATTTGGCCATCAAGTCTGGCGTGCCGGTTATTCCTGTTGCCATAATTGGGACCCGCGAGATTTTGCCAATGCATGGAAAGGTGTTTCATCCTGGCGAGGTTCGTATCAAGATTGGCGACCCCTTGCCTGTGGCTCATCTTACTCGGCGCGACCGGAAACAATTTACAGTTGTCTTGGAGAAGCGAGTGGCGGAGATGCTGGAAGGGCGATACGGATCGGAAGGATTACTCTGATGTTCGACGGTTTTCTTACGCTTGTCTATCGCGCTCCGATGATTATTCTTTCGACGGTGATCATGGCTTCCTGTAGCTTACTATGCATGCCGTTTGATAGTGACGGAAGCCTGCAGATGGCCTGTGCGCGGTTCTGGGGTAAGTTGCTGTGTTTGTGGATGGGGATTCGTGTCAAGGTAGAGGGGCTGGACACGTTGGACCTATCGCGCAACTACATCTTTGTGTCGAACCATTTGAGCTATGCGGATACGCCCGTGTTGTTGGCGAATATTCCGGCCAATTTCCGGTTCATGCCGAAGGCCAGCCTATTCAAAATTCCTTTTCTTGGCAATCATTTGCGCACGGCCGGCCACATTCCTGTTTCGATGGACAATCCGCGTGATGCGGTGCGCAGTATGAATGAGGCTGGGAGGACTGTTAGGGAGAAGGGCATTTCGGTGCTTGTGTTTCCTGAGGGCGGCCGCAGCCATGGCGAGTTCGGGGAGTTCAAGGGTGGCGCTTCGTTCTTGGCCATCAAAGCCGCCGTGCCTGTGGTTCCGGTTGGTTTGATCGGGACGCGGGAGATTATGCCGCGCGGAAGCAAGGTGATGCATTCTGGGGATGTGCTGGTGCGGATCGGAGCGCCGGTGATGACTGAGGGACGGAGTTTGAAAGAGCGGGATGCCCTTACAGCGGAGCTGCGCGAACGGGTGGGGCGGCTGATTGCGTAGTCGGAATTACTTCCGCAATTGGTGATCCACGAAGGCCCAGGCTTTTTCGCGGACTTCGGGAAGGAAATCGTGACCGCCACCGGGATGCATGGCGACCAACCTGCCTTTGGGGAATTGTTTTTCCACGGCGCGCAGGCAATCGTAGACGCCGGAAACCTCGAAGTTGGCATCATCGACGGGGGCGTTGATGAATAAGGCGCGCGGGGCGATCTCAGCTAGCACGTCGGGAAAATCGAAGGGCATCCTGGCTGGGTTTGCATCGAACAGAGTAGCAATGCGAGGCATGTAGCCGTTGTGGCTCCAACCTTTGATGTTGCCATTCATGTATTTAAAAAATGAGTTGAAACCACAACTGGTCACTGCCACTTTGATGCGCTTATCGAAGGCGGCGACGAACAGGGAATTGTGCCCGCCGAGTGAATGGCCGACGACGCCGATGCGCTTGGGGTCGACTTCGGGCAGCGATTGCAGCAGGTCGACGGCGCGCATGTGGTTGACGATGCCCTTCATCGTCGCGCTGGCATAGCCCGCGGCGTACACGTCCAGCTTGTAATCGCCAAAATTTGGATAGTCGGGGGCGAGGGTGACGTAGCCGCGCTCGGCGAGTTCGAGGGCGTAGTGGAGATTGGGTTTAGGGCCGAAGCCAGCGGGTTCAGCCTTGCCGATTTTCGTGGTCTGATGGAGGCAGAGCACGGCGGGGTGTTTGCCTTTCACTCCGAGTGGAAGGAATAGGTAAGCGGGGACGCGGTCATTTATTTCGGATAGATAAGTGATCTTGCGACGGATCCATTTTGCGGTTCGTTCCTCTTCCAGGACTCGGATATCGAGCGGGGCTTTGTGGTCGATTTGAGGAAGCGAGCCCATGACCTGCTCCATGCGGCTGAGGCGTGTCGCGGCGGCCCATAGGGTTGCGGCGATCGCGAGAGTCAGGCCGATCGAGCGCATTCTAGAACGTGATGCGTAAGGCTAACTGCATGCGCCGGGGGAGCCGTGATGCCGTGAATTGCCCGAAAGTCGCGCTCAATTGATTGCCATACGTGGGCCCGATACGATTGTCGAGCCTGGCTGTTGTGTCGAGCGAACTGAACTGAGTGTGATTAAAGATGTTGTACGCCTCGGCGCGGAACTGGGCCGCGATTTTTTCCTTTGGCTTGAAATCCTTAAACATGGAAATATCGAAATTATTGATGCCGGGGCCACGGAAGGAAAACTTTGGCGCGTTGCCCAAGGCGCCAGGGTTGGGTAAGCCGAAGGCGGCCGTGTTGAAGTTGCGTTCGAAGGTCCGCTCACCTTTTGGAATGGTGGCATTTGCGATCAGGTTTGGGCGGGCCGCATCCGTGGGAGAACCCGACAAATTGTTCGCGTTACCTGTTTGCAGTGCAAGTGCGACCCCGGTTGGAGCGCCGCTCATCTGCGTGGTGATGCCGGAGAGGCGCCATCCATCCATGATGGTCTTCTTAAGTTCTTTGTAGCGCGCAGGTGTCCAGCGGAAACGGGGGAATTCATAAATGAAGTTGCTCTTTAAGATGTGCGTACGATCAAAGCCAGCCTCGCCGTAGTTCCACACTTTGGGATTCACAAGGTAGCTAAGGTTCGTGGTGTCGGTATCAGTGTAATCCATCGCTTTTGACCACGTCCAGGCCAGGCCGCCCGAGATACCTTTGCTGAAACGGCGGTTCAAGGTGGTTTGCAAGGAGTGGTAGCTGGAGTTACTGTCGTAACTGTAAAGTTGGATGTCGCCATATCCCAAATAGGGTCGGAGATACTGAGTCGCTAAGACGTTGCCAGGGTTGCTGGGATCCTGTGCGGAAGGCAGAAGGGTTGTGCCCGCAGGGATTGAATTGATGTTTTTGCGCTCTAATAGATGCCGTCCCAAAGTGCCCACGTAAGCGACGTCCAGAATAACATTGCTGGGTATGCTTTGTTGGACCCCGAAGCTGTAGCTCATGGTGCGGCCTAGTGTTCGGTTCGGATCAAGGCCCGAAGTATTGGACGGGAACAAGTAGCCTTGGGTGTTGGTGAACGTGTTCAAGTCGCCATAGAAAATTTGTGGGTTCAACTGGTTTGGCGGGTTTAAGTGCAGCGCATAGCCCCACACGTCTTTCTCGTGGATTTCGTAGAACAGACCGAAACCTCCGCGGATAGCGGTTTTGCCTTTGCCGAATGGGTCGTAGGCGAAGCCGAAGCGGGGAGCTGCTTTGATGCCGCTGTTTTCTCGAAGGCCGTGGGGATAGGTAAGGTCGGTTAGTAGGTTGACTGTGCCGTTGAATGGATCGCCCTTGCCTGGCGTAATGGCGCCGATGAGTGTCGTTGGTAGTATTTCGCCGGTGATGGGGTTTTGCGCTTTTCTAACGTTGTTGATACGCACGGGTGTCAACAGTTGGATCAGGTTCTTGGGGTCCCATCGGCTTTGGACAAAGCCTGCCTCCTGCCTGCGCGAGCTATAGAATGGCGTGGACCAGCCGAAGCGCACTCCAAGGTCGAGCGTGAGGCGCCGGGTGACTTTCCAGTTGTCTTGCGCGAACCATTCGTAAGAAGTAGTGGTCTCGTAGAGCGGAGGGCGATTGTTCGACTCCACGTAGCTTTTGAAATTGCCCAGGAGTGCGTTGGCATAGGGTTGATTGGCGTCGCCGGGGTTGGCCGTGTCCACTGTGAAGTCAAGAGTTCCGTTCCAATTGCCGGACTCGCCCTTCACCGCGCGCCATCGTTCGTAGTAGAAGCCGTACTTCATTACGTGGTGGCCTTTGGTCTGCGTTAAAATGGCGTCGGAAAAAATAGGAGATTCCGCGCCGCGCAAAGGGAATCGCGCATTGAGGCTGGTATTAGCAGGACTGGATACGCCGCCGAAAGTTGCGTTTGGGACGAGTCCGTAAGGGTTACCGGCGGGATTGAATTGAGCGATATTCACGCCTGAACCTTTGCGGCTGAGCCTTGTCAAATCGGATTCATTGAGAGGCTGGCCATCTTCCGTCCAGCGAGTGAGGCGGCCGGAGAATTCAAAAACCGTGGATGGCGAAATGATGCGAGTCAAGGAGATGACCGGCGCGTGGGTCTTTGAGACATAGTGCGCCGGAAGCCAGCCCCAATTCGAATTGCCGGCTGATACGGCCCAACCTTTTTGATCTTCGATCCAAAAATTGTACTTCACCCAGAGGGATGTCTTGGCGTTTATCACATAATCGAGCTTCGTGGTGTTGGCGATTTTCGGAATATCAAGGCTTTCGGCTACTTGATAGTTGTACGCAAGTTTGGCGATATCCTGATTGACGCCGTTCGGCCTGGGTAGTAGCTTCAGGTAATTTTGTCCACTGGGGTTGATACGGCTTGACGGAATGATATTGCCGGGGAAGGGAGCCTTGTTGTTGTCCGGATCATTCACAACAGTGAGACGCACATTTGGGTACACGCCGTTGGTGACGAAGGTTTGGCTGAAATCGCCGGCGCGTTCCCGGTCTGTGGGTACTGTCAAATTACGAATTGGCTGCGGCCGTTTTTCGCGGATGACTTCTTGTGAGGTGAAGAAGAACAGTTTGCTTTTGCCTGCGTTGAATTTGCCTGGGATATAAAGGGGTCCGCCTATGTTGAACCCTGGGGTTTGAACGCGTCTGGGGCTTATTGCCAAGCCTTGCCGGTTGCTGAAGAAATCGTTTGCGTTGAGGGACTCGTGCCGGTAATACCAATAAGCCGCGCCGTGAAACTGCTGGGAACCGCTTTTGGTGATTGCCATGATGCTTGCGGCAGGCTTGCGGCCGAACTCCGCCTGATAATTGCTGGTGACTATGCGTACGGCCCCCACGGCATCCATACTGACGAAGTTGTTGCCGTTGCCGCCGTTGGTATTTTCGGTGGACCCGCCGTCGATGGTGATGCTGTTACCGTTGGACCGGTTGCCGGCCACGTTATACGAACTGCCGCTGGAGAAGCCTTGGACCTCCGCGGCGCCTTGGTTATCGACGACTCCTGGCAGCAGGGCGACAAGGGTGGCGAAATCGCGGTTCATCACGGTAAGGTTTTCGATTTCCTTGGCGGTGATGATGCCGGAGCGCTCGCCACTGGCGATTTGAACGGTGGCTACCTCGGCGGCTACTGTGATCGATTCCGAGACGTCGCCGACGTCCAAACGGATTGTGTTGGTGACGTGGGTTTCATTGGGCAAAAGCTCGATGCCGGTGCGCTGGTAGTTCTTGAAGCCGGCGTGTTTTACCTCAAGCGAATAGGCGCCGGCAACCATTGCGTTGAAGCGGAAGTTTCCATCCTCGGCGGTTGTGGTTTCGCGCTTGGCTCCGGTGGATTTCGAGGTTAGGATTATACTTGCGCCGAGGATGGCGCTGCCGCTTTTGTCTGCTACGGTTCCGGAGACGGAGGCGCTGACTTGTTGGGCTTGCGTTTGAGTGGAGCAAGCGAGTAAAACAACGAGCAAAAAAATAATCAAGAAATGAGGTTTGTGCATGAAGTCCCCGAGCGTTCCCATATCATATCGCAATTTGTGGGCAACTTCAGCGCTAAAGAGGTGGAGATAGAAGAGAATCCTTGAGTTTCGGGATTGCTCCAGAGCCTGAGCGGGGCGTCAATGGGGTCCGCCCACTTTTTGGCTGACGGGCAGCGACGAAAAAGGCGATTGTGATACCTTGGCTACTTGTCCACTAACGAAGCATCATCAGCTTATAGTCATATCACTCCACAACGCCGGTGGAGCGTCGTTTGCCTGCTAAGTCTGGGCATGATCATCGCCTACATAGACCGGGCAAACCTTTCGGTGGCCGTGGCTTTGCCGGAGTTCAAGAAACAGTTCAACCTAACCGATACGCAACGTGGCTTGTTAACGTCTTCTTTTTTTTGGTCGTATGCCTTGCTGCAAATTCCGGCAGGATTTCTGGTGGACCGTTATGGCGTGAAGTTCCCATACGCTATTGCTTTTCTTTTTTGGAGCATGATGAGCGCCGCCACCAGTTTTGTAACGGCGGCTTGGCAGATCGTAACGCTGCGGATTCTGCTGGGTATTGGGGAATCGCTGGTGACTCCGGCGAGCATGCGTTGGATTCGCTTCAATGTGGCTGAGCGCCAGCGCGGGTTGGCAGTGGGCATCTATATGGCCGGGACGAAATACGGGCCCGCGTTGGGTGTGCCGATGGCGACGCTGCTTGTGAAGTATTACGGTTGGCAGCAGATGTTTTTGATTTTGGGTGCTGGTAGTTTGCTCTGGCTGATTCCCTGGATGACGATGGTTCGGGATGATGATAAGCAACTGGAAGCGGCGGCGCTTGTTCGCAGCGGCAAGCCTGCAATGGCGTTTAGGCAGGTATGGAAGACTCCTTTAATTTACGGCGTGATTATCGGCACGTTCGCCTATAACTATTTTGTGTTCTTTTGCATGACGTGGTTGCCGGCTTATTTCAAAGAACATCGTGGATTTTCGTTGGAAAAGATGAGTAGTTACACGTTCTTCAGCTTTGCCGGAATGGCGACGGTTGCGATCTTAGCGGGTTACGCCGCGGACAAGTTGATTGATTTTGGATGGGATCCATTACGGGTTCGCAAAGGCTTCACGATTGCAGGGTTGGTTGTGGCTTCTACCGAATTGCTTGGGACCATGACCAGTTCCCCGGAAACGGCAGCCTACATTTCAATCGTTTCGCTTTCGGGTCTGGGCCTTGCCACGGCGAACTATTGGGCGCTTACTCAATTACTGATTCCAGGAGCGGCGGCGGGGCGCATTGCAGGGGTTCAAAATTTCGCATCGAACGCGGCGGGGGCCGTTGCGCCTGTGCTGACTGGTTACCTGATCGACGTAACTGGCAGTTACGATGCGCCGATGAAAGCTATCTGGATTCTTCTTCTGGCGGGCATCGCCGCCTATGTTTTTCTGGTTCAACAAAAATACGCACCAAAGGCTGAGGCATGACAAAAATAATTATTTTCACAGCGCTGTGCACTGCGCTGTTTACTGTTCTCTCGCTGCATTTGATGGGGTGGGCTCCGGCGAATCCGGTGGTTGTCAAATTGGAAAACGCCAAGGTTAAGGTGAGCGAAGTGACCTACAATCCTGGTGTTCCTCGTGAGCGTTTCATTCGGCTTACGGATCAAGTGATTGTGTTCGTCGATGATTGTAAGTATGAACGCAAGGATTCGGTAACGGGCGAGAAGACGATTCGGACTCGTAAGGCTGGTGAAGTGATTTGGCACGATAAGGGAGAGGACGCGCCTGTTTTGACGAATCTTGGGACGAAGCCGTATCGGTCACTTTCGATCGAGTTGAAACATTGACGAGCCGGTTTAAGCGGGCGGCCGTCATCGGGACGGGCATGATGGGGCCGGGCATTGCCGGTGCGCTGGCTTATGGCGGAGTGCAGGCGACGATTCTGAGCCGGACGGCGGACAGCGCCGCTGAAGGTTTGAAGAAGGCGCTGGCGCAGTTGGAGTTGCTTGAATCGAATGGGCTGCTGGAGGCGGATCGGGCAGCGAAGGCGCGTCAGTTGCTTACGTCGTCCGCTGATTTCGACGGCCTGATTCCAATGATGGATCTGGTGGTGGAATCCGCCCCGGAGAACATGGAGTTCAAGCAGGATCTGTTCGCGAAACTCGATGCGATTTCGAAGCCCGATGCAGTGCTGGCGAGTAATACTTCAGGGATGAGCATCACTGCGATTGCGAGCAAGTGCTTGAGGCCGGAGCGGGTGATGACTACTCATTTCTGGAATCCGCCGCACTTGATGCCGTTGGTGGAAATTGTGCGGGGCGCGAAAACGGACCCGGCGATGGCGGAGGAAGTGCGGGTGCTGCTGGCGTACTGCGGCAAGGTTCCGGTGATTGTGAAACGTGATACGCCCGGGCAGCTTGGCAATCGTTTGCAGATGGCGCTGGTGCGCGAGGCTGTCCACATTGTGCAGGAAGGCATTGCCGATGTGGAGGATGTGGATCTTGCGGCACGGAGCGGGTTCGGATTGCGGCTGCCGATGTACGGCATTTTTGAGCATCAGGATATTGTGGGGCTCGATATGGCGAAGAATATTGTGGATTACGTGGCAACGGATTTGAACTGCGAACGGCGGGCTCCACAGCTGATGCAGGATCTGGTGGCGCAGGGGCATTTGGGCGCAAAGACGGGCAAGGGGTTTTACGATTGGTCGGTGAAGAGCGCCGACCAGGTTAAGGCCCGGAGGGATAAGTTTGTGCTGCAAGTGTTGAAGTGGACGCGGGACTAGGCTACTTCAAAAAGCCGGTCATACTTGTCGTTCTGGCGCATAGTTCGTCGTTCAATGGGTCGTCGATGGCTAGTATTGCGCGTAGCTTGGGAGATAGGTGGGCGATTGTCTCTGGACGCAGCAATCGCTTCTGATATTGCTGCTGGGGCTTGTCCCATCTTGTAAAGAAGCCATGCAGAGCGCGGCGAGGTGTTGCTGTGCGATTGGCTGTGCCGCCATGCCACATGTGGGCATTCATGATTGCCACGTCTCCTGCTTTGCCGATTAATAGTTCCTCGGCGGGATGAGCGGCCTGTGGGTCGGCCAACATTTCTTGCGGGAGCTTGCCTAGTTTGTGCGTGCCGGGGACAAAGCGCGTGGCTCCATTTTCAGGAGTGAAGTCATCGAGCAACCAAACTGAATTCGCGACGGAATAGCCGATGGCATCCACAATCGCCCCACTATCGGAATGCAGCGGCTGGGCGTCTCTCGAAAAAGGATTGGTGGATCGGTAGTTCAAGCTGCTTAATTTGAATTTTTCCCCGAGGATGGCTTGCATGTGCTCAAGCATCACCGGGTGACTAACTACCCTTTCGAATACTTCACCTTTGTCGAGGAGATTGGCTAGGCGAATGGCGCCTTCCTCTTTTCTGAACTCTGCCCCGGCATCGGAGCCTTCAAGCGCGACTAATTCGTCGGTACGCCGGCGAAGGCCGGCGAGAAAATCAGGATCGATCAAACCACGAAGGATAAGGTAACCTTGGTCGTGGAGCTGTTGACGGTCGAAATCTGTCACGCTCAAAATTATACTGCATGGAGTTTTCTCGCATCCTGGTGCGCGCCACTAACTGGGTGGGTGACGCCGTTATGTGCGTGCCTGCACTAGAGGCGTTGCGCGCGCGCTATCCGAAAGCGCACATCGCCGCACTGGCTCGGCCTTGGGTTGCTGGTCTCTATGGCAAAGAGCTGGTGGATGAGTTGATTCCATACACGACCGCGAAGGGCTGGAAAGAGTTGGGGGCGAAGCGGGCGCTGGCGGCGGAACTGCGTGGGCGCAATTTTGACGCGGCCATATTGTTGCAGAACGCATTCGAGGCGGCGGCGCTGGTTTGGATGGCAGGCATTCCTGTGCGCATTGGTTATGCTCGCGACGGGCGTAGTGCATTACTTACGAATCGGATTGCGGTACCGAGAACTGGAGAGATTCCCGTTCATCAGCGGTATTACTATCTGGAGCTTCTTCGCCGGGCGCAAATTATTTCCGCTTTGCCCAAAGTGGATCAGATCCGTTTGCCTGGTCTTCAGCGACTTCGATCAGAGGGGCGTTCGCTGCTGAACGCGCGAGGTTGGGATAAGCCCATGGTTGGCATTTCGCCGGGTTCGGCCTACGGCACGGCGAAGCGTTGGTTGCCGGAGCGATTTGCGCAATCGGCGGTGGTGTTGGCGCAGCAGCTTGGGGCGGGCGTAGGCGTGTTTGGTTCGTCGGACGAAACAGAACTGTGTGCCGCGATTGTTGCGCAAGTTCAGCAGGCGGGCGTATCGGCAAGTAACTTTGCAGGGGCCACATCGCTGGCTGAGTTTGTTCAATTGGCGGCGGCGGCGGAAGTGTTCTTGACCAATGATTCCGGGGCGATGCACATCGCCTCAGCGTTGGGAGTGCCTACGATAGCGGTGTTCGGTGCGACGGACCATATTGCCACCGGACCGACAGGCGCGTTAGCCAGAATCATTCGCGAACCGGTAGATTGTTCGCCATACCCATCGCCCTGCTTGCTCCGCGAATGTCCCATCGACCATCGCTGTATGAAGGCCGTCAGTTCTGACGAAGTGGCGGGCGAGGCTTGGGATTTAGTGCAATTGCGTAGACAATAGAGGATTAGCCTTCATGTTCGATACACGTGTCAAAATTGTCTCTTCCGCCGATTTGCTTGCCTACGCCCAGGCGCATCCCGAGCTTCCAGTTGTTGCCGGATATTTTGATCCGATGTGGGCTCCGCACGCCATGCGGCTGAAGGAGTTGGCCGGCGCGAGCAAGCTGCTTGTGTTGGTGGAGCCCAAAGCGAACGCCTTGCTGAGTGATCGCGCTCGTGCTGAACTGGTGGCTTCCTTCGGCGTGGTGGAGCGTGTTGCAGTTTTGACGGATGATGCCACTCGTGAACAGGTGGGCGCGCGCTTGATTGATGAACGCAAGAGTGATGAGGCTCGCTATCAAACGTTGGCCGGCCATGTTCGCAAACGGAACAATGTCTGATTCGCTCAGAATACTTGTGATTCGGCTTGGGGCGATGGGTGATATTTTTCATACCATGCCTGCTGTGGCCAGCCTTCGTCAAGGTTTGCCCGCATCAGAAATCACTTGGGTGGTGGAGAAGAAATGGCTACCGATTTTGGAGGGCTGCCCGATCGTCAATCAGGTTGTGACGTTGGATCGGACATCCTTTAGAACCGTGGCCGCTTCGATTGGAAGACTGAGGGCGGCGTCGTTCGACTTGGCGGTTGATTTCCAGGGATTGTTGAAGTCGGCCTTGATTGCTTTCGGGTCCGGGGCAGGGAAACGGATGGGTTACACGCGCGATCATTTGCGCGAGCCACTGGCGGGGCTGTTCTACACGGAGGCCCATGCGCCTAAGTCGGTTCACATGGTGGACAAGCACCTTGAGTTGGCCGCTGTTGCCGGCGGGCGAACGACGAAGCCGAAATTCTACTTGCCTGAGGGACGCGCTGAAGGCCCTCTTCCACCTGAGCCCTTTGTGCTGAGTTGTCCGCAAGCAGGGTGGGGCGCAAAGCAGTGGCCCGCCAGTTATTATGGAGAGCTTGGTGATTTGTTGAAAGATGAAATGGGATTGACGCTGGTGCTAAACGGACCTCCTGGTGCGGAAGATCAGCTGCGAGCAATGGGTTCGGTTCACGCGCATTGTTCAGGACTTCCAGGTTTGATTCACGCGACGCGCCGCGCAGTGGCTGTGGTTGGCCTTGATAGCGGACCGGTACACATGGCGGC
The DNA here is from genome assembly GCA_025350695.1 of Acidobacteriota bacterium. Lineage (GTDB taxonomy): Bacteria > Acidobacteriota > Terriglobia > Bryobacterales > Bryobacteraceae > JANXSF01. The sequence continues at coordinate 14,841 of JANXXI010000164.1, forward strand.
GGCGATTGGCAAGCCCGGGGTGGCGATCTTCGGGCCCACTGATCCGTCGCGGAATGGCCCCTACGGCGGAACGATTTCCGTGCTCCGCACGCCAGACGCCGAAACTACTTACAAACGTGGGGAGAAAGAGAATACGGCCATGCGTTCCATTACGCCGCGCATGGTTGTGGATGAATTGAAACGATGCCTGACTACCTATTCCCCAAACCCTACGCCGACGCGGTAGCCAAGCTTCGCGTTCCAAGCGGCTTTCTTCTGTTGGC
>JANXXI010000170.1 GCA_025350695.1 Acidobacteriota bacterium
GCCAACACCTTATGGCGCATGATATCGTCATGATTATCCCAAGGCTGGAAATTGCCGAAATAAATCTGCACCGTGCGGACGCCCTTTTCAATCATGCGACGAGCCATCAGGCAGCCACGGCCAAAATTCGTGTTCCCGTACTTGGCGCGCGTCGCCTCGGTTTCCTTCGCCAGATCGAACACCTGCGGAGCCTCCGACTGCATACGGTAGGCCACTTCCATTGACTCGATGCTGTTGTTGATTTCGGGATCGTCCGGCCGCATGTGGTTTAACTTGGCGAGTAAGTCGATTTGCCGGCGCTGTGTTTCGGCGCTCCGTTGCGGGGCGATGTAGGGAATCAATTGGTCGGTCTTTTCGTCGTTCTTAATGTGCACACCCTGGTGCGCCGCGGGCAGAAACGCCGACGTCCATAACTGCGGGCCCACCGTGGGAATGCCAGGGCACATTACCACAAAACCTGGCAGGTTCTTATTCATCGAACCCAACCCGTAACTTAGCCAGGAACCGAACGACGGCCGCCCAGGCAGCGGCACGCCGCAGTTCCAGGTGAACAACGACGGTTCATGGTTAGGACGCTCCACGTGCATGCTACGAATCACCGCGAACTCGTCGATGCAAGCTCCCGTCTTCGCGAAAATTTCCGATACCTCAATGCCGCTCTTCCCATACTTCTGAAACTTGAAGGGACTGCCCAGCAGCGTGCCTGTCTTACGTTCTGTCTTCAAGTTCCCCGAAGGACTAGGCTTGCCGTGCATCTTCTGAAGCATCGGCTTGGGGTCGAAAGTGTCAACCTGCGAAGGGCCGCCATTCAGGAACAGAAAGATGAAGTGCTTTGCTTTGGGTGGAAAGTGGGTCGTAGCGCCAGAGAGGACATCAGCCATCCCTACAGCTCCGAAGCCGGCGCTCATCGTTTGTAACATCTCTCTGCGGGTTTTCAGCATTTCTTCACCTTCCACTAATTCACGTACAAAAACTCATTCGAACTTAGTAACACTTGCAGATACTCTGGCCATGCGTCCGCGCCTCGGGCCACGTAACTATCGCCCAACTGCCTTTCAGCCGGCTTTGGGGCTCGGCTGAACAGCAACCGGTAGGTTTCCTCAATGCGGCGATGTTCCGGCGTAGCCTCCAAGCGTTTCACCATTTCCTTAACCACGTTCAACATGATTGGGCTGTTCAACAAAAACAGCCGCTGCAGTGGAACGTTGGTCGCCACCCGTTGCTCACTGGTTTGGTTCGGGTTCGGAAAATCAAACAGCGTCAGCAAATTGTCCAGCTTCTTGCGGCTGATGTAGCCGTACAAAGTTCGCTTGTGGTTGGCCTCGTCGATCGGCTTGGCCTGGCCCGCCGGAGCCTCGTCGAGCGTGCCCGCTACATAAAGCATGGAATCGCGCAGAGCCTCGGCATCCAATCGCTTACGGTTAAATTTCCACAGCAACCGATTATCCGGGTCCTTGACCGCAAACGCCGCGTTATCCGCATTGCCCTGCTGATAGACAGCCGAAAGCAGGATCTCTCGATGAATCGCCTTCATCGACCAGCCGCTTTCCATAAACTTCATCGCCAGGTAATCCAACAATTCTGGATGCGACGGCTTTTCCCCCAGCACGCCGAAGTTACTCGTCGTTCGCACAATGCCATCGCCAAAATGCCACTGCCATAGACGATTAACCATCACCCGCGCGGTTAACGGATTCTGCTTGCTGGCGATCGATTCCGCTAGTTCAAACCTTCCACTACCTTTAGAAAACGGCTTGGGCTGGTTGTCATCACATAGAACCGTCAGGAATCCGGCCGGCGCCTCATCGCCCAGCGTGCCCGCGTTGCCGCGCACGTGGATCTTCTGTTTGTTCAGCTTTTCCTTGTCAGCCAACGCATGCAGAAACGGAAACTTTTCCGGCACCGCTTTCTTGTCCGTTTCCAGGTTCGTGCGCATCATGTCCAAATGCCGTTTCCATTCGCCGGAAAGGAAACGGTCAATCTTCTTATCGCCATAAAACATCACGCCACCAGCGCCATACAAATCGCGCCAAAGGAAATACTTGTCCCGTTCGAGCGAAGCCAAATTTGCCTGACTCAGATCGCCACGCTTCTGCGACCCGCCCAGCGTAATGTTGTTCTTCTCATCAATCTCTTTCTTTTCTCGATTGACGGTCAACGCAAGAGATTCAAACTCCTGGGCCAGCTTCTCTAAGCCGTCGCCGTCTTTTGCGGCAACCATCTTGGCTAGATAAGGATGGTCATGCTCTTTGCGCTTCACATACTTCCGCCAACGCTCCAAGGTTTCGCTATCCAGGCCCGTCGGGTCCAGGCCATCCTTCGGACCACGTCCAAACGCCGCCAACAAATAGTCCTTCGTACGATGCGCCAACACAAACGCCAGTTCATCGCCTTGCCGCTGCAGGAAGTCCTTCATGGATTTCTCCTCATCATCAGCGCGCTTCTTCTTGACTTCGTATGTCGAGACCACATCCTTCGCCGCCAGCGGATATTCTTTATACTGCGAGTTATTGAAAATACCCAGCAGAGAGTAATAGTCTTTCGTCGGAATCGGATCGAACTTATGATCGTGGCACTGCGCGCAAGCAACGGTAAGTGCAAGGAAGCCGCGCGTAGTAACATCCACGCGGTCATCCTGAAATTCCGGACTTAGTCCGTACATACCTAAGGCGGGCAGCAGCTTCGGATCGTTCATATGATCGGCCGCCAGTTGCGCCTTGACGAAAGTGTCGTAAGGCATGTCTGCATTGAACGAATCCACCACCCAATCGCGATAGCGGAACGCGTTTGGCGCCGGCTCTTCCATCGTGGAGTTCAATTTGTCATCGGAATAACGGGCGATATCCAACCAAAAGCGGCCCCAACGTTCGCCGTAGCGCTTGGAGGCCAGCAGCCGGTCCACCACTTTACGATAAGCATCGGCCGACGGATCAGCGAGAAACGCGTCGGTCTCCTGCGGGGTAGGCGGCAAACCGGTCAAATCGTAAGTGACCCGTCGCAACAGCGCTGTAGGCGACGCCGGCGCGTTAGCGGTAATGCCGTTCTGCTCAAGCTTCGCCAGAATAAAACGGTCTACAGGAGTCTTCGGCCACGCCACTTTTTTCACCACCGGTGGCTGCGGCATCTTCACTGGCTGAAAAGCCCAGTAAGCCTTTTGCTCCGGCCGCAACACATACTCCTTTGACTTCGCCGCGCTAGGCGCATCCGGCCAGACCGCCCCATTCTTGATCCATTCCCGCAACGAAGCAATTTCCCCATCCGCCAGCTTTGCGCCATTCGGCGGCATCTTCAGGCGCTCATGCTCAAAGCTGACAGCTTTTATCAGGAGACTTTCTTCAGGCTTGCCCGAAACAATTGCCGCCCCCGATTTGCCGCCCTTCAGCAGCGATTCACGCGAAGCCATCTCAAGCCCACCCATCTTCGATTGTGTGTGGCAGGAGAAGCAATTCTTTGCCAGGACCGGACGAACTTTCAGCTCAAAGAATTCCGCAGGGGAATCCGCGCCCCAGGCAGATGCGGCGCAAAGCAAGGCGAGAGGGCGAAGAATTCTCATGATAAACATTCTATCGAATAGGAACGTTCGAAACTTCCCTACTAAACTACCGTTGTCCGGCCCAAGGCTTCAACCAACCCTGCTCCATCCCATGCCGGTAGATAAGCCGCGCCATTGGCCTCGCATCCTCGCTTTGCCGCAGCGTCCCATGGTCAACATCAGCACGCGCCACAGCCTGCGCAAATTCGGCCGCGATCAGTTCCACATTCCCGTTGTGCTCGCGGGTTAGGTCTCGAATTAGCTGACGTTGTTCTTCCGTTCCAGGCTTACCTGGTTTTTCCGCCACCTGAATCGGCAGCTTCGTGTGTTCATCCCACTGGATAGTAGCGAAGAAGCGCTCGTGAAAATTGATCGCGCCGGAAAGGTTCGCGCCGCGCAGATCGGCGTGCGACAAATCCGCGCCCGTCAGATCGGCCTCACTCAATTCCGATTCGCGCATATCTGCATAGGTCATATCCGTCCCGATGCAAATCGCCTTTACCAAACGGGCCCGCTGAAGATCCGCGCCACTCAAGCAAGCTTCGGAAAACAAACATTCCCCCAGATTACGGCCGCGTAGATTAGTCCCCAACATGTTGGCCCGGCGGAACCGGGCGCGGGCCACTTCGGCTTGTGAAAAGTCGGCGCCACTCACGTCGGCCCCAGCCAGTTGGGCTCCGCGCAAGTCGCAACGTTCAAACATGGCGCTATGAAAACTAGAGGAACTCAGGTTCGCCTCGCGCGCGTCGGCCCCGCGGAAGTCAGCGAGATCGAAGGCGACCGCTCGAAAGTAGCTGCGATAAAGATTCGCCGCGGCGAAATTGAGACGCGCCAATTCCAGCGCCGGCTTCTCTTGCGGCGCATCATCATCGCTCGCCAGTTGAAACCAATGAAACAATGCCGAAGGGTCACTCAGCCGGAAATACTGCAGATCCGGCACGGCGCTGGGATTGCCGGAACGAAACGCATTCCACGCAGTAACTCCCGATTCAAGCAGGCGAGGCCAATCGATCGCCGGTTCGGCTGGACCGAAGCCGAAACCCAGGTCGAGTTGCTCGTCCATTATTTCTTGCGTGCCGCCTTCGGGGGCGTACTCGATACGATGGTCAGTGCGCGAATCACCGGCACAAGGGAATTCGTTTGCACCGGAGCCTCGCCTGGCGTGCGGTTGACCAGTTCGCTGTTCAGGCTCTTAACGAACTCTTCAATCTGCCGCTGCATGGCTTCCATCTTCTCGCGCATATTGAGGATGATTTCAACGCCCGCCAAGTTGACGCCAAGTTCGCGCGTCAGCTTAAGGATAACTTCCAGGCGTTCAACATCTTCGTCAGTATAAAGCCGCGTGTTGCCTTCGCTACGCGACGGCTTCAGCAACCCTTCGCGCTCGTACATGCGAAGAGTCTGCGGGTGAACTTCGTATTGTTCCGCAATGGCCGAAATCATATAACCGGCCTTGGAGCGTTTTGCCATAGTGAAAACTTAACTTCTATTCTATTATCCCCGGGACGATAAGTGTCTAAGTGGTTTTACCTATCGCTACTCGGGGTTTCTCGCTACTACCTGCGCCATCGCCTTCCTACGGAGCTAGGTAGATTCCCCCGTTCAAGAATGGGCGCGCGTTGACGAAAAGATTATTCTAGCCAACTCTAGGCAACTAGGACGGCTGACGGGTCCTCAATTTGGTTTAACTCTACTGGTTATTAAGGGGAAAAATGAGAAAAGTTCTAAACACAGCGCTGTTGGTATGCGTGATGATCGCGCCAGCATTTTCGAGTATTCAATTTATTAGTGCACCATTGACCCCGGCCTCCGGGGCCGACACGGTCTTATGGGTTCAATTGGGTTTAAGCACTCCACTGAATCAATCTTTTAACGCCACCAGCGTGAATTCGCTGGCGGTACATGGTTTTTTTGCCAATGTTAGTGGCGGAACCACGTGCGAAGTCCTCGGCTCCAGCTGTTTTTGGCCGCAGGCCGCCGGGTTCTCCTTAAACGAGTCCTTGCTGTGGACGGAGAGTGCCGCAGGTATAGGCTCCGGCCCCTTAACGCTGACATTCCTGCCGCAATTCGGCGGCGGAGCCTATATTCAATCTGCGGGCGATCTCCAATTCACCGGGCGGTTGAAGGCTTTTAACGGGAGTACCCTCCTTGGATCAAATACCGTGACCAGCGATGCCCAGGGCAGTCCGATCTTCCTTGGCGTGCTGGCGTCGACCCTGCAAGTTACTGGCCTTGAATTCAGCATGACCAGTTGCAATTCTACTGGCGGCGCTTGTGATGCCACTGACTTCGCAATCGGCACAGCAACCATCTTCAGTTCCACTTCCAGCCCCACGCCTGAACCAGCCACCATGCTGCTCGCTTTAGGCGGCTTGGCTGCCCTGGCCCTCGCCCGCGCAAAACAAAAAATCATAAACCATCAATGGAGAACGAACGGATGTATCTGAAACTCACTAGACTTCTTATTGGCCCCGCGCTGCTCTCTTGCGTCTTCATGGAAGCCCAGGAAAGAGTAGTCGATCCAAGTACGTTAAGAATCATGCCGGACTTGAGGGTGAAGCACCCACTTCCCAATCTGGCGATGGTTCCTCAATTAGCCACGACCCCTACCGCGAATTTACCCGTTTGGAAATACTCCATGGTTTCGCCTCGCGATGGCAACACTTACAGTGGGAGCATTGTCGGCGGGAATCCCTTCAATCGTGGAGCGCGCACCACAAACGTTCCGGTCGTGTTGATCCCCCTGCGAGTGGAGTTCACGGGAGATATCCGGAATTTCGACCCAACCTCGCCTGACGCCGGTTGCTTAGGATCAGGAAATACAGCGATGTCGCTGACCCAGCAGTCGCCTATCTTCCAGCCCTACAACGCTGTGATTAACGGGGTCAACATGGGGAATGTTACATTCCCTGATGCTTTCCAACGTGCGTCTTTTTGGCCATCGGTCAGCACGGCTGCCCCGGCCTATCATCTGGGTCTACCTATTACAGTTGCGCCGAAACAGACAGTCTCGCTCGTCAACGGCGGCCCGTACGGCGGTACGGCAGCCATTGGATACGGGTGCAGCTCGAACCTTCCACCACAGGACAATCCTCCCAGTTTGGGCATGGTCGACATAGACTACCTGGACGCACAGTTGAATAACATCATTGCGAATCTGGGTTTGAATGCCACCCAATTTCCCTTGTTCATTCTCTATGGCGTTGTAATGACGCAGAGCGGCGGTAACTGCTGCATTTTGGGTTACCATAATGGCTCTGGCAACAACGCTCTGCCAGGTCAAACCTATGCAATATCGGGCTATGACCGAGGATACCCTTTCTCCGGCGTGAAAGATATTTCCATTCTGTCTCACGAGATTCTGGAATGGATTGATGATCCACATTTGGCTAATGTGGTGCCAGCTTGGGGAAGAATCGGCCAAGTCGGCGGCTGCCAGAATATCCTGGAAACGGGCGACCCCCTCTCGGGAACTCTTGTACCCGGGGTAACCATGCCCAACGGAGTAACTTATAGTATCCAAGAACAGGGCTTCTTCTCCTGGTTTTTGGGCGGTCCCTATGCTGGGGCGGGTGGAAAATATTCCAGCAACGGAACATTTAGTGGGTTTGCAAAACTCTGCCCTCCCGGCGGGACGAACTAGCGCAACTTCAAGACTCGGCGAATCGGAGGGCCTTCGGGCTCTCCGTTTTTCTTATTCAGGCACGACTTTCACCGAGACATCAATGATCTGTTCGCCGCCCCCCAGTGCGACACCTCTCACCGGCGTCACATCGGAATAGTCGCGGCCCCAGGCGATTGTCAAATGTGCGTCGTTGGGCATCACGTTGTTGGTGGGGTCGAAATCGAGCCATCCGAATCCGGGACAATAGGTCGATACCCAAGCATGGGAAGCCTCCGAGCCGATCGAATCTTTTCCGCTACGTAGGTAGCCGCTGACGTAACGCGCCGGAAGTCCCAGCGACCGCAAGCAGGCGATCATGAAGTGGGCGAAATCCTGGCACACACCGTGTTTAGTCCGTAGAACTTCCTCAACAGGCGTTGTCACTGTGGTGGCGCGCTGGTCGTACTTGAACTCTGTGAAAATGCGGTGTTGCAGATCGAGCGCAGCCTCAAGCATTGGCCGCCCGGGTTGAAACGATACTGCGCCGTAATTGGCGAATCCGGCCCCAATCGTTACAAGCGGGGATTCGTAAATAAATTGATTCGATTCAAACGATGTTTCGTCGTCAGCTTCGAGTGCCTGGGCCTTAACTGTCTCCCATGGCGGCGTTAATGACGGATGCGGTAGTTCCGAAATAGGCAGATTCACCAGGCAACGCGAGGTGATTGTAAGCGCCGTATGTGGAGCGTGGATGGCGAAGTAGGTTACTTCATTACCGAAGTAATCCTTGCGATTTACCTGGAAGTCAGGCTCAGGCAATATTTCGATCGAGTGCTCAAGCAGCGTTTGCCGCCAGTGTTTGCGCGGTTCCAAATGAACCTCTGTATGACAGATCGATACCGGCTGGCTGTACATGTAAGTGGTGCTGTGGGATGCTCGATAGAACATCAGCGCTTCGCCCCCACGAAAGCTGGCGAGCCGTGACCCGAAGGGAGCGGGTTCCAATATCCCGGAAGTGTAAAGCTACAATCTTGTTTGAAATTACAAGCGGCGGCTGGCGACTGCATGCGTAAAGTAACTCCCATTTAATTTTTCCGATAGTAACTTGATGTCGCGGGCCAGGCGGGTTAGCATCGTCTCAAGGGCGGTCAAGCGTCCATCGGCGTCCGGTTTCACCAACTCGTCCACGTCCGTCAATTGCACCGTCGTCAATAAGCTCAGAGCCAAACGAGCCTCGGCGGGACGGCGAGTTAGCGATTGGCTTTCTGGCAACTCGGCAATGTGCTCGTTCAATCTCGCAAACTGAAACGCCACCGAACGAGGGTTAGCCTCATCCACCAAAAGAAGGTCCACCACCAGGTTGGCTTGCATCGATGTCAGGTAGCGGGAACGATAAGTGATGGAGCTGTCGGCCATCTCAAGCAGCGCTTCCAGTTGTCCTGCGGTCGCCTCAGCTCCGATGACGGCGTGCAGCATGTCCACCATCCGCACCGCTTTTTCCAAGCGGCGTCCGATCTCCAGAAAACGCCAACCGTAGCCACGCGTCATGCCGTCCATTACCAAGCCGGAAAATGCGGAAAGAATCTGGATCACCTGATCAATCAGCTCGAGCGCACGGCTGGCGCGCAAAGCTTGCGGCGGGGGATCCGCCGAAAATTGTTGGTCCAGACGGTTCAAGATGCGCCAGGCATCCGCTGAAATACGGTCACGGAGAAGCCAAGCCACGCGCCGCACTTGGTGGATATTCCAACCAAGGCTGCCACGCGCTTCGGAGTCGTAAATCATGTCCAGCACGGCGCTTTCGTGTTCGGTTGGACTATACTTTTCGCCGGCGGGCGCCGGGATATATTCAAGCGCCGCCAGCACTCGGAAACAAGCGTCCAGGCCAGCCGAATTCGACGGATCCGCTTCCTGTGAAATGCGCCGCATCACGGCGCGGGCCGACCGCACAGCGGGTTCAATGCGCTCTGAATAGCGGCCAAGCCAAAACAAATTATCGGCCACGCGACTGGGCAAATCGAACGTGGCGCGGCTGACCTCTACGCTCGAAGAGGCTTGGCGTAGCAGCGTGATTTGGGGTTCGGGTCCTTTACCGAAGACCCACGTATCCTTGCTTCCCCCTCCGCCTTGCATCGAAACATTCAGGCTGTCGAGTGAAGAGGAAACGCGCGTCAACCCGCCCGGCATAACGGTATAAGTATCGCCAGTGGCCACCGCGAAAACGCGCAGAACCATGTGCCGCGGAGTCAACTTGCCGTTATCCCAAACAGGGGCCGTGGACAGCGCCATCTGTTCCTGCGCCACATACAGGCTTGGTTCGGCGCGCAGCTTTTCAAGGAATGTGGCACGCTGCTTTGCGCTAAGCTTGGCTCCAAATATGGGCTGTTTGCCGAACGACGGAAACACCGGCTTAATGACAAGGTTCGCCAAATTTTGTTCAACGAAACGTTGTGGCCCAGTCTGCCCGCACCACCATGCCGCAACCGAAGGCATCAGCATCTTCTCGCCCAGCAGGTGGCGGCAAAGGCCAGGCAGGAAACCTGACGGCGCAGCCGATTCCACAAGACCTGAGCCCAGCGCATTCGCGATGGCTACATTCCCGGAACGAGCCGCCTGCACTAGACCCGGGACCCCCAGCATCGAGTCGCCTCGCAATTCCAGCGGATCACAAAAACTGTCATCCTGGCGGCGCACTATGACGTCAACCGGCAGCAAGCCGCCCAGGGTTTTAAGGAATACGCGATCTTCCCGTACCGTCAGGTCGGCGCCTTCAACCAGTGTGAAGCCCAAGTAGCGAGCAAGGAAAGCCTGCTCGAAATAGGTCTCGTTAAAAGGACCCGGAGTAAGCAGCACGATCCGAGGATTTTCACGGTGGGCCGGCGCAAGGGAACGCATCGTGTCCCGATACGTCTTGAAGAACTCGGCCAGCCGCCGCACGTTGGCGGAGCGAAACACGTCGGGAAGCACGCGCGAAGTCACCAGTCGATTTTCCAACGCATACCCTGCGCCCGAAGGCGCTTGCGTGCGGTCGCCGAGAATCCACCAGCCGCCATCAGCGGAACGGGCAATGTCGGCCGAGTATATGTGTAAGTGAATTCCGCGCGGCGGTTTCACGCCATGACAGGCGCGCAGAAATGCTGGGTTGCGAAACACAAGTTCGGGCGGCAGCAGACGCTTGCGCAATAGTTCCTGCGGACCATAAAGGTCGGCCAGAATTTGGTTGAGCAGCGTCGCGCGTTGCACGATTGCTTTCTCGATATAAGCCCAATCGTCACCACCGACGGCAAGCGGAATGGCGTCGAGCGGCCAAGGGCGATCCGTAGTTTTGGGGTCCTCGTATACGTTATAGGTGATGCCGTGATCGTGTATGATACGGCGGCCTTCTTGCCAGCGTCGCTCGAGATCGGTAGGCCCGATCGAATCGAGGGTTTCGAGCAGCATTTTCCAATGCGGACGCGGCTGGCCTTCAGACGTAAGCAGTTCGTCGTAGAAACCGCTTTTCGCCTTGTATTGCCATGCAGCGTCGAGTTGGCTTTCGGCCCTCATCCAAACATTTTTACATAGTGAACAGGTTTGCGGTTGGGCTAAAGGTACTTGGGGGTTCTAGTCTAGGGTGCTAAGGTCGCCAGATCACCGAATCTAGTGCCGGAAGTGCCGCACGCCGGTAAACACCATTGCCAATCCCAAACGATCCGCCGCCTCAATCGCTTCGGCATCCTTCACCGACCCGCCAGGCTGAATCACCGCCGTAATCCCGTGCTTCGCCGCCTCTTCAATGCCATCGGGAAACGGGAAGAACGCGTCGGACGCAAGCGCCGTGCCGGCCAAGGGCGATCCGTAGTTTTGGGGTCCTCGTATACGTTATAGGTGATGCCGTGAT
>JANXXI010000179.1 GCA_025350695.1 Acidobacteriota bacterium
CCTCTGCATAAATATTACCCGATCGGGAGCAAGACTTCTTGCCCTGCCCCGCGGTATCGGAGTGCAGGCTTATCCTAGCCGGGTCTGTGTAAAGTTCGAAGGCGCATGATGCGATGCCACCTCCAAGCAAGGCAAACTTCAGAGCCATGCGTGTACTTCCCACTAAAAATGCCGCCGGATTATTGACGGTGCCGGGCAGAGCAAGGGAAAAGGTTTGCAATCCCGCATCCTCGCTCCAGCCGTTCAAGTGGTCCTTTATCTCTGGAACATCAGCCCCGGGATCTTTCCCGTCGCTAGCGGTTCCCTTAAGGCCACTTGCCGCGCTGATTTCGCATTGGTCCCATGTTGCATAAGAACAAGTACCGACAAAAAAGGAATTGTCCGGCTTGATGACATTTCCAACTCCCGGCCACGCGGAACTTCCATAACCCACGGTGTTGTAGTCGATGACCACATTGTGATGGATCTTCGTGTTGTTTGCCGCGCTAGACCCTGGGAAGCAATCCGGGAATGGCGAGGCGTTCGGCTGACTATTAAATCCACCGTTAGAGCCGAACACGCTGTCCCGGATGAATGAATCAGTAGCATTCCCCATATAACCAGTATTAGGCAAGTAGGCGCAGTCCCCAGTCCCCCCGATGTTGTAATCTGTCGGGTGCGTATATACGGGCATCGTGAAATGTGAGTACCCGCTGTTGTTGTTCACGCCGACCATCGCGAACAGCTTTAGCGAATAGACGCCATCTCCAGGGTGAGTCACATTAGGCGCGAGAAGATTTTCAAAACGAACATTGCTGCCCTGCTTTGCAGAGTTGACTTGATCCCCGGCTGCGAGAGTTAGGCGTCCATGAGCGCCGTCTGGCCCACCGATTAAATAATTAGAAAATACGGCATTCGTTGCAGTACACCAAGGACAGTGACCATCCTGGGAATGGGTTGTAAAGAATGGTTGACCGAAATACCCTGGCCCCATAAAGTTTCCATCGTGGAGGCAGTTTTTACACCACTTTATCTCAGTAAAACCCTTGCCTGTTCCGGGCATTTCAGGATTCTTATGTAGCCAATTCCGTCGAAATTCCAGTTGCATCTCACCACCACGCCATGCTGCGTAACCTCTAACTCCTGGGTCAATTTCTCTTGACCTTGTAATTCCTGGAGTCGGGTAAACGTATGGAGCCACATCAATTCCTTGCGGACCTTGAGCGGCCAACATTACAGTATTTCCAACTATTGCGGTAACTGAACCAACTCGGCGCGTTGGATCGCAAATCCGCCCGATTGCGTAGGGCGGCGCTTGATTACAATAGGTGCTGATCAAGGTCGGAGTTGATGCGTCGAGAACGACATAATCCCCAACCGACAACCCACGCACATGCGACAACGCAACCTGGCAGGTATTTAATACAGCACAACCTGTTGAGGAAATAACTTGGGCAGGGTCATAAGCTGGGGGATCTTCACCACCAGAAAAAGCGATCATACCGGTACCATCTAAGAAATTACCAATTAACCGCGCTGATCCGTGGTCCTGGTGCCACGCGTAAAACGGTGGTGCATCGTTTGCGTTGTAGACCTTGATAGTCCCTGTGAGTGGCCCAAACCCCGTGGAGTCAATTGCGTTTGGCGCCGCAGCGATAAGTAAGCGATCTACTTTGTAAAGATTTACGTGGTCCGCATCAACATATTCGACAACAACCGGCCCATTGATGACTGCCCAACTACCCGTCGCTCCTTCTATCAGCGACAACACACAGCGCCCTGCTCCAAAATCAGTAGCATTACACCGCGCTGGGGTACGCGGGGTGTGTGCGAAGTTCGACATAATTGCAGCAATTCCCGTTGCTGTAATCTGTGCTGGATTAGCATTGGTAGCGGCGGTTACAGTCACCCCGGCGACCGTCGCGTTATTGTCGTTCGCCTTCTTACGGAAGCTGCCGATTCCATAGATGTAGGTATCTTGAATAATTAAATTTGTCGCATCCAAAGAAATGGGATTGTCTACTCCCCGACTGAATGCCCTCCCGTCCGTATTACTCAAAACGGCGCTACCGTACAGTTCTTCTTCGATTGGAAACATTAGACAGCGGTCAAACCAGATATTAGATGGACGATACGTCAGCCCGGCTGGCCCGGTAGATGGGTAATTATTAGAAATAAAGCGCGGCGTGGTGAGCCCGATGGCCGGGCTGCCGGAAGTCGGCATTGAAGCAGCCTGGGTGAACATGATCCCGGTGAATTTATAGTTATTGGCATACGGCTCGAAAGCCACAATCGGATAAGCGGAAAGCGTGTCAAACCGCGCCATGTAAGACTTCATCTCGACAAGCTTTGACGGAGATGTATAAGGTGAAAATGGATACTTACCGCTTGGAAGGTTCTCCGCTTTGTCAGATGTTATGTTTGTCCACGAAGTGGAAGTGCACCCGGTTTGGGGTTGCGGAGTGATTCCAGGTGAATTTCCGGCCGGCATTGTGTATATTGCCCCTGCGGAGACAATCAGAGTAGCGCCACAACTATAATTTGTCGCATTACTGAGGAATGCCTGAATCGTCGCACCATCGGCGACTGCGTTGCCCGTCGATGGGCAATAGTAACGGTTCGACCCAATCGAAGTGCAGGCTCCAGCGGCGATGTTCACAAATGCAAGTGTTAGGAGAAGTTTATTGATCACATTGCACCCCAAAGTAAATATACTTCGCAGTAGAAACCGCCGCTAGCTTGAATGCGAGAATGTCATTGGCGGCGAGGGAGGTTGTAGTGAAATCGTTCAACGCCGTGCTATGAATGGCCGTACCGGATGTGATCGGCACGCCTGATACGCTAATCGTATTCGAGGCTGTAGGGATAGCCGTTCCAGTGGCGATCTTCCATGTTTGCACCGTCGCTGTTCCGGCATCGACCAACATATCCCAACTTGAAATAGTGCAAGCGGTGGGGGAAACGATCAGGCACAGGACACCCGCCGATAACGCCGGACCCGCTGGATCACCCTTCATACAAGACAATGATTTACGCTTATTCCCAGCCGGCATCCGGAATGCCGATCCATCATAGCGAAGGGCGACTTGCTGGCCGATGGCAATTTCGTCTGGGCCAGGATCCGTGAGCCCATCCGCTTTCTTGATTGCTTTAGCGGCGAATCCATCAATAGCCAAAGTGGCGGCTCCGGAGACGGCGGTTGCGGTAGGCGTGAACTCGATGACCATGCCGGTTGAATACCCAGGAGACAGGATAGGCGCCAGTGAGCAGGTGTGTGCGCTTGATGCGGCGCTTGATGCGCAACGTACCGGTTGCCCGGCCTGAAAGGTGCTTTTCGTCAATAAGGAATTCGCCGTGTTCGCGGCAACCGTTAGTTCTCCGGTTAGTTGATTCTCCGTGCAAGTGAGACCGGCGCCACAGTAAACAGTTTTGTTCGAGAAGAAGGAACGCAGATCGGTGACGCTACTCCCTGTGAAAGCATTGTTGGA
>JANXXI010000187.1 GCA_025350695.1 Acidobacteriota bacterium
TTTGGGTTGCTCCTTCAGCCGGCTTCCAAGCCAGCTCAAAACTCGCTTCCCTCAGTTTTAACTCAAGCCCGCTTGCCTTCCCAGCGCCCCACCAACTTTATTGCTCCCGCCATGCCGCAGTTGCCGTGCATAATTTAGGTGATACAGTCCTTCCGCGCTCCGCATTCTCGATGAATCTGAAGCACATTTTGGTGCGGTATGCGGGAGCGGGAGCCTAGTTGCTGTGTTGAACTCGCCACCCTTTCCATGGACCTCGACGAAATGAACGGTTACGAAACATTGCGTGAATCCGCCGCGTGGATCGAACTTTCCGCCCGCGGAAAGATCCGCGTGAATGGCGACGACCGGGCTCGTCTGCTGCACGCTCTCACAACCAATCATATCCAGCAGCTCACGCCTGGCGCCGGCTGCTATGTATTTTTTTTGAATGCGCAGGGCCGCGTGTTGGCCGACGCGAACATACTGTGCCGCGAGGATCACTTGCTTCTCGATACCGAGCCGGAAATGAGAGAACGCATTTACGCCCACCTTGATCGTTACATCATCGCCGACGACGTGACCCTTGAAGACATGACCGCCCGGACCACGACCATCGCGGTCGAAGGCCCCCGATCCGCCGAAGTGCTCGCCCGCATCGGCGCGCCGGTTCCCCAGGCGGACTACGCCTTCGTGCCGTGGGGATCGCGGCTTGTCGCTCGTCTCAGTTCCACCGGATCTCCCGGATTCTTCGTCTTCGCCCCGGCTGGCGAACAACCTGCGCTCATCGCGCAACTTGGAATCGAACAAGCGGACGCCGAAGCCGCTCGCATCGTGCGCATCGAACACGGTAAACCGCGCTACGGCGAAGACATCACAGACCGCTCCCTTGCGCAGGAAACCAACCAGAGCCACGCGCTGCATTTCAGTAAAGGTTGCTATCTCCGCCAGGAGATCGTCGAACGCGTTCACACCCGCGCCCAACTCAAACGTAGTCTGATGCCCTTGGACATCGACGGCGCCACGGCCCCAGTTCCCGGAACCCGGCTCACCACACAAGGCAACGCCGCCGCCGAAATTACATCCGCCGCATTTTCGCCGGCGCTCGCAAAAGTCGTCGCTCTCGCTTACGTTCGCACCGCATGATGGCAAAAAGCCATGCGGCTGGAGTCAAGACATGACAATCGCAAAATCCGCAGTTCTCATGACCGCCGCCGCAGTCCTTTCAGTCGGCACTCTTGAGCACGCGGCTGTGGGTGACGGAGGGAGCCATGGATGATAGGCTTCTCAAGCATCAGGCACTGGGGTTGTGGCTGCAGGGGCAGAAGCACCAGATCTGCGGTGAACTTGAGCGCGCCATCGAGTTCTACACAAAATCGATCAGGCTCTACCCCACCGCCGAGGCATTCACATTCCGCGGTTGGGCCTACAGCTTTCAGGGTCGTCTCGACGACGCAATCGAGGAGTGTAAGAAGGCGATCGCGGTCGACCCAACCTTTGGCAACCCGTACAACGACATCGGCGCCTACCTCATCAACAGGGGAGAGCTGGACGAGGCGATTTTGTGGCTGGAGAAAGCCAAGACGGCTTCGCGCTATGAGCCGCGCCACTTCCCCTATATGAACCTGGGCCGCATCTACGCTCAAAAGTGGATGATGCGTCGCGCTATCCAGGAGTTCGAGGCGGCGCTCAAGCTCCATCCCGGTGAGCCAACGTGTCGTGCCGCGCTCGGACAACTAAAAGGATCGATCAATTGAAGTCTGGTTGTTCCGCATCGGCGGACGGCACGCGCCGGTTCGCGCGGTGTGCAATCGATGAGGGAATCCGGACAGCGCATACCGGGCGCTGGGACGCACTCGTCCGGTCTGGCCACCTCACACGCAATGATTCGGGTGCCGCAACAGCGGTTGTCCCTCAGCCCGTGAGCCGTTGCGCCGCATCTTACGTCTTCGCGCGATCACGACCTCCCTCCGTATGCGGAACCAGGTCGAGTTTCTCTGCAATTGGATTGCCTCCTCGAGCGCTACACGAAGGGAATTCCGGAAGTTCAATGGGCGAGAGACGGCGGCAAGGTGATTAGTCTTCAGGCAGTTCCCGATGGCGCCGGACGCGGGGGAACTGCTGGTTTGCCGCCTGATTCAATGCGTCTGGCCGTGTACTGTTTGCGGTTGATTAAATCCGCTGGCGGAGTGTTCCACCAGACTCCGCCGGCCGGCTCACCACCGGCAGCGTTTCAAC
>JANXXI010000204.1 GCA_025350695.1 Acidobacteriota bacterium
CGCAGGATTATTAATCAATCCTCCATCACGGCTCGGAAGAGTTGACTGTGGCAAGAACACATTCCTGTCATCTTCCTCACCGCCAGAGCTTCGGAAACCGATCGGATCGTGGGTTTGGAGTTAGGCGCGAACGACTATATCGTAAAGCCATTCTTTGTGCGGGAATTGCTTGCACGCGTAAAGATACAGTTCCGCGGCCAGCAATCCCAACAGCGCACCCTGAAGTCTGGGGGGCTAGAGCTTGACCGCTCCAGCTGCCGAGTTCTACTTGACAAGCAAGAGCTTCAACTTACCGCCACGGAATTCAAACTCTTGGAATTTCTGATGATTCGTCCCGGCATCGTCTTCAGCCGCGAACAGCTGCTTGATGGCGTTTGGGGGCATGATCGCGCGGTTACTGATCGCACTGTAGATGTTTACATCTTACGGCTGCGGCAAAAAGTGGAGGCCGATCCAGCCAACCCCACCTATATCCGATCTGTTCGCGGATTCGGTTACAGTTTTCATCACCCGGAAATAGAAGCGACGGCCGTCGCATCCTAAGACCAAGCGCGGCCTACATGCGATAATTAAGATACCGCATGACAGAACAACAAGTCCGCTATGAGGCGCTTCAGTCCGCCCTGAATAGCCGTATCCTGTTGCTGGACGGAGCCATGGGCACCGAGATTCACCAGCATACCCTAACCGTTGCGGACTACGGCGGCCCCAAGCAAGAAAATTGCCCAGAGCAGCTAGTCCGTACCCGTCCCGATGTGATCGCTGGAATTCATCGCGCCTACTATGCGGCGGGTTCCGATATTGTAGAGACCAACTCGTTCGGTTCAACGCCTATGGTGCTGGCCGACTTTGGACTTGCTGATGACGCCTATCTCCTGAGCAAGTTGTCCGCCGAACTGGCCCGCAAAGTCGCTACTGAATTCGATACTCCTACCCGGATGCGCTTCGTGGCTGGTTCGATGGGGCCCACCACCAAAGCTCCAAGTGTTACGGGCGGCGTAACCATTCCTGAATTAGTTGAGAACTTCTACATTCAAGCTAAGGGATTGGTTGATGGCGGAGCCGATATCCTATTGGTTGAAACTTCGATCGACACCCGCACCATCAAGGCCGCACTTCTGGCGATCGACCGTTTGGGGAAGGAGTACGGCTACAAGATTCCCGTCATGGTCTCCGGCTCTATCGAATTGAATGGAACCATGCTGGCAGGGCAGGGAGCCGACGCTTTTACTACTTCCTTAATGCATGCCGAGTTGCTCTCGATTGGGCTGAACTGCGCCACCGGTCCTGAGCACATGACCGATCACATCCGTACCATTCATGAACTGGCCAGTTGCCGGGTTTCTTGTTATCCGAACGCGGGTTTACCCAATGAAGAAGGCAAGTTCCTCGAAACCCCCGATTCGCTTGCCGCGCAACTGGAAAAGTTTGCCGATCACGGCTGGGTAAACATTCTGGGCGGTTGCTGCGGAACCACGCCGGCGCACATTGCCGCAATGGCCAGGATGATTGAAGGGAAAAAGCCGCGCCAGGTGCATGCCGTTCATCGTAGTCTTTACTGTGGCACGGAATTGGTTGAAGCCGATGATTCCAACCGGCCGCTGATTGTCGGCGAGCGCACCAACGTAATCGGCTCACGCTTGTTCAAGAACATGGTGAGTGAGGAAAAGTGGGAAGAGGCTACCGACATCGCCCGCCGCCAAATCCGTAATGGCGCTCATATCATCGACGTCTGCCTGCAATCAAGCGACCGTGATGAGTTGTTGGATATTCCACCTTTCTATGAGCTGTTGATCAAGAAAGCGCCGAAGGCTCCGATCATGATCGACACGACGGACCCGAAGGCTGTGGAGATGTCGCTTACCTACTGTCAGGGTAAGAGCATCATCAATTCGATCAATCTAGAAGACGGCGAAGAGAAATTTGAATTGATGTGCCCCATCGCCAAGCGCTACGGAGCGGCGCTGGTGGTTGGCACGATTGATGAAGATCCGATTTCCGCCCAAGCGTTCACACGGGAGCGCAAGCTCGAAGTAGCCCAGCGTTCGGTAAAGTTGCTGACGGAAAAGTACGGTATCGCGGTGGAAGACATCATCATCGATCCCTTGGTTTTTCCGTGCGCGACTGGGGATGAGAATTACATCGGCGGCGCGGTGGAAACCATCGAAGGCCTTCGACTGATCAAAGAGAATATTCCCGGCGTGAAGACGGTGCTCGGAGTTTCAAACATCAGCTTCGGACTACCCGCCAGCGCCCGGGAAGTGGTCAACTCCGTATTCCTCTACTACACGACCAAGGCAGGTCTGGATTTAGCCATCGTGAACGCGGAAAAATTGGAGCGGTTCGCATCCATTCCGGAGGTGGAACGGCGCTTGACTGAACATCTACTCTTCAATACGCCTCCCATTGAAATTCCGCCGGAACATCCGCAGTCCCACTTGCTTTCCAATTGTTCAAGTGATTGGCGCGAACAAACTCCGAACCAAAAAGCAGCGGTGAACCAGTTCAACATTGCTGCGATTGCAGAGCACTTCCGCGGCGCCAAGCCGAAGGACAAGAAAGCCGCCGCGGCGCTTCCGCTCGATGAGCGTTTGGCGAACTACATTATCGAAGGCAGTAAGGAAGGTCTGGTTGATGATCTTAATCTGAAACTGGCCGAAGGTGTTTCGCCGCTTGACGTCGTTAACGGTCCGCTGATGAAGGGGATGAACGAGGTTGGCCGCCTGTTCAACAACAATGAATTGATTGTGGCCGAGGTGCTGCAATCGGCTGAGGCGATGAAGTCCGGCGTTGCTCATCTTGAAAAATTCATGGCCAAGGCCGATGTCGTCTCCCGCGGAAAAGTGGTGCTGGCCACGGTGAAGGGCGATGTGCACGACATCGGCAAGAACCTGGTGGAAATCATACTTTCAAACAACGGATACCAGGTGGTGAACCTTGGCATCAAGGTTTTGCCTGAACAGCTGATTGACGCCTACCGCGAGCACAAACCCGATGCCATTGGGCTCTCCGGCCTTCTCGTGAAAAGCACACAGCAGATGATGATTACGGCTGGCGATTTCCGTGATGCGGGAATTACAGTGCCATTGCTCGTGGGTGGCGCCGCGTTGTCAGAGAAATTTACGTTAACTCGCATTGCCCCCGAATACAAGTCTCCGACCTTCTACGCGAAGGACGCGATGACTGGCTTGAGCCTGCTCAACCAGATCATGGATCCCGCGTTGCGCGAGGCTATCCTTGAGAAGCATACCTTCGCACCAGGCCGCGACGTGCAGGTTGCCGCGCCTGCGGTGGTTGTAAATACCTCGGTGGAACGCAGCCCCAAGGTGCGTCTGGATATTCCGATCCCAGCCGCTCCTTCGCTAGAGCGCAAGGTGAGGAATGTCCCGCAGCTTGCCGAGATTTGGAGCTACATCAACCCCTTCATGCTGTATGGGCGGCACATGGGTTTCAAGGGAAACTTTGAAAAGCTTTTGGCCCAGCGCGATGAAAAGGCTTTGGCTTTGTTCCACAATATGGAAGCGCTGCGCGAAGAGGCGGCGAAGTTCATGAAAGTCCGCGCCGTCTGGCAGTTCTTTGAAGCGGAGCGCGAAGACAACGCCATTCATTTGTTTGAGAATGACGGCAAGGTTCCAGTTCACACTTTCCGTTTCGGGCGTCAACCCAGAGAAGATGGACTTTGTTTGAGTGATTACGTGCTTCCGGCGGAGAACGGCGATCGGCGGGATCAAGTTGGTTTGTTCGTGGTCACGGCGGGGGAGGGGATCCGCGAAGCGTCGGAAAAAGCAAAGCAGGCGGGGGAGTATTTCCGAGCCCATGCGCTGCAGGCTCTCGCCATTGAATCCGCCGAAGGATGCGCTGAGTGGTTGCATCGCCGGATGCGTGAAGATTGGGGCTTTCCTGATCCGCCCTCCCTATCCATGCAGGAGCGGTTTACGTCTCGCTACCGGGGCAAACGTTATAGCTTTGGTTACCCGGCTTGCCCCAACCTTGATGATCAACAAGGCATTTGGAAGCTGCTAAAGCCCGAGGATATTGGGGTGAACTTAACGGAAGGCATGATGATGGAGCCGGAGGCCAGCGTCAGCGCTCTTGTTTTCCATCACCCGGATTGCGCTTACTTCACGGCCAGTGAAGCGACGGAGGAAACGATGGTTAGTTCGGGCGAATAGCTCGAACTTAGTCGAACAGCCCCATGTTGCCGCCGAAAATGCATCGCGCATCTTCGGCGCTGATCCCTATTTCAAAAAGCGCAGACGCTTGCTGATCAAAGATGGCCCGGTGCCAGCCTCGTGGAAAAAATGAGGAATCCGTGCCAAATAGTAGTCTCTTTGGCCCGAGCACGTCCAGCGCCCGGCGAAACACGGTCATCAGATCCAGACCTTCAATGCTCATCCAACTGTTCGACGAAGACGTGTCGAAAAAGACGTTGGGGCAAAGTCCGGCCACCATCAAGGCTTCTCGAAAATAACCTGCCCCAAAGTGCGGCAGAATAAATTTCAAATTCGGATACCGTAGTGCCGGGCCGTGCAAGTCGACAGGGTTAGAAAAACGCATGTCGAATGGCGAGGCCAGTCCCAATCGCTTGCGAATCCCAACGCTCAAGACGCCACAATGAGCGAAAACCGCCGCACCCGGTTGCGAAGCCGCCCGCTTGTAAACGAATTCGATGGTTGGATCAGAGAGACTGTAACGATGCATGGCGGGGAACAAACAAATTGTCCGTAGCCCCGATTGAAAAGCTTGATCGATGGCGACTCCGGCGTCCGGAGCCAGCGGATTTAGCATGAAGCATCCGCGGAAACGGGATGGGTAGGATTGAACAGCCCTCGCAACTGAGTCTTCGTCACCGGGGAGGCTTGCGATTAGGCAGACCCGACCAACACCCTGCCGCTTCATCTCATTGACCCAAATCGCAGCTAAGCCTTCTGGCTCGTCAGGGGGAGCCTGCCATCCCAATTCCGTCGAAACTTCCGCAACGGAACGGCTGATAAGCAATTCGAAAAATCTGTGTGAAAAAAAATGAACGTGGGCGTCATACAAATCCAATTCACCCCATGAAGACTGGATTGGCATGTATCCCTAGACGGTGCTCTACTCAGACAACTGGGAGTGTACCAGGACCGAAGCGTGTAACGCCGGCGGCAAGAGCTAGCTGCGTTAAGCCAGCAACGTTGTTTACGTTCAGCTTCTTCATCATAGTCTTGCGGTAGCTCCGAACCGTTTGCAGTCCAAGGTCAAGCAACACGGCAATTTCCTTGCTGGTCTTGCCCTCTGCCACTAAACGCAGCACTTGCAGTTCTCGAGGCGATAGGCCTTCAAGAACTCCTGGAATTGGCTTGTCATCCATATCCCCGCGCTTAATGCGGTTCACTAAACGATCAGAGACCTGAGGACTCATGTAAGAGCCGCCTTTGGCCACGATTCTCAGGGCGTCGAGTAAGTCCGTGTCAGAGGCGCGCTTCAGGACAAAAGCCCTGGCTCCCCCTCGAATGGCTCCAACCACTGAATGTTCGTCGTCGTACATGGATAGGACAATAATTTTTACGTCGGGGCAATGACGCAAAATTTCCGTGGTTGCTTCTATTCCGTTTAGGCCAGGTAAACCAATGTCCATGAGGACAATATGCGGGTTCTGCTTTTTACACATTTGAACCGCATCGGTGCCTGTCTCCGCTTCGCCAACAACTCGAAACTCGTCGGTGAATTTCAGGATGGCTTTAATTCCATCCCTCATGATTTTGTGATCATCTACCAAAAGAAGATCATAGTGCATAGTATTTTTCCCGGTTTCCAGTGGAGTCAACAATTTTCTGATCCCCAAATCTTTACAATTGTACCTTTTCCGGGGAAGCTTTGTACTACAAAGATTCCACCGGCCTGGTACGCATGGTGCTTCATTAACTGAATGCCTAATCCCGAAGACGGAGCCTCCGGATCGAACCCGGATCCGTTATCCCTAACTTCTAACGATGGCCCTTGTGAGCCGTTCTTCAACGATACCTCAACCTGACTGGCTCCTGAATGCCGGCTAACATTGTCCAGTGCTAAATCCGCAACCCGGTAAAAAGCATTAGCCAGGGGGCTTTTTATATGCACTCCAGGAGGAACGTTGGCTCGCATGCTAGCCGTCATAGCCTGTCTATATCTGCCAACCAGCCGATCCAATGCATACGCGATGCCCGTGCGCTCCACGATGTTCGGGTTAAGTTCGTAACTCACCTCCCGAACCTGCGACATGGCTTGTTCCAGCATGTCCTGAATCTCTGAAGTGCGGGGACCAAGTTCCGGCGCTTTTTCCGCGAAGTCCATCCTCAGCACAGCCAGTTGGAGGCCAACCGCGCTGAGAACCTGGCCCACCTGATCATGAAGAATGCGCGCAATTCGGGCGGCATCCATTTCCCTATTGTGGATGTGGGCAATCAGATTTTGAGTAGCCGTCAACTGTTCGGTTAGGGTTTCTGCTTGCAATTTGTTCTACTTTTTCCGCTTCATAGCGCGTCGCGCTGTGGCGGCCACTGCTTCGGCATTCATATGGAACTTCGTCAATACTTGTTCTGGAGTGCCAGACTCGGCATAGAAATCGCCCATGCCATGGAATTCCATTACACAAGGATTGGTCTCGGCGACCACCTGCGCCACGCGAACTCCCAAACCTGTTGCGGTGAAGTGCTCTTCGGTCACTACAATCGCGCCAGTTTCCGCCGCCGCCTTGGCGATTGCGTCCCGATCCACTGGCTTAATCGTGTGCATGTCAATCACACGGACCGCGATTCCTTCGGCGGCCAATACATCGACAGCCTTCAGCGCTTCGGCGACCATCATGCCGTGGGCGATTATCGTCAGATCCTTGCCGTCGGTCAATTGAATCGACTTGCCGATTTCGAAATTTTGATCCGCTGTATAGATTGTCGCGACCTTCACGCGGCCTGCCCGTATGAAAACCGGACTGTCCAGATATGCCGCTGCTTTGACCAATGCGAAACACGAAACCTCATCGGCAGGACTTATAACCGTAAACCCCGCAAGGGAGCAGGCAAGGCCAATGTCTTCCACGCTCATCTGTGAGGGGCCGTCTTCGCCGATTGAAATTCCGCTGTGGGTTCCCACCACTTTCAAATTCACTTTCGGATAGGCCACGGTTACGCGCAGTTGTTCAAAACCTTTGTTCAAAACGAAGGCGGAAAAACTGGCGACGAAAGCGATTTTTCCGCTTGCCGCAAGACCGGCGCCAATGGACACCATATTCGCCTCTGCAATGCCACAAGAAAAAAATCGTTCGGGGAACGATTTCTGGAACAGGTGTGTAAAGGTGGATTTCGCTAAATCAGCGTCGCAGACAACAACGTTGGGATTTTCCTTTCCCAATTCAAGCAGCGCATTGCCGAATGCTTCGCGCGTTGCTGCTCCCAATTTCAATTCATACTTGCCGTTCGCAGCCATTAACCGATCTCCTTCAATGCCAGCGCGCACTCTTCTTTGGTGGGCGCCATGCCGTGGAACTTGGGATTGTTTTCCATGAAGGAAACACCCTTGCCTTTTATCGTATGGGCAAGAAATACGCTGGGTTTGCCTTTGGTGGCCGCAGCCTCCGCATAAGCTTTCTGAACGGCCGTTACGTCGTTGCCATTCGCTTCGATCACATGCCAGCCGAATGCCCGCCATTTATCAGCGAGTGGATCCAACGCCATGATATCCTTCACCCAGCCATCCAACTGGATGAGGTTGTCGTCAACTATGGCAAGAATGTTGTCAACCTTGTGGAACGCGCCATACATGG
This sequence comes from Acidobacteriota bacterium, assembly GCA_025350695.1. Lineage (GTDB taxonomy): Bacteria > Acidobacteriota > Terriglobia > Bryobacterales > Bryobacteraceae > JANXSF01. Next base: position 7,781 of record JANXXI010000204.1, read on the forward strand.
CGGCTTCCCAAATTTGACCTTCTTGAATTTCGCCATCGCCCAGAACAACATAAACGCGCGTAGGACTCTTATCAAGCCGCGCGGCTTCCGCCATGCCCAAGCCAAGGCTTAAACCAACGCCAAGCGAACCCGTGGAGGCTTCAAGCGAAGGAATAAAGCGGCGGTCCGGATGACCTTGGTAAATGGAGTCAATCGTTCGCAGCGAATTCAATGTTTCAACCGGCGTGTACCCGCATTCAGCCATTACCGAATACAGCACAGGGGCGGCGTGCCCCTTGCTAAGAATGAAGCGGTCGCGTTCGGCCCAAGTGGGATTGGCAGGGTCGTGGCGCAACACATCAAAAAAAAGGGTCGTCACAATTTCCACGGCGGAAAGCGATCCGCCGGGGTGGCCACTCTTGGCCTCCGTAATCATCGTTACTATGTGGCGGCGTACTTTTTGGCAAATTTGCTCAAGTTCCCGCACGTTGCTTGTCTTTTGCATGCTCTTAAGAATGTAACATTTTCCCCAGGGTGCAAGTACTGCCAGTACCTTGATTTATAAGGTTAGGTTCTACGGTCATCAACCAAAGAAGCAACACAAATATTCCGCAGAACCAACCGGCTGATTGCCGACTCGCGCTGGGCGCAATCTTCTTGGCGCTGTCGTTTTTTGTAAGCTATTCGAATCGATCCGAGATCTGGCTCCTTTTATTTATAGGAGCGCTGTAACGAGAGTGTCCTGGCCAGGAGTTTTTCTCTCTGGTTAGAACATAGCATGGAGGAGTCGGAATTCGGATCGGCGGGTTTTGGGGATTAGGGGTAAGGTATTGAGGGGTGGGGAGTTGGGGATTTTTGAATCGCATGTGAACGGCGGACGGCGGGGATAGGTTCGTTGATTTTGGTTAAGGCCGTGCGGTAAGTTGGGTTCGTTCCGCGTTCTTGATTCGGCACGGTTTGACATATTCTGCTATCATCGGCGCTCAGGATTAGGGACGTTGGGAAGCTCAAAGGACGTTAAAACGCGAAGCGGGGGGCGAGACACGCCCCCCGTATCATTGCTGATTTAGTTCGCGCTTCCGATGCTAGCCATATACGCTGTTGGCGCATCATCCATTGCAAACCAAGCCGCTTTTTCTATTTCGGTGCATTCTTTGAACTTTGTAATGTCTCGGGTCATGACACACATCCGTGTGTCATGCTCTGCTCGCACGTAGTCGATTGTCTTTTGTTTGAACGTTTCTTGAAGTTGCATTGAGGGTATTCTCCGATTGGTAATCGGCATTGGAGCTAGGCAACTTTAATCGACTCCAACCGTGCTCACTTAAGCCCACATAAAGAACGTTATGTTGGCTATATGCTTGACTCCGTTTAGTGGACGGGTTAGGGTGGTTTCATGGAAGTCACCTTTCAAATCCCCGACGAACTAGCTAGCAGTGTGACCGCTACCGGCGACCTGCCGCGACGGGCGCTCGAAGCCTTCGCCCTTGAAGAACTCCGCGCGGGGCGCATTACCGAACCGCAACTCGGCGAAATGCTCGGTCTGGCCCGCATTCAAATGGACGGCTTTCTGAAATCCCACGGCATCTATCAGGATTACACCATGGAAGACTTTGAAGAGGAACGAAGGGCACTCAAAGAGCTAGGATTGTAACTTGTGCGGTTAGTAATCGCTGATACGGGCCCCATCAATTACTTGATCCTGATCGGATACATCAACGTTCTTCCTCGAATATTTGAACGCATCGCGCTTCCAAGCGCCGTTGAGACCGAACTGTCCAACTTCCTTGCGCCCGAAATCGTTCGCCGCTGGATCGCTTCGCCTCCTGCATGGCTTGAGGTTCACGACACCAGCGGCCTGCCGCTTGTTTCCGGCCTTGGTAAAGGGGAAACCGCCGCAATCGCTTTGGCGGAATCGATCCGCGCTGACCTCTTGCTAATCGACGAACGGGTAGGCTTTGGCGTGGCAAAAAGAAAAGGGATTCGAGTTACGGGCACACTTGGATTACTCGATCTGGCGGCAGACCGTGGTCTGTTGGATTTTACTGACGCTGTAGAAAAGCTGGAGGCCACCAGCTTCCGTCGTCCCGAAGCGGTTGTGAAAGCCCTTCTCGCTAAACACAGAGGGACACAATAACCATGACCTCTGCGCAACTCGTCCCCGCGCGCACTGCCATCCTGCTTCCCACTCTCATCGCCGGAGCCGGAAAATCCGCAGCCCGCCGCTTCCTTGAATTCTTCACCGTCAACATTCGCAACCCGAACACGAGGGCCGCTTATGCTCGCGCGGCCGGAGCGTTCCTCGGTTGGTGTGAAAGGCAGGGCGTTACTTCGCTTGCAAGCGTTCAGCCTGTTCTTGTCGCGGCTTATGTGGAGCAACTTGGCGAAACCATGTCGGCTCCCACCGTTAAGCAACATCTGGCGTGTATTCGGATGCTGTTTGATTGGCTAGTGATCGGGCAAGTGATGCCGACAAACCCGGCGCATTCTGTCCGCGGGCCCCGTCACTCGGTATCGAAGGGTTCAACCAAGGTGCTGTCATCCGAGGAAGCAACGGCGCTATTAACTGGCATGGATGTTGGGACTGTGGTGGGTCTGCGGGATCGCGCTTTGATTGCTGCCATGACGTACACCTTCGCCCGCGTCGGGGCCGTGGTTGCGCTCACCGTGGAAGATTACTACTCGCAGAAAAAACGCTGGTGGCTGCGGCTGCATGAGAAAAACGGCAAGGTCAATGAGATGCCGTGTCATCACAAGTTGGAAGCATACCTTGATGAATACATCCGCGCGGCGGGCATTGCTGAAGATCGCAAGGGGCCGCTGTTCCGTTCAGCGCTTGGCAAGACGGGCAAGCTAACGGATCGGCCTATGCTACGCGGAGATGTGTGGAGTATGGTGCGCCGCCGGGCGTCTGATGCGGGGATTGCAACGGCGATTGGCTGCCATACCTTCCGCGCAACTGGAATTACCGACTACCTGACCAACGGCGGACGGATTGAAGTTGCGCAACGCATGGCCGGGCACTCGAACGCGAAAACTACCGGGCTTTACGACCGGCGCAACGATGACATCAGCGTGGGCGAGGTCGAGCGGATCGGGATTTGATTAGGTTGTGTGGCGACGCCCTCCTTATGTTCATCGAAATTGTATACTCAATCTGTTGAGGCTAAATCTTTACAAACAGAAAGATATGTCTGGCACAGTTCATAATCGTCATCTTGCGATCACGTTGACCGTTTCTATTGCTACCACGAGCGCATATCTGCTGGTACAACAACTAGGCCGGACAGCGCAGGGGAGTGTTTTCTCACGACTAAAATCCGGATACTCTCCCGACAACGATGCAAGACTTCTAATGATGGAATTTGTTGCGCCTGTTCTTTTCACGTTTACGCTTTGGCTCATTTTGTACTTCAGGCTTGGCCAACTCTCATTCAGTCTTTGCCACAACTTTTATCGGGACCGTCAAAGACGAAGGTGGAAACTTCGAAAAAAAGAAAGAGAGCTTGCACTAAGCCACATCGAAAACAGATATTTTAAGAACAATGCCAATCGATCTTTTTCTGCAAGCCTTTCGTCTACACTTCATGATCCTCAAGGGCGTCGCTGTCTGGCCATAATCCTCCTGCGTGCATCACAGTGCCTAAAACCGTTAGGCTCGCATCTTATGTCGGATTTTGACAATCTCGTCATTCCCCAACTTTCTGAGACAGACTGGGAGAATGGAAAAGTTTCGCTCGGAGCGGTCATTAACGCTTGTAGACGAGCACACGCCACGGCATCCGATAAATACGGGTACAAATCGGGAGACGGGGGTAACAATTCGCAATGGGCGCTGACTGGATGCGGTTCCGATGGTGAAAGTACATGGGCTGTCACTCGTCCTGCAGAAAACATAAGAGCCAGTCTTCAGAAAATTGAGTTTGCTCTTACCCAATCCCACAATAAGAAGTAACTAGCCATTCGCTCAGACATTGTGGGACAACAAAACGGGACGCTGCGCCCCCTGATTTCATTGATCGGGTTTTTTGTCCCGAAACTTACCCCTATAGGGACGCCGTTGGTACCTTGATGGGACGGGTACTGCTTTAAGGAACGCTGCGCGACTTTCGGCGAACTATCCCTGAAGACTCGGCCAACAGTTGCCAACATGTGCCATTTCTGGCACACTGAAGTGTGATTGACCGCTCCAAGAAGCTCCCGGCGTTCTTCTATGAAAACGCCAGTCGGCGCCAGCCGGTCAGAGAGTGGATCCTGAAGCTTTCATCGGAGGACAGAAAAAGCGTGGGGCGAGATATTCAGAAAGTTGAATTCGGCTGGCCGCTTGGCATGCCATATTGCCGTAGTCTCGGCGACGGCCTTGGGGAAGTGCGAAGCAACCTAGCCGATGGAAAAATTGGGCGCGTCATTTTCTGTGTGGCGCAGGAGCGCATGGTGCTACTGCATGGCTTAATCAAGAAAACACCGAAGACCCCGCCGCAGGATTTGAAACTCGCGCTGAAGCGCATGAAAGAGGTGAGTTGAAATGGCACACAGCAAGAAGGGAAAGATCGGTTCTTCTTTTGACGGCTTTCTGGCCGAACAAGGGATCCTCGAAGAATGCGAGGAGCAGGCGATCAAGCACATTCTCGCTGATCAGATCAAGGCGGCGATGGAGAAAGATCGCCTCACGAAAGCGGCCATGGCAGTGCGGATGCAGACCAGCCGTAGAGCTCTCGACCGTCTCCTCGATCCCACAAACACCAGCGTAACGCTCCACACGCTTCAGCGTGCTGCCGTGGCCATCGGACGGCAACTTCGGCTCGAATTGGTTTAGCGAAGGCGGGTCTGAGTTGTCATGAAGCCATCGGTCATCAAGATTCCGCAGGATTGTAGCTCCAGCCACATGGTCGCTCCGCGCATGAGTACTTCACTTCGTAAATGCGCCCCGCCTTATTTGAAATCGAAAACAATCCCGAAGCTGTTGTATTGGGCCGACCCTGCCTGTTCTCCGTCCGCAAAATAAAACTTTCAACCTAAGGAGTGCCAATCGCACCATGCCGCGCGGCGTACTTTTGGCAAATTTG
>JANXXI010000252.1 GCA_025350695.1 Acidobacteriota bacterium
ACACCTAAGGTACGCGAGTCAGTCGAAACTACAAAGGCGAGTCGTCACTCAAATAAAAAGCGCAACCGGCATATGAAAAAACTCCGCCAGCTTACGCGCATGAGATTTACTAATGCCTCGTTTGGCATTTAGCACGTCAGAGACGACACTGCTTGAACCGAATACGGGGATGAGGTCGCGCTGCCGCAATCCGCGGTCTTCCATGATGGAGCGAAGAGCTTCGAGCGGTGTGGCATGGCCGCCGATAGCGTTCAAGCTCGTATCGTTCGATGAGCAAAGTCATAAGTTCAGCCAGGGCTTGCTGTTCCGGTGTAAGGCGACGCCCAGAAGTGTCGAGCCGTTCGAGCTCAGCGATCATACGTTCGTTCTCGGCATCGCTCGTAATAAGTTTCGGCAAAGCGCGGACTAGGAGCTTTCCGTAAGTCTTTTCGTCCAATTCCGCTACAGCCATTTCTTCCAACCTACCTTGCCCGTTGGCGGGAAGGACTCTCGAACCTCAAGCAGTTTTTCCAATCAGAGGACGTAACCGCGTCGAACCAAACCTGAACATTCTATAGGAGCTAAACGACGTTTTGATTCTAGCTGCAGAAAGAACGTTACGCCAGCTTGGAGCGCACAGCCTCGCTCAACGCCTTCCCGTCCACTCGTTTCCCGGTCAACTTCCCTTGCGCCGCCTTCATCACCACTCCCATCTGCTTGGCCGTCGCGCCGGGGTTTTCCGCAATCGCCGCCGCAATCGCCGCGTCGATATCCTCGGCGCTCGCCGCAGCCGGCATGTAGGCCTCAATCATCTTCAACTCCACCTCTTCCTTCTCGGCCAACTCCGCCCTGCCGGCGGTTTTGTACATCTCCACCGCTTCCCGGCGCTGCTTTAGAAGCGTGTTGAGCACCTGCAGCTCAGACGGTTCGTCAAGCGGCTTCATTGCGTCAATTTGAAATTTCTGAAGGGCGGATTTGATCATGCGGATCGCATCCAGTCGCGCGGACTCTTTAGCCTTCATCGCTTCGACCATGTCTTTTTGGAGTTTCTCTAGCAGTGCCATCTATCTATGATTCTAGCCGACTTAGCGTGCCCGTTCCGCTATTTGGTATTCTGAAAGAGAACCCACACATCCCACAGCTTCCAGCAGTTGCGCCGGGCGTAGGACAACGTGTGACCGTGGTGTCCCGTTTTTTATGCCGAATCCGTCCAAAAATAACTATGCGATCGGCCGACCGTCAATCACAAATTAATCTATAGGAAAGCATGAAAATCTTAGTCGCTGAACCAATGGCTGCCGCCGGAATTGACCTGCTGAAAGCCCAACCAGGGTGGGACGTAATTGTTTCCAACCCCAAAGAATATGCCGCGCATTTGGCGGATTGCGATGCCCTGCTGGTGCGCAGCGCGGTCAAAGTGAATTCCGATTTGCTGTCGAAATCACCAAAGTTGAAAGTGGTTGGCCGGGCGGGCGTGGGTGTCGACAACGTCGACTTGCCGGCCGCCACCGCCGCCGGCGTCCTTGTGATGAACACGCCGGGTGGCAATGCCATTTCGGTGGCGGAGCACACCCTGGCTCTCATGCTCTGCATGGCGCGCAGCATCCCGCAAGCCAGCGCATCCACCAAGGCTGCTAAGTGGGAAAAGAAGAAGTTCATGGGCAACGAACTGCGCGGCAAGACGCTGGGCGTGGTCGGCCTAGGCTCCATTGGTCGTGAAGTCGTAAAGCGCGCCCGTTCCTTTGAAATGCGCATCCTCGCCGCCGATCCTTTCGTTTCAACCCAGGCGGCTGCGGATTTGGGCGTGGCGCTGGTGGACTTGGCCCATCTTTGCGTCGAAGCGGATTACATCACCCTGCACATGGCCTTGACGCCGGAAACCACTAAGATGTTCAATGCCACGGCATTCGCCAATATGAAGCAAGGTGTCCGCATTATCAACTGCGCCCGTGGCGAGTTGATCGATCAACCCGCTTTGGTGGAAGCCATGAAGTCGGGCAAAGTGGGCGGAGCTGGTCTTGATGTGTTTGAAGCTGAACCGCCTGCTGCCGACGACCCGTTGCTTGGTATTGAGAGCCTAATTGCTACCCCTCACATTGGCGGCTCTACCGAAGAAGCGCAGGAAATTGTTGGCGTCAAGATCGCCGAGCAAGTTGTCGAGTATCTAGTTAAGGGTGTGGCGATCAACGCCGTGAACATGCCCGCCATGTCTCCGGAGCAGTACAAATCGGTGGGTCCCTACATCGAATTGGCCGAGCGGCTGGGCGCCTTTGCCTCTCATGCGGCAGAAGGCAATCCGAAATCGGTGCGGATGATTTATTCCGGTCGCATTGCCGAATTCAACACCACATTGCTCCGTAATTCCGGTCTTGCCGGGGTTTTGGCCCGCTCCGCCGGGAAGCGAATCAATTTAGTGAACTCTATGCCGATTGCCGCCGAACGTGGCCTGGCGGTTGTGGAGCGGCACGAAAACCGCAACGGCCATATCGATTCAATTCGCCTCGAACTGGAGACGGAAAACGGTGTGACGACAGTCGAGGGCGCGGTGATTTTAGGCAAGCCACGGTTGATCCAGATCGATGGAATTTATTGCGAAGTCAATTTGGCCGGCCACCTCATCTTATTGAAAAATGAGGATGTTCCGGGCGTTATAGGCCATGTGGGCGGTGTCCTGGGTCAAAACAAAATCAACATCGCCAACTTCTCCCTGGGCCGTCAGGAAGGCGTTGCCGCCGCCGGGAAAGCTCTTGAAGCCATCGCCGTTGTTGAGGTAGATGGCCAGGTGCCCGAAGCTGTTTTGACGCAATTGAAAAAGAACCCGGCGATCAAGGTGGCGCGAGCCGTTTCCATCTCCACCTAGAAAAAACAGGGAAAGGGCCGGAAATCCGGCCTTTCCTGTTGAACCTGCTAAATTTCTGTGTTAGCATTTAATAGCTCTCTCAAGGGCCACCCCAGCCCAAATCCTACGGAGTAGTTAAACACCCACGAATGAGTTTTACCGTTTTTCTTGGCAATCTTCCCCTTTGGGTGACCGCTGATGATATCAAGACCTGGTTGCAAGCAGACAACCTGGTAGCTGATTCCATCAAAGTCATCCGCAACCCGGAAACACAGGAATCCAAGGGCTTCGCATTTATTGAAGCTCCCAATGGCGAGGAAATGCAGTCCGTCATCCGCCGTTTTGATCGCGCCCCGCTTGAAGACAAGCTGCTCCGCGCCAATCCAGCTCAACCTCCGAAGGGAAAGGGAGGGCCACCTGTGTATGTACCGGGTGTTCGTTCTTTCGCTCCTCCCGGTGGTGGCTCTGGTGGTGCGTCGAGTGGTCCGCCTGCAACGGGTGGTGGTCCGCCTCGCACAGGAGTGGATGGCGAACGCAAGGCTCGCGGTGGCAAGAAGCACAAGAAGCGCCCGATGAACCAACCCCAAAGCGCATTTGCTGAAGAGTTGGCCAAGGCGCTGTAAGGCTTCGACCCCTTAGTTACTTTTGGATAACCTCTAAATCGATAAAAGACGGTCCGGCTCAATGCCGGGCCGTTTTGATTTGCCGGGTAAACTAATGGGGATCCACCTTGTCGACAAGAGACAAAATCCTAACTGGAAGCCTTTGATCACTCTCAGAGAATTTGAAGAGGCTGAACGTCCATGGTGAGATTTGCCTCCTTGGTGGGACTGCAATGGTGCTGGCCATTCAAGCACACGGCAGGCCACTAAGGTGTCGACGCGATCTTTGCGCCTGCGTCACAATCCGCAATGCGGCGAGACTGGTGGCAGCTGAGCACAGCTTGCCCGAGGACTGGCTCAATGATGCGGCAAAGGGGTTTGCTTCCGAAAAAGGGACGTTCGAGCCACTAACGGGTTTTGCGTTTGAGAATTTAAGGGCGTGGCAAAGCGGTAATTGGCTGGCGGCTTCAGTTGTGTAGCGCTCTACTTTTTGCCTTCCTGGTCGGCTTCGAGGATGAAACTATCCGCTTTCTTAGGCCTGTCTGTCGGATTCCGATTAACCTCAGGTGGCAGTTCGGTAAGGACGTTCCAACTGTGAATTCCCAACGGAATCGCCAAAAGCAACATAAAGTAAAAGGCAACCCACCAGGTAAGCTGGAAGTGGGTATTGCGCTTATGGCAACGACCGCATCTATGAACCTGGAGAAAACAAAGCGATTCGACCAACGTGCTGGATTGGCGACGCAGTTCCCGGCATTTGCAAAAGTCGCACCGGCGGATCCGGCTGCGCTTCCTTTTCCGGCTCTTCGAATTCAGTGGCGCCTGAGGGTTAGCGCTCAGGTTTTCAGCACTGTTTTCGCTCATAACGTCCGCAGACGGAGTCGCGGGACGCTCTTCAGAATGTTCGTCCATATTGCCAACTTTGTTCTGCTATAACTCTAACCACTAGCGAAAACCATCGCAATTGCTAAGTAACAGGTATTGTCACCAAACCATCTTCCACCGTACGTTTCAATTGTCCGCAAGCCGCATAAATGTCACGCCCGCGCGGCTTGCGAACATAGCACGGCAAGGCCTTCATAATGATCTTCTGAAACGCATCCACCGCTTCTGGCTCGGGCGTCACGAACGGAATGCCGGGCCCTGGGTTGAGTGCAATCAAGTTCACCTTTGCCTTCAAGTTCGCCAGCAACTTAACCACCCGCCGCGCATCCGCCGGCGTGTCGTTCACGCCACCCAGCAGCACATACTCAAACATCAAATGCTCGCGCGTCCTCAAAGGATAAACGCGGCAGGCTTCAATCAAGTCCTTCAGCGGATACTTACGAGTGATGGGCATGATCTCACGCCGCTGCTCATCACTTGACGCGTTCAACGAAATCGCCAGCCTGGGCCGCACTTCCGCCCGGCCAAGCTCTTCAATTTTCGGAATAATGCCCGACGTGGAAATCGCGATGCGCCGCTCCGCCATGGCCACTCCCCGACGATCGCATAGTATGCGCACCGCCTTCAACACGTTATCCAGATTCAACAGCGGCTCGCCCATTCCCATGAACACCAGATTCAGTTTGTCCGATTGCGGGTCAAGCTGATGCTCCCGGACCAACACCAACACCTGGCCGACAATCTCTCCCGCCGTCAAATTGCGTTCCAATCCCATCGCCGCAGTCAGACAAAACTTGCAATCCACGGGGCAGCCCACTTGCGTCGAAACACAAATCGTATAGCGTGTCTCCTCGGGCATTAAGACTGTTTCCACGGTGCGGCCGTCAAGCGGCAGTTTCAATAGGTAACGGATGGTCCCATCGCTGGAAGCAAAGCGGTTGTCGATGACCAGCCGCCCTAATCCCTCTTTGGCCTCGATCTCCGCACGCAGAGCATCGGGCAGAGCCGTAGCCTCCGCCAAGTCGGTAATGTTGTGCCGGTACAGCGCTTCGTAGACCTGTTTGGCCCGGTAGGCGGGGACGCTTGCGCCCAGCAGTTGTTGAATTTCCGGGAGTTCCTTGCCGGTCAGGAAGGTGTCGGCGGGCCTAGGGTGGACTCGCGCCATTAGTCTTAATTTTAGCAGTTGAAGCGCGGCGGGGCGGAGTTATAATTTTGGCGACGAGTTGCCAATTTACTCACCGCGACATGGCATAGACAATATAGTTGATGCCAAAACGGTAGGCCAGCGTCGTCATCTCCTCAGGATACTCCGGCAAATCGGCATGCTCCCAGGCATCGCCCACATCCACATTAAAATTGATCGCCACCATCATGCGGCCATGATCATCGTAGATGCCGCGCCAAGTAGGATTCGTCGCTTGCGGCGACACGGCAACCAGCCCACCCGGCCCCCGCCGCAAATGCCGCAGCCCTGGAATAAATACCCGCTCCTTGATGTCGTACACCACATGCATCACCGCATCGTCATCCGCAATATCCAAAATAGGGCGCTCCGGAAAAAGCCGAGCCATGTCGCGCCGGAACACTTCCCATTCCTCGCCATAGAAATCGTCGACCACCAGGAATCCGCCGCGCAGTAAGTACTCCCGCAGCCGGTTGATTTCCAGATCGCTTAAATCCCAATAGGCGCATTGCGTGGCGTACATCCATGGGTGATCGAAAATGCGATCGTCAGTAAGCGGCATGTGCCGGCCATCGCCTGTATCCAGCCGCGTTAAGCGCCGCACCCCTTGCGTGAAGTGAACGTCGGCTTCGGGCCAATCCTGCCTCCACCAGCCGCGCGAAAATCGCCGGCGAATGTTGGCGTTGTCCTTGTATTCCATGCGGACGAAATAGTATTCGCCCTTCGGCTGCGATTGTGGCCAGTGCTCTTGTCCAACCATCGCTAGTCCACCCGCGCATGCTACCAGCATCGAAACGCGGAAGCTGCGTGGGAAGGAAAACATCGCCTCATTATACTCGCCCTGCTAGTACTGCGACACCGCGTCAGACTGCGGCCGTACTGCTATACTGCGATTCTGAATGGTATCGCTGCCCATCGCTGACATAAAGTGGTCCGAACAGCATACCCGGCGTGAGATCGTCCGTGGTTTGCGCCGTCGCCATCCACTGCCTGCCGGTCATCATTGTAATAACGAAATTGCGAGAACCGCATAGATAAATCGGTTTCGAAGATTGAAAGCCATAATTCCCCCCTAAGTCTTTGAAAATCACTACGCCTCGCATGAGGTAGCAATCAACAGGACCATAATCGATTTGCGTGCTCAAGGGGGTTAACGTTTGGAAATTCCTACAGACTTGACGATTATCCCCAGTTCTCGTTGATCCACCTCGCCTCGTTTTAGGAACTTACTCAAATGGAAGCGCCCTGCTAAATCCCCCGAGCCCGATGCCGTTAATCGCCACACAAAACGCTGTGGGCCGGCTTGCCGATACTCTTGACTGGCCAAAGGCGCGCCGTTGATCGAAGCAGTAAGCAACAAGGGACCAAGCCGTTCGATAGTTGCCTCCGCTATGTTGAAATCAAGCGCCAGTTCCGCTTCGCCAGGCGGCCTCTGCATCATGATCGTGAATGCTCCTTCGGTCCAGCGCCATCCGCCGCCTTCGACGGAATGGAACCCAACGAAGCCGACGGGCAACTGGTCGGCAAAGCTGAAATATGACCCTGATTGTTTTGCATCCAGATCCCACAGTTCAGCAAAAGTGCGGCCATCGCGTCCACGGAAAACGATGGGCCTCACATTATTGGCGCTTGCCTTCAACGCGGCCAGAAATTTTTCTCGAGGCTGCTTGTAATGCGTGTTATCCGGGCCATTCATCAGGAACAGGCCGCCCCGCGAAAGATCCGTCTTTTCGAATTCCTCTCGCGTCTTCAAGCGCGTATCGGCCAACACAAACAGATTATTCTGCAGCCCCCAATCCAAAATCGTGACCTGCTTGCCAGACTGCTTCGATTGCAGGTAATCCCGCACGTCGATAATGGCGTCCGACCATTGCCCCACCCCGCCCGTTGCCCTAATCCCCGCAATTGCCGAGCCATGCCAGTACACCGCAAGCACGCCGTACACAGCGCCTGCGGCAAATACGCCCCACCGGCTACCCGGCACGCGTCTCAAAATTGCCGACCCGCCCAACGCGCAAACCGCCGCCACCAACGGCAGCGTCGCGATGAAATGATGCTCTCCAACCGGCAGTCTGGAAGTGAATAAAAACGCGCAAAAAACCACCAACGCAACACCGCATCCGCGCGCCCTGGGCTCACCGATCAAACAGGCAATCAGCGCCAACACAAACGCCACCGCCAGCAAAACGATCTGCCACTCCGGCACAACCGGCCCGTTCCAAATCGCCCGATGTTCCGAGTCCGACAACAACACCCGCCCAAACATCCCCGCCCGCGCCGCCAGCAAATGCGCCCACGTGCCCTCAGCGCGAAACATGCCCGTGGCCGAAACCGTTGCCCAATTGGAAAGTATTTGATAAATCCAAAAAGGCAGCGACCCCACTCCCGCCCCCGCCAGCACTGCCGCCCCATGCCATGGCCGCCCCTTCAACCAGCGGTAAATTTCCGGCGACCATCCGATCCCGACGCCGATCAAAACCCAAAGGAAATTAGCCCGGCACCAGAATCCCAAGCCAGCGGCAGCGCCAATAGCGAACGCGAGCATCACCGTCGGCCGCTCCAAATAACGAGCCACCGCGATGCCCATCAGCCCCAAAGCCCCCATCGTCCCAACCACGGCACCGTTATCAAAGGCAGTCTGATCCGCAAAACTCGGGCTGATTGCCAGCAGCAGCGCCGCCCACCGTCCGGCGAAGCGGCCAACGCCCCAAACCGCAAGGCTCGCCCATAGGATCGACGTCAACCGCACCACCTCCGAGGTCGACCCAAATAACATCATTCCAGGCAGCGTCAGGTACTCTTTGAACGCACCCACGTAGCTCATGGTCATCAGCGGAAAGCAGCGGCCCCCAAGGCACTGCCAAGTGTAGGCGTCTTGTGGCAGCGGAAGAATTTGCGGCGAATTGCGCATCTGCACAGTGCCCAGCACCATCAGCGCTTCGTCGTATTGCAGCCCCTGTTGTTGCAGCGCCAGCGCCCCGGCGGAGGCGATATACACCGCCACAGCCAGCACAAGCGATCTGGTTCCGCCGAACATGCTTTCAATGATACCGAAGCACTACTTCAGACGCGAAGCATTTCGGCCTTAGTATGTTGACATGAACCTGCTCGCACCCATCCTCGCGGCGACGGTAGAGCGGCCACTCTCCTTGGCCAGGCAGCATCTGGGCTTTACTAAGCCACAGCTTTGATAACGACGCCGAAGGCTGGGTCGCCATGCGTTCTAACGCCACAGCCCACGTAACCACTCAAGCCGGTTCAGGCCAAACGGAGCTCCGGCGCGCTAGCCTTCAGTTACGATCTCCAAGCCCTTTCTCCGCCGCCGTGTTCCCTGTTAGCGTCCGACACATCTGTTGCTCTGCTACTGGCCGAACACAAACCGGGTGGCGATTACACCGCTTGGTTCTGGGCCCCTGCGGGCCAGTGGCAACTCATCGAATTCACACCCTCCGATTCCGCCGCGGGAGATGGTCCCAAGGACCCGGTCGACCCTGACGGGAAACTGGACCGGGATCAATTGGAGTGTCCGCCGCCGCCCCCTTTTAGTTAGAGCGCTCGAGTCATAGGGCACGGGTGATGTTGTAATCCATTCCGGTGATGGAGACGGCGGTGAGCGTCATCGCTTGGAATAGCGGCCCAGTTCCTCACCTAATTTGGACAGCAGTGATTGTGGACATCAGCGCCTTGGCAGCTTTCGAGTCGGAGCCTAAACAAGTTGCTGATGAGCAGCGTAGACGCCGATAAATTTTAGAATCTACACAGTAGAGCTAATGATGCTGTTTAACCCCGTAGATCGGCCTATTCTTTGTTCCTCTTGACAATTTGGTCATCCAAGCTTATTGTAGTTCAAACGATTGTTTCATACGAACGTTTGAATGCAGCCAGAAACCAAAACCCGTCTCCTCAACGCCACCGAGCTGCTTTTAGCCCAGCACGGCCCCACCGGCGCTTCTCTCCGCTCTATCGCCGAGGCCGCCGGCGTTAACCTCGCTGCCGTAAACTACCACTTCGGGTCTAAGGAATCGCTGATCCACGCCGTCTTTGCCCGCCGCTTAGGCCCGGTGAACGAACGGCGCTTGGTCATGCTGGATGAGGTGCTGGCCGCTAACCCCGAAAATCCGGACCTGCGGGGAATCCTTCGCGCCCTCGTCCTTCCGATTCTTGAAATCGCCTTCTTGCCGCCCAGCGAAAGCAATCCCGTTCAGTTGGGCTCACTCATGATCCGGTTATACACCGAACCGGCGAAAGTTGTAGAGCGCGGATTTAACGAACAGATGGCCTGCACCGCCAACCGATTCGTGGAGGCGATCCACAAAGCGTTGCCCCACCTTGACCCCGGGACTCTTTATTGGCGGACGCACTTTTGTGTTGGCTGTGTGGTTCATACTATGCACGGCCGCAACATCCTGGCCGCGCTTTCAAAAGGCACTGTGATTTCCGACAATGCGGAGAAAGCTTTGGAACAGATGATACCATTTCTCGAGGCCGGACTTAGGGCCGGAGTAACTCATGAATAACATCAAAATCCTGCGGATACTCTTATTCAACGCCGCACTCTACGCCCAGCAGCAGGCAACGCCACTGACCATGAAGCAGGCCGTCGCCATGGCCCTTGCGCCCGACGGCAGCGCCAGGCTGCAACTAATGCGCGAAGCGCAAGCCTTGGCTGAAGCGCGCAAAAATACAGTGAAGGGCGCCCTGTTGCCAAACGTCGACGCCGCCATCACCGAGACTGACTTTACCCGCAACCTGAAAGCCTTCGGCTTCGCCGTCAACGTCCCTGGCTTCAAGTCTCCCAGTTTGGTTGGCCCGTTGAGCAACTTTGACATGCGCGTGACGGCGTCGCAATCCATCTTTGACTTCAGCGCTTGGAAGCGTTTGGACGCTGCCAAAGCGGCGATGGTTGTGGCCGAAGCAGAGAAAGAAGCGACCTCCAATCAAGTGGCCGATGCCGTGGCCCACGCCTACCTATCGGCGCTGCGCCACAAAGTAGCGCTTGAGGTCATAAAGGCTAATATTGACTTGGCTTCTAAGTTAGTCAAACTGGCCGAAAATCAAAAAGACGCAGGGACCGGGATAGGCATTGAAGTAACTCGCGCCAAAGTGCAATTGGCGAATGAGGAACAGCGGCTGAGCATCGCCGAGCTTGAGTACGAGCAGGCAAAACTGCAACTGCAAAGAGTGATCGGCATGGGCTTCACGACGCCAATTGAATTGACCGACGAGCTTTCCAGCCCGGCGCCACGCCCCACGCTTGAGGAAGCATTGGAATCCGCCAGGCAATATCGCCCCGATTGGCTTGCGCAAAAACGTCGCGAACAACAGGCCAGCCTTAACTATCAGGCAGTGCGCGCTGAACGCTATCCAACCCTTGGCGCCTTTGGAGATTATGGGGGCCTTGGCATTAGCCCCGGCGGAGCACTCGCTACTCGCACTATTGGCGTGACTCTCAAGGTGCCTATCTTTGATGGAGGCCGCCGCGATTCGCGTCGCGTCGAAAATGCCATTAGCTTGCGACAGGAGACTATTCGAACGAAGGATATTCAGCAACAGGTAGAACTGGAAGTACGTCTGGCGTTGGGGGCGGTGAAAGGTACGGAAGGCCAAGTAAGTGTGGCTGACGAAGGCCTCAAGCTATCGCAGTTGGAACTGGAGCAGGCCGAACGCCGTTATCGCGGCGGAGTAACCAGCAGTGTCGAGTTAGTCGACGCCCAGGCGCGCATCGCCCGCGCCCGCGACAATCGCACCCTTGCTCTTTATCAAAACAATTTGGCGCGCATTGAACTGGCCA
The DNA here is from genome assembly GCA_025350695.1 of Acidobacteriota bacterium. Taxonomy (GTDB): domain Bacteria; phylum Acidobacteriota; class Terriglobia; order Bryobacterales; family Bryobacteraceae; genus JANXSF01. Next base: position 11,280 of record JANXXI010000252.1, read on the forward strand.
CGGCCATGGGAGCCCTTCACAGGATATTGCAATGAAGAAACTGATTCCAATTCTCTTACTGCTAGCGGTTGGCGCAGCCGCGGCTTATTACTTCCGAACGGAAAAGCAGGATCCCAACTTACTCCACATTTCCGGCAATCTGGAGATGACGCAGGTGGACATCGCCTTCAAGTTGGCCGGTAAGATTTCCGAGTTAGTAGTACGCGAGGGTGACTTAGTCAAGGCGGGCGGCGTAATTGCTCGGTTGGATCGGGATACGATGACACTGCAGAGGCAACGTGAGGAAGCGGGGGTCGCAGCGGCACAATCGGGCATTGCGCAAATGGGAACAGCCATTGTCTGGCAGCGGGAAGTACTGGAACGGGAGACTGCTGTAAGGAAAACAGAAATCGCGGCCGCCGAAGCGCAGTTGAATAACTTATTGGCCGGGTCGCGCAAACAGGAAAAGAGCCAGGCAAATGCAGCGGTTGAAGATGCCCGCGCGCGTTATCAGCAGGCAAAGAACGACGCCGACCGCGCAGAGCGCTTGTTCAAGAACGAAGATATTTCCCGTGCCCAATATGACGTGGCGCAGACCAACCTATTGTCCACGACGGCAGCCCTGCGCTCAGCCGAACAGCGTGTTTCCCTGGTGGAGGAAGGTCCCCGCAAGCAAGATATCGATCTGGCCCGCGCGCAGTTGGAACGTGCAAAAGCGGCCCTGAACTTGACCCTGGCTAACGCCGAAGAGTTGAAGCGCAAGCAACAGGAGATGGGAACCCGTCAAGCGGAAATGAAACGCGCGAACGCAAGCGTGGCCGTGTTCGATTCGCAATTGAACGACACCATCGCAACCACACCCATCGATGGAGTTGTGTTGGTGAAATCGCTTGAGGCCGGCGAGGTGGCCGCAGCTGGCGCCACCGTGGTGACTATTGCCGATACAGAGCACCCTTGGCTGCGCGGCTATGTTCCGGAAACGCAGATCGGCCGCATCAAGATTGGTCAAAAGGTGAAACTGAAAACCGACAGCTACAAAGACAAGGTCTATGAGGGTAAGATTACTTACATCTCATCGCAAGCCGAATTCACGCCGAAGCAAATTCAAACCCAGGAAGAACGGGTCAAGCAGGTGTACCGCGTGAAGATCACCGTCGACAATAAGGCGCAGGAATTGAAGCTGAACATGCCGGTGGATGCAGTCATCGATCTGAGCGAAAACTAAGTGCCAGAGGCCATCGAAATTACCGGGCTTACAAAACGCTTCGGCGCTGTTACCGCCGTGAGCAATCTGAACCTTTCGATTGCGAAGGGCGAAGTGTTTGGCCTAGTTGGACCTGATGGGGCCGGCAAGACTACCACGCTCCGGATCCTTTGCGGCTTGGTCGACCCAACTGAAGGCTCGACGTTGGTCGCCGGATTCGACCCTGTTAAACAAACCACTCAACTGCGCGACCAGATCGGTTACATGGCCCAACGCTTCGGTCTCTACACCGATTTGACGGTAGAAGAAAACATCGATTTCTATGCCGACCTTTTCGGCATTGCCCACAAGCTTCTTGAACCTTTAAAGGTAAAGCTACTGGCCATGACCCGCATGGCCCCGTTCCGCGATCGCGCCGCAGGCAAGCTCTCGGGCGGCATGAAACAGAAACTGGCTTTAATGTGCGCCTTGCTGAATAAGCCCGCGGTGCTTCTGTTGGATGAACCAACCAACGGTGTTGATCCCGTCTCACGCCGCGACTTCTGGCTGATCCTTGAAGACCTTGTGCGCGACGGCATGACGCTAGTCGTTTCCACTGCATATCTGGACGAGGCCGAACGCTGCGGCCGCGTCGGCCTGATGCATGAAGGCAAGCTGATCCGTTGCGGCACTCCGGCCGAATTGAAGGCTGGAATGACTGGCCGCTTTTGGGAAGTGGAAGCGCCTGACATGCGCGCGACGCGACGCGAACTTGAGGCGCGCCCAGGTGTGTTGGGAGTGAAACCATCGGGCGCAACTTTGCACGTCCACACCAACGCGGAAGTTACTCTCTCCGATTGGTTGCCTGCCCGCCGCATTGAACCATCGCTTGAAGATGTGTTTGTCGCGGTGGTTTCCGAACAGGAGCAACATGCCTGAAAACGATGCCGTGGTGATCGACAGCCTGTACAAGCGCTTCGACGATTTTGTCGCAGTGGACAATGTTTCATTACGCGTGGCTAAAGGCGAGATCTTCGGATTCCTCGGCCCCAACGGAGCCGGTAAATCCACAACCATCCGGATACTTTGCGGTTTGCTCGGTCCGACTTCAGGCAAGGCGACTGTCAGCGGTTTCGACGTAGCCACGCAGCCGGAACAAGTGAAGAAATCGATCGGCTACATGTCTCAAAAGTTCTCGCTGTACGGCGACCTCACGGTGGAGGAGAACCTGAACTTCTTTGCCGGAATCTATGGTGTGCCTCGCGAAAAACGCGAAGAACGGAAGCAATTCGCGGTGAACATGGCCAACCTGCAGCAACGCCGTGGGGAACTTACGGCCAACCTTCCGGGTGGTTGGAAGCAGCGCCTGGCGCTTGGTTGCGCCATCCTGCATGAACCACCAATTCTTTTTCTGGACGAGCCAACCAGTGGCGTCGACCCGATCGCGCGCCGTTCTTTTTGGGACTTGATTTACGACCTTTCCGCCGCAGGGCAAACGATCTTCGTCACCACGCACTATATGGATGAAGCGGAATATTGCCATCGGGTGGCGTTGATGTACAAGGGCAAAGTGATCGCCATGAACACGCCACGCGCGCTCAAGCAAGAGTTGGGCGTGAAGAGCATGGAAGACGTGTTCATCAATGAAATTGAGAAGCAGGAGGCGCAAGCATCATGAGCCTTCGCCGCATCCGCGCTGTTTTCCGCAAAGAGTTCCTTCACATCGTCCGCGACCCGCGCAGCTTGGGCATGGCGTTGCTGATTCCGCTCCTGATGCTGACCTTGTTCGGATATGCCCTTTCGCTGGACGTGGACCACATCCCCACAATGATCTTCGATCAGGACAACTCCGCTACCAGCCGCGATCTCGTGCACCGCTTCACGGGTTCGGATTACTTCAACGTCAAAGCAAGCGACGCCGGTTACGCATCCATCGAAAAGGGCATCAACACAAACAAAATTACGGTAGGCATCATCATCCCACCCGATTTTTCACGGCTGCTTGAAGGCGGCCATCAAGCCCCGGTGCAGGTGCTGCTGGATGGCAGCGATTCAAACACTGCCTCCATCGCCATGGCTTATGTGCAAACAGTTATCGCCACTTACTCCAATGAACGGATAGTTCAACGCGTTAATCAGCGCACTGGGGCGCAGCCGAGGCCACTCGTCGAACCGCAAGTCCGAGTCTGGTACAACAACGATCTGAAGTCGCGTAACTTTATTGTGCCGGGATTGATTCCGGTAATCCTCATGATCATAGCGGCGCTGCTTACCTCGCTCTGCATCGCCCGCGAATGGGAAAACGGAACGATGGAACAATTGCTATCCACCCCCATCCGCCCCACGGAATTGCTGCTTGGCAAGTTAGGGGCGTTCTTCGTGCTGGGCGCCGCGGATACTGTAATGTCCATCCTGGCGGGTGTCTACCTTTTCGACGTGCCGTTGAAAGGAAGCCTGTTCTCTTTGGCCCTTTCCAGTTTCATTTTTCTGTTCGGCGCTCTTTCCTGGGGGATCTTCGTCAGCGCCGCCACTAAGTCGCAACTGATCGCCTATCAGGTGGGATTACTGAGCAGCTTTCTGCCCGCCTTCTTATTGTCTGGTTTTATTTACGCCGTCGAAAACATGCCGACGGTGATCCGCTGGATCACTAATATTGTGCCGGCGAAGTATTACGTCTCCATCATGAAAGGCATCTTCCTTAAGGGAGTCGGCCTGGAAGTGATGTGGCTCGAAGTGGTATGGCTAACGGTCTACGCCGTCATTGTATTTGGGCTGGCGGTAAGTAAGATGAAGCCGAAGATCGCATAATATGTGGGAAAGAATATTAGTCATCATCCGCAAGGAATTCCGGCAAACGCTGCGCGAAAAACGTATGCGGATCTTTCTGCTCGTGCCGCCCGTGACGCAGCTCATGTTGTTTGGCTTTGCGGTTAACCTGGATATTATTAACTCACCCATTGCATGGATGGACATGGATCGCACAACCGAAAGCCGCGAACTACTCAGCCAATTCCAGGGTTCAAACCAATTCATAGTCAAGTACATGCCCGAGAGCGATATGGAAGTTCGAACACTGTTAGATCATGGCGACGTCCAAGCTGTTGTGAAGGTTTTGCCCGGTTTTGCCCGCGAGATTCACAAGGGTCACACCGCCAGCGTGCAAGTGTTGGTGGATGGCGCCAATTCCAACACCGCGGCCATCCTGATGGGATATTGCACGCAAGTAATCCAAGCTTATGGACAAAAACTGCGGCCGGGGCCAGCGCCTCTCGGAGCCATTGGCGTGCCGCGTGTCTGGTTCAATCCTGACTTGCTGAGCCGCAATTTTTTCGTGCCCGGAGTCATAATGAACATCATCACAATGATGACGCTGATTCTGACCGCCATGGCCATAGTGCGCGAGCGTGAAATTGGCACCATGGAACAGTTAATGGTGACTCCCATCCGCCCCATCGAATTGATGCTGGGTAAGACGCTGCCGTTCGTCTGCATCGGCGCAGTGCAGATGACGCTGGTGACCACAGCGGCGCTGCTGGTGTTCCACATTCCCTTCCGGGGCCACATCAGTACACTCGTGTTCGCGACGCTGATCTATCTAATGACTACGCTTGGCTCGGGCCTGTTTCTCAGCACCATTTCGCAGACACAACAACAAGCCCTGATGAGTTCGTTCTTCTTCTTCACGCCGGCATTCATGCTAAGTGGTTTCAGTTTCCCTATCCGGAACATGCCGCTGCCCGTTCAATACCTGACGCTGCTAAACCCAATGCGGTACTTCATCGAAATTCTAAGGGGGATTTTCCTGAAGGGCTTAGGCGTGGAAGCGCTTGCGCCACAACTATTGGCGTTATTCGCCATTGGATGCGTGGTATTGTTTGGCAGCGCGATGCGCTTCCACAAGCGTCTGGACTAATCCTTCCTTTTATAACGTATTGTTGTTATTGCCATCCCTACGAACCTAAGTTGATCGTCTAATCCACGGCGTCATCGCGGTGTAAACCGGCGTCGAGGTAGGGCGGGCCTGCCGCCGCCGGATCAGCCGGCGATCAATAAGATACGCAATTGCGCTCTGCGTCGACCTCTTTGACAAACCTGTTGCTTCGGCCAGCACCGCATAACTTGCCGCGATAGATTCTCTTCCCGTTCCGTGCGTCTGACGATAGAGGTACAAATAAACCAAATAAGCGGCAGAGGACCGGCTGTGCCCCACCAGGTCGCGCATGAGCGTATCTATGACGTAAGGATCAATTTTCATGTCTATGGTAATCGTTACTATAGCAGGCGCTTCGGCTATATTGTTCGTGGGCTATTGTGTTCCTCTTGTGGCGCTGTCATTCTATTGCTTGATGATTAAACGTATCAAATTCATTGGTATTCCCGTTCTCAATCAGGATCGGGCATTGGCATTCTACACCGAAAAGCTTGGCTTTAAGGTTTTTACCGATCAGGCCTTTAACGAGAAGCAGCGCTGGATTGAACTGACTATTCCCGGGGCCGCCACTTCTGTGGTTCTCTTTACTCCCGAGGGACAAGAGGACCGCGTGGGTACATTTCTCAACTCATCGTGGGAGGTGGATGATGTGGTCAAAACATTTCAGGACCTTTCGTCAAAGGGTGTGGAATTCGCCGGGCCTCCGCAAGATCAACCTTGGGGAACTTTTGTCATCATGAAGGATTCTGAAGGTAATTCCATTTGTCTTGCAGGCAAATAGTTGCGAGAGCCGCGGTAGCGAAAGGCTTTCCTTTGCGTTTTTTAAAGACACTTGCACCTCCCTGTCTATTTCGAGTTTCCGGCCGCTTAGCGCTTCGTCTCTCTTCGCCGCCAACCATAACGGCGATTGCTCTTCTTAAAGAGCAGGGTTCTTTGGGATTCTCCAATCCCTGAAACACTTCGGGTTTTTTCACGCCTTACGGCCGGTTAACCTTACAGCTTAATAATTGGATACCGCGCGGACTTCTCCACAGAAGTTTGCTGGCCAGCAAAATTACCTTCTAATCAATTGGAGCATAGGGGTATGTATGCGTTGCCATCACGAAATGAGTAAGTGGTTTGTTTTGAGGAGCGAAAAAATGTAAATCGTTTGTCACCGCACTTCGGCGACACTTTGTTTCCTTGCTTCGATGCCTCTTCCGCTACCGGGGCAGGCGGTCCTTGGGGCCGACCGCCGACCCCAGGTTGGCCTGACCTACCCAGTTTGACGTGCCTCCCGCATGCGGGCGCGGTTCGGTATGGGCCTCCCTTAATATGCGCTCCATCCGCGCTAACACCTGAGGCTGCTCTGCGGCCAAATCCTTCGACTCGCTTGGATCCTTGGCCAGGTCATACAACTCCACCGCGCCACCCTCCTTGTTCCGCACCGCCTTCCAATCGCCTGCCCGTGCAGCTTGCGACATGGACCCCTTCCGCAGTCCGCCTTCCTTTTGATTCCAGTTATGAATCTCCCAATATAGGTACTCATGTTGGGTTTGTTTTCCTTTTCCGGTAATTGCCGGAACCATGGAGATCCCGTCAATCCCATTGGGCGTCGCCACGCCGGCCACATCAAGCAGCGTCGGCATCAGATCGGCGAACGACCAGATCTGGCCGCTGATCGCACCGGCCTTCACGCGGCCCGGCCATCGAACAATCATCGGCACGCGGATGCCTCCTTCGTAGAAGCCTCCTTTGATCCCACGTAGCTCGGCGTTCGACCGGAACAAATCGGCTTCAGGCGTCGCCCCTTTAGGGCTACCGTTATCGCTGGTCACAAGAACCACGGTGTTATCCGCTAGCTTTAATTCATCCAGCATCTTCATAATGCGGCCGATATAGGTATCGGCCTTTGTGACCATTGCGGCGAACGTCTTGGCGGGCTTGGGCCAAGGTTGGCTCGCGTAAGGTTCATCACTCGGAATTTCAAACATGGCATGCGGCAACGTATAAGTTGCGTATAGGAAGAACGGGGCGTTTTTTGACTTACGGACAAAGTCGAACGAGCGCTCGGCGATCAGGTCGGCGCTGTATTGCTGCTTCTTTCCCTCGGCATTGCCCGGCAGATCCCATCGCTTACCGCTGTCCCACAGAAACGGCGGATAGTAGGAGTGGGCGTGTATCTGATGATAGTAGCCGACGAATTCGTCGAAGCCGTGCTTCATCGGGTCGCCGGTGGTTCCGTGGTCGCCAAGGCCCCACTTGCCGAAGCCGCCGGTGCGATAGCCGGCCTGCTTCAGCCGCGCCACCAGCGTCACGTCGCCAGCCTCGATGGGCGCAGTTCCGGCGTTCGAGCGTATTGCCGCGTGGCCGTTATGCAGGCCGGTCATTAAGGTGCAGCGCGATGGGGCGCAGACGGTGCAGCCGGCGTAGCATTGAGTGAAGCGCGTCCCTTCGGTGGCGATGCGGTCGGTGTATGGCGTTTTGATCTTGGTCTGGCCGTAACAGCCGAAGTCGCCGTAACCGAGGTCGTCGAGCAGGATGAGGACAATATTCGGGCGCTTGGTCTGGGCTTCGGCGGTTGAGGCAGCGAGTCCAGCAAGGAATGAGCGGCGGGTGAGTGCGGACATGGCTACAATCTTATCAGCCAAAAATCTTTTCTTGACCCCTTTCCCCACGGTTTACGCATTACTACAATGAAGGGTAAAGGCCGGGCCACTATTTTCCACACAAAATGGAAGCCCGGGGCGTCTAATAAGTAATTACCCGAAGGAGTTCGCAACGAATGAAACACAGATCGACGCTCACGCGCACATTTTTCTTGGCCCTACTGCCCACCGTCCTACTATTCGGCCAATCGGCCCTACCTGGCGGCGTCACCAAGTTCGCCACGGTTGAGGGGATCACCGAGTACCGCCTGGACAACGGCTTACGCGTCTTGCTTTTCCCCGACGCCTCCAGTCCAAAATTGACGATTAACGTCACTTATTTGGTGGGCTCAAAGCATGAAGGTTTGGGTGAAACAGGCATGGCTCACTTGCTGGAGCACATGGTTTTCAAACCAACCAAAAACCGCGACAACCTAATGAAGGAACTCACCAACCGCGGAGCGCAATTCAACGGCAGCACCTGGCTCGACCGCACAAACTACTATGAGACGTTGAATGCCACGGACGAAAACCTGCAGTGGGCCATTGAAATGGAAGCGGACCGTATGGTGAATGCCTTGGTGGCGAAGAAAGACCTGGATACGGAAATGACCGTCGTTCGCAACGAATTCGAGCGCGGTGAAAACGAACCCTTTCGGGTACTGATGCAGCGCACACAAAGCGCAGCTTACGAATGGCACAATTACGGCAAGACTACGATTGGCAATCGCTCGGACCTGGAAAATGTACCGATTGAAAGATTGCAGGGCTTTTACCGGAAATACTATCAACCCGATAACGCAGTGCTGGTGGTTGCCGGTAAATTTGACGATGCAAAAGCGCTGGGGTTAGTGGCGAAGCACTTCGGAGCCATACCCAAGCCGGAAAGAAAACTGGATAAGATCTGGACAGTCGAACCAACGCAAGATGGCGAACACACGGTAACCGTGCGGCGTGTGGGGGAATCGCAAATGCTTATGACGGCCTTCCACATACCCTCGGCCCACCACCCCGATGCTTCAGCAATTGATGTGCTCGAAACGGTTCTTGGCGATACCCCTTCAGGCCGTCTTTACAAAGCAATGGTGGAGAACAAGAAGGCCGCAAGCGTGTCCGGCTTGGATCTCACAGGGGCTGACCCTGGGTTACTAATGTTTGTCTCGCACGTGCGCAAGGAACAATCGCTGGATGATGCGAAGAAGGTGATGCTTGACACCCTGGAAGGCGTGGTAAAAGAGCCGCCCAGCAAAGAGGAAGTGGATCGGGCAAAAGGCAAAATCAACAAGCAGTATGAATTGCTCATGACCAACTCCCAAGGCATTGCCATCACTTTGAGCGAGCTTGCCTCCACCGCCGATTGGCGCCTATTGTTCATTTCCCGCGACCGGCTGCAAGCCGTGACGCCGGAAGATGTTCAGCGCGTCGCCAAAGCTTACCTGAAGACGGACAACCGGACGGTTGGCATGTTTATCCCCATCGACAAACCGGATCGCGCGGAAATTCCAGCGGCTCCGGATATGAAGGCGGAGTTCGAAAATTACAAAGGCAAGAAGGCCATGGCCGAGGGCGAAGTGTTCGATCCCACTCCCGCCAACGTGGAAGGCCGCTTGAAACGGGCCCCGCTGCCGAATGGAATGAAATTGGTCATGATGCCCAAGAAGACGCGCGGCAACACGGTTATGGCCAGCATCACGTTGCGGTTTGGTGATGAAAAATCCCTCTTCGGCAAATCGGAAGTGCTTGGTTTGGCGGGTTCCATGCTGATGCGTGGGACGAAAAACAAAACCCGCCAACAGATTCAGGACGAATCAGACAGATTGAAAGCGCAGGTCAGTGTAGGCGGCGGGGGGGCCAATATTCAGGCGAAACGCGACACCATCGGCGGCGCGCTGAACCTGGCGGTAGAGATTTTGCGCGAACCCAGTTTCCCTGAAAAGGAGTTCGACACGCTAAGGCAGAGCATTCTGGCTAGTCTTGAGTCGAACAAGAGCCAGCCGCAAGCGTTGGCCGGCATCGCGCTTTCCAAGCATTTGCATCCCCACCCAAAGGGCGATGTGAGGTATGTCAAAGACATCGAAGAGAACATCGAGGCCTACAAAGCAGCGACATTGGATGACGTGAAGGCGGTCTACAAGCAGTTCTACGGAGCCACGAAAGAGAGCGTCATTTCGATAGTAGGTGATTTTGACCCAATCGAAGTCGAAGCGCAATTGCGGAAACTGTTGGGAGATTGGAAGTCTCCGAAGGGTTACACTCGCATACCGGGCCCGTATCAGAAAGTGGCGGCCATCAACAAGACCGTGGATACTCCCGATAAATCTAACGCCGTGTTTCTGGCTGGCATGAATATCGCTCTAAGCGACGAGGACGCGGATTTCCCCGCTATTCGGTTGGCTAATTACTTGTTCGGCGAAGGCTCCGATTCGCGCTTGAATAATAGGTTGCGGCAAAAAGAGGGCTGGAGCTACGACACCGGTTCGAGCCTTTCAGCGGGTACCAAGGACAATGGTGGCGGACTGCAGATGAGCGCCACGCTTGCGCCCGAGAATCTAGGCAAACTGGAAGCGGCGGTGAAGGAAGAGTTTAATAAGATTCTCACCGAGGGGTTTCCGGCTGCTGAAGTGGCCAAGGGCAAGGCCGCCTATTTGCAGTCACGGCAAGTGCAGCGCGCACAAGATGGAGCGTTGATGGGCATGCTTGGGTCGAACGAATATTGGGGACGCACCATGAAATGGTTTGCAGACATGGAAGCAAAGGTGGCGGCGGTGACGCCGGAACAGGTGAATGCCGCTGTGAAGAAGTATGTCGATATGAACTCGTTGAGCATTGTGAAGGCGGGTGATTTGAAGAAGGCTGGAATTACGCCGTAGGCGCGCCGAGTTAGAGTTACTGAGCCCCGGGTTTCGGCCCGGGGTTTTTCTTAGCCATAAATCTGGCGATCACAAGTGCTTTCCGATTTCCCCCGGCCCTGGATCCAATTGATAAGGCAAGGCTTAAACGCTTGGTCCGCCCCGACCCCCCGGTCAACTTCAGAGACTCCTGCCGCTATACTTCTGGTGTGCGAAACATCACTTCAGCTTTGCGAAACCGGCGCTCTTCGGGCGGCTCGGGTGAACCCACTTGGATTGAAGAACTTCACGGCAAAATCGTGGGACAATCCGAGGGCCTCGCCGCGGTCATTCCATACGTGCAAATGTATCAAGCGGGCCTATCCCCTGAGGGGCGGCCCGCAGGCGTGTTCTTGCTGCTTGGACCGACGGGAACGGGCAAAACCCGAACTGTCGAAGCGCTTGCGGAGGTCCTGCATGGTAGCCAGAAGAACGTCTTGCGCATCGATTGCGGGGAGTTCCAGATGGAGCACGAAGTCGCCAAGTTAATCGGCGCGCCTCCAGGCTATCTGGGTCATCGGGAAACGCAACCGATGTTGACGCAAATGAAGCTGAACGCCGTAGCCAGCGAAAAACTGAACTTGTCCATCGTGTTATTTGACGAAATCGAAAAGGCGGCCGGCTCCATGACTCGGCTGATGTTGGGCGTGCTGGATAAAGGCGCGCTGCGGCTTGGCGACAACACCTCGGTGAGTTTTGACCGCAGTTTGATCTTCATGACCTCCAACCTGGGGGCCAAGGAAATGGCGCGCCAACTGAACCCGGATTTCGGCTTTGAGACGTTGCTGGCCGAACGCGCCAGCGCTTCTCGCGTGAGCGCCAAGAAGCTTGAATCGGTATGCACGGCGGCGGTTAAGCGGAAGTTCTCGCCGGAATTCATCAACCGCATCGACGTGTTTGCTACTTACAGCCCACTAACTCGGGTCTCGTTGGAACAGATTCTGGAGCAGCAGTTGACGGCGTTACAAGAGCACCTGGACCGGCGATTGCTGGAACGCAGCTTTACGCTGACAGTGCCGAAAGCGTCGCGCGAGTTTTTGCTGAACAAGGGGACGAGCCATGAATATGGAGCACGGGAATTGAAACGCGTGATCCATCGCTTTGTGATGCAGCCGCTGGCGGCATTGGTGAGTCAGGGGAAGATCGAATCGGACGCGGATGTTACGCTCGAAGTCGATGCAACGAAGCAGAACCTATTGGTGCGTTCGGGATTGAGGGCGGCTTAGTTTTCGCCGCCCTCAATTGTTGTAAGCTACTTTCCGGCCATGTAAGTGGGATGGCCGGACGAGGGTTGCCTGCGTGGGTTAGCGGGAAACCTCAGTTCCTTTGAGCCGGAATTGGTGCGTCAATTCCACGTCGGTCGATTGGCCACCGGGAGCGGTAATCGTAACCAGCCAGCCATCCGCAGTGGCCTTTGCCTTTAGGGCTTGAAGTCGGCTCTCCCCTAACTTTGACAAAATAGCCTTAAGGTCAATGTCAAAGGGGTAGCCAATACCCCACCGTTCATTGCTCCAAAGACCTTCAAACAGGTTATGCTCAAATTGCCCCCAATTGTCATAACGGCTGGCGGACGGTCGCACCATTAGCTGCGAACCTACTAATGAGAATGCGGTGATTTGATCGCCGGTTGCCACGAAAGTGGGCGGCGGATCACCCAGAGTTTGCGTCCAGGACAACTGTGTGGCCGGGTCGAACAATAATCTGAACGTTGTACGAATTAGAGTTGCTGGAGAATTGCCGGGTCGCGGCGAACGGAAATCCTGCTAATGGGAATCCTGGCAAAAAGCCGGGTGCTGAACCACAATTTCACGGTATTCGATCTCCACCGGTTGGCCGTTGCGAATAATCGGCCATGATCCTGACCTAAGCAGGCTCTCCAGTTTGACCGCAGGTACTGGCACGGAGTATTCCACCGCAGTCCGCTCAAGCCGCTCGTTCAGGGTGACCACAGCCTTATTCCCATTCGGCCCGGAAACCGCCAAACGCCACTGGCCATTCTGGTTGGTAACGCTGTCAAGATGCGCACCGCCCCGCATTGAGCGGCCGCACTGATGAAAGTAATCGTGGGGAAACACTCCCTTGGATACATCGAACCAGGGTTGGCCGGCCGAATCACGGAAACGAAGTTCTTCCACATCGCGAGGGAGCGGCTCGGCGGGACACGCACCCTCGCGAAAGAGTTCGCGAAGGTCAATCCGATCCTCGTCTGGCGCGCGTCGCTCT
>JANXXI010000266.1 GCA_025350695.1 Acidobacteriota bacterium
CGTCGGGAATCCGCTTCTCCAGTGACACATAACTGAACATCCCAGCCTGCTGCTTAACCTCATTTCCGCGCATACATGCTATGACGTTCTGCTTGGTTTTTAGGTGTCGTGTGATGGGGGCTTTTTCAACAAGTTCCTAGGTCTTCGAATTGCGAAACAGGACGTCGTGTAAAGCCTGAACGCGAGGGTCCATCCGCAGAGAATCCATCTTAGGGTCGACGTCCATCATATAGATGGTGGGCGAGTTTTCGTCGACGATACGTTCTAATTCAAGGATCGCATTCTCCCTATCGCCCAAAGCCTCAAACAGCAGGGCCATGTAATAGGCGTCGACGTATTCGCTCATACGCAATTCGGACAGTTGTTCGAGTTGCTTTAAGGCTTCATCCCGCCTGCCTTGGTTGGCCAGACACCGCGCTTCCAAAGCCCTCAGCCAAAGCATATCCGGGGCAATCACGGTGGCTAGGCGATATTGACTTAAGGCCTCCTCTGCACGCCCGGAAAACTCCAGCGCTTGGGCATAGTAGGCCCGGCCAAGATGCAGATAAGGATGAAGGTCCAGACCCCGCTTGCCGCATGCCACCGCCAAATCAAACTCACGCCGTGCGAAATGGACCATCACTTCGGTGGCCGGTAGCGTAGGGAACAGCGGGTCTGCGGCGCTGGCTAGACCAAGCGTTGCGGTGGCCTCGTCGAACCGCTTCTGCGAAGCAAATAACATTGCCAAATATAAGTAGACAGGAATAGGCGTTGGCCGTTCCTGTAGCCCCAAGCGAAGCTCGGCCTCTGCTTCCTCCGTCTTTCGCTCCAAGGTATGCAGCAATCGGCCGTGCTCGCCGCGCGACTTTGCCGTCCATCCTCATAATCGCAACCAAACGAGCCAAAGCCTCTCGGAATGGCTGGTAAATCTCCTCCGGCGCACGCATCCCGAAGGTGGCCAGGGTCATGTACGAAATTGTCACCCCATCCAAAGGAGCCGGATCGTTTGGCTTCTGCCGGGATGCTTCCTCGAAACATACCAGTGCACCTTCAACCCCTTCCCTGGTGCGGCGTTGCCAAAGATGCCAGCCTTTGCGTACTAAGTCCTCGGTTCCGGGCATCTGCAAACGGTAGCCCAGTTTGGGCCGGTAGGCGATCCAGGAACCGTACTCGCCCAGAGCTTTTCGAACCGCCCCAACTGTAGTCGCCACCGTGTGCATGGAAACCACATTTCCACTCCACCCGTCACGGATCAGTTCTTCATAACTGACAAATAGACCCGCTTTACCCAGCAAAACCCGCAATACATCAACTGCCTGCGGCCGTAGATGGATGTCCGCGCCATCGCGCAATACTGCTCCAGTGGCGACGTCCAGGGTGAAGGGACCAAAGGAACTTTTTGGTGCCGCCACGTCTCGAGTTATCACGGAATGGAGTAACGCCATTTATATCACGCGGATCGAACCAGACACTTCATGCCCGCCATCCAAGCGTCTTTGCAGCCGCGGCAGTCGACTGCCGCCTATTCCGGAAGCGCGAACTCAAAAAGACTGCTGGCTGGGCTGGGCTTAACGTGCTGCACGAGCTTACTTAGTCCCGAAGTCGCCAGCGACATACTGGTACTAACGGCAACATATTGTTTCCCGCCCACAGCAAACGTAACATAGCCCTTGACCGCCGAACCCAGATTAGCATTTTCTCATTGAAGGATGAGGTTAAAGGAAGGGATGCTTTGAACCCTGCGAGTACAGCGGCCGCACGTTAGCCGAGATAATCCGGGAGGGGCGATTCGGACCCTCGCATCACGGTCGACCCGCAGATTCTGAATACCCCACTTCCGCATCCGTTATTTGACGGTCAAGGTCAGGTTCAGAAACATCGCCATAGAAGTCTCGAGTCACCCCGATGTTCTTGATGTTGTGTTCTCGGAACTCGCCCTTCTTGCGATACTGAACGCCAAGCCGAGCAAGGGATCTCGCTCGAGGCTCAAGAAGCCAAAACCCGCCGCCGCTATCGGCGGACGGCCAGCACCTCGAGCCCGATCCGCGTGAACAGGCAGCGCTGGCCGAGATTCGAAAACTTCGCCAACAAGGGCACGCTTTGCGGCACATTGCCCAGATCCTTAACAGCCGCGGATATTGTACGCGCCGAGCCACTGTTTGGCGGTTGGAATCCGTCGCTCGTGTGATCAAACGCAGCCATCTGACGACACCCGCAACCATCATCCCCGCAGGCAAGTGACGCAACCGGACGGTCACGTCACAT
>JANXXI010000310.1 GCA_025350695.1 Acidobacteriota bacterium
TTGTAGCGGTCGCTGCCTGCCGTCAAAATCACCGCACCGGTCTTGGGATCAATGCCCACGGCCTTCGACGGATCATAGAGACTACGGTCAAACACAGCCATGTTGCGCCATGTTGCCGAATAAGGAACCACGACGGTGTAACGGATACCGTAATCAAGATGCAGTTTACGGGTAACCTTCCAGGAGTCCTGAGCGAAGCCTTCGAACACGTTGTGACGGAACGGCGTGTAGGCGCGGGCGCCCAGTTCCGAATAAGTATCGAACAGACCTAATGCGACGTTGGCCAATCCGACACCCGAGGACGGCTGCCCGGAACGAGCGTCGGTGAATGAGAACTGGCCATTCTGGTTATTGGTGCAAGTAGGGCAGGCCGAAACGTTGATTTCGTCGTTGTCGTTTTCGCCGGAATGCTCAAACGAGAAGCCGAATTTGAAAGTGTGGTTGGCTTTAATCCATGTAAAGCTATCCGCCAATGTATAAATCGGACCGGCAGAGTGTGACGGATACGGGCCGCCGTTCAAGCCAGAGAAGTTTGAAATGTTCACCGTGGGGATGCGGTTTTGAACCAATTTGCCCTGAGGGAAGATGTAAGGATAGTTGATGCCGACTGTAGTCCTGTCCAGGAAGTGGGCGGCATCCACTGGAATGTAAACGTCGTCCAAACTGGCCGTAATCAACAGTTCGTTTACCTTGGTTGCACTGATGGTGGAAACGTAGTTTAAAGAGTTGGTCTGGTTAGGCCGGTCAAAATACTTGGGAGTGAAGGGCGTACCGCCGTCCAAAGGTTGATACTCCTTGAACGAGAAGTTCATGCGGCGGAACTGCAAGCGCTGCTTGTCGCTCAAATTGATGTCGGCCGAAAGGGTATCTTTGCGCTGATCCTGAGGGTGAACCAAAGCGGCATACCAAAATTGGTTGGCGTTGATGGGTGACGTCAAGTTCGGTGTGGGATAAGCCTTCATGATGCCAATGCCGTTCGGACTCAGCCGACTGGTAGGGATTATATTGCCTGGGATAGGGATACAGCTTGATGTTGGGGCCGCCGGGTTCGCGCACGTTCCGGGCTCGTATAATACTACCGGTACTTTTGCTCCGTTAATGATACGGCTGGTATAAATATTGTTTGGATCGAGCAGTTCGCTGAAGTTGCCTTGTCGCATTAGAAGAGAAGGAACCGTTTGGCTGTTGGTGTCGAGGAAGCGATACTTCACCCATTCCTGACCCCAATACCAGAAGAACTTGGTCTTCGAATCATTGAACTTGCCAGGGATCCAAGCCGGTCCGCCGATGTTGTACCCGAACTGGTTATAAACGTTGTGGGGCACCTTTTGGAAGGCCAAGAAATCCGGCCCGATCTGGTGATTGCGGGTCCAGGTGTTGGCGTTGAACGCTGCATTTCGAACATAATCGTAAGCTGCCCCGTGGAACTGAGTAGTGCCAGTCTTGGATATGATACGAATCTGTCCACCCGAGGAACGGCCATATTCGGCAGCGAAGCTATTGGTCAAAATTTGGACTTCCTGCGTTGAGTCCACGTCTGCCGAACCGAGGCTAGTGCCGTTGGAACGTGTGCGGACAGCCGGCGCGCCATCGTACATAATGGCCGAATCCGATGTGCGGGCTCCGTTGATGTTACTAGGACCCTGGCTGAAAGCGAACGACAACCCAGCAAGGTTGCCGCCCCGGGTTCCGGGAACTAGGTTAGCCATGAAAATCGGGTTGCGCCCGTTCAGTTCAAGAGCATCGATCTGCTCACGCGTAACCAGCTTCTGTACGGCGGAAGATTCCGTTTGCAAGGCCTGCGCGGTTGCCGTCACTTCGACGGTTTCCGTAGCTGCACCAACCGTTAGAACAGCGTCTAACGAAAGCGCGCCGCTGGCGTCCAACTTGTTTTTCTTGGTGTCGTATTTCTTGAAACCTGTTGCCTCGGCCGTGATCGTGTAAAGTCCCGGTGGTACCGAGGCCGTTACGAAGTAGCCGGAGTCGTTGGTCTTGAGCATGCGCTCAGCCCCGGTTCCCTCATTCTTAATGGTGATTTTCGCGTTAGGGACTGTTGCCCCGGATTGGTCGCGGAATGTACCGGAAATGGTGCCCAAGTCCGACTGCGCAAATGCAGTGGCTGCGAGCAACAAAGACACTGCTAACAATAGCAGAGAACGTACTTTGTTCATATTCTTTCTTCTCCTGAAGTTGCCGTATTTCGGCGTATTTTAGTTTAGCGCGTCTGGCTAGGGGGCTCAACGGTTATTTCTCTTTGTAAAGGAATTGAAGTGTTAACTTATGTTAATGTACTGAAACCCATACCCCGATAAAAATTTGCGTACATTTCTCCACCGTTCGGAATCAACGGCAACCGGCATCCTCCCACAAAATATTGGGCCGGGGCGGAATATCGATTCCTGCAAATCATAGTTTGACCGAAAAAGATGAATTAAGATTAATGTTGTGGTCTGTCGCCGTTGACTTTGGCCAACTGCTTTTCCGGTAGGAAATAGAGGGCGGGGATGAGGATAAAGATCGCAAAGGAAATGTAGATCGAAACAAAAGCAAATCCCACGGATGAGGCGTAAGTGAGTAGCGAGAAAAAGTTCTTCCGTTGGATTTTCCTATGGTAGGAGGTCATTCCAGCATCGCTGGTGGACTGGCAAATCAGTTCGCCACGCAGTAGGTGGAAGGCAAGCGAAGAGGGTAAGGTCGAGCCCATAGATGGCCACAGGCAGCGGAGATCCCGAATGTTCCCCCATCCAGCCGGTGACGAACGGGATGAGCGACATCCAAAATAGCAGGTTCATATTAAGCCAGAGCAGGCTGCCGGTGACTCGCTTGAAAGCGTGAATCATGTGGTGATGATTGATCCACATGATGGCCACTACTAGAAAACTGAGCATATAGCTGAGGAAGGTGGGGCCGAGTTTAGTCAACGCTTCGAGCGTCCCTTCATGCGGGATCTTCAATTCCAGCACCATGATGGTGACGATGATGGCAATAACGCCGTCGCTGAAGGCTTCAAGGCGCCCTTTGCCGATTGTGTTGGCTTCCATTAAGCGATTTTAGGCGAAAAGTTCGGCAAGGGGAACTATGATTTCGCCGGCATGCAGGATACGGTCAATAGGCTCGGTCATGCCGCCTTTGGTAAATACGAATGCCCGTTGCTTTCGTGGATCAAATACCCAAACCGACGCAACGCCAAAGTTGAGATAATCATCGATGCGTTCCTGCATCTCCGACATGCGATCGTCCTTAGAAAGAATCTCGATGCAAAGGAATGGTGGTTTGGTCAAGATCTGCTCGCCTGTGTGTGGTCCGATCACAACGCAGACGTCCGGAATCCTGTAGCGCGTGGGCTTCACTTGAACCCGTTGTTCAGGGACCACTAGAATTCCCCATTGTTCCTCCCGAATGGAAAGAAACCTCGCAATCAGCATTTGTAAACGGCTATGATCCCATTCACCCACATTACGCTCCGAAATAACACCGTCAAGGAACTCGCGGTCCGGTCTGTAACTAGTACTCAAATACTCGGCGACAGGCGTTAGAGTGGCGGTTGTCATGATCGGCTCCTTGTCACTACAGTATAACGGCTAACCTGCCGTCATCATCGTTCGAGCTCGTTTGTGGAAATAAAAGACTACCCGGGCGCCCAGCAAAACCGCCAGCAAACCCGCATAGATCAGTGGATCATAGTTGATCGATTTCCCCTGCCAGAGGTAATGTGTCACGCCGGCGACACCGGCCAAATAGGCCAGCCGGTGCAGCGCCTGCCAACGCTTGCCACCCATTTTCCGAATTGCCCAATTGGTGGAAGTTAGCGCCAAAGGCAACATCAACACTAGGGAGGCCATGCCGGCGATGAAGAAGCGGCGGATTGTGAGATCCTCCTTCATAATCGCCCAGTCCCACTGCACGTCGATTTGGTAGTAGTGCAGGCCATGCAGCAGGCCGTAGAAGAATGCGAATAACCCCAGCGACTTGCGGTAGAGGATCAGCCCGTTTAACGCCGGTATGCGCCGCAACGGAGTTATGGCGAGGCTCGCGATCAGAAACCGAATCGTCCAATCGCCGGTGTAGCGCGCCACGTACTCAAGGCGGTTGATCCGGATCTGCCCCCATTTCCAAGCCAGATACGCTAGCGGGAGAAGGCAGGCGACGAAAAAGATGCGGTACGTCCAGCGATTCTTCAACATGCGACAGGAGCTAGTCTACAATCCGCTTGGGACGCTTATATGGTTCCTTGATGTACTTCGCCGCCTCTTCTTGCGCCCCTTGCGTATTGTCCTTGGTGCGAATCGCCAGATTGTATTCGTTTACCGCGCGGTCGCGTTGGTTGGTGATGTCGAAGATCTTCCCGAGATTGATACGGCCCCAGGCCTCGGTCCACTTCGGCTCCAGATCCCCGTCGAGGGCTGTACGAAATTCGTTCGCCGCCGATTGGTAGTTGTTCTGCAAGAAGAATATTTCGCCCACGCGATAGTGCGCGAGGGAACTGTTGCGGTTCACCTCCATCGCCTTCTGATACTCTCGCAACGCTTCCGGATATTCACCGATTTCAGCGAACTGCTCACCCTTGCGAATGGCCACCGCCACCCGCATTTGGTTGCCAAAGCGCAGCACCTTATTTGCCGGGTCAATGTCGACTTTCTTGGGGCGGCCGAAAGTCTCGACGACGAATTCCGAAGAGGTGCCCACCACTTCCACCTTCTTCGTTTCCGGGTTGCCTTCGGTTTCGATCTGCAACTCAACGGGCATGCGGAAAGTATCCAGATCCTGGGCCACTTTGCCCATCACTCGGAACCCCTTCGCTGTGCGGTAAACCGTGTACTCCATCTTGAACTCGGGAGCCCCGGTGGATTCAATCCACTCGAGGAAGAAGTAATCCAAATTCTCGCCCGAAGCTTCCTCCATCGCCTTCTTGAAATCCTCGGTGGTGAGGCCCTTCCAGGCAAACTTCTCAGGGATCAGTTTCAAGCCCTTCTTGAATTTTTCGTCACCGATCACATATCGCAACATATGAATAACGGCGGCGCCTTTGCCGGCCGTGGCAGCCCAATATTCGGGCGAGTAATCTTCCAGCCTTGCCGATTGAATCAAAGGCGGCTGATCAACGGTCAACGCTTCAATATAAACGTCTTTGGCTTCAGCCTCAAGCGACGCAGGACCGGAGGCCTGTTCGATAGACATCATTTCCGCGTACCGGGCCATGCCGTTGCCGATCCACAAATGATTGCGGGTCAACGGTGAGGTCAACATTCCATACCATTGCCGGGCTACCTGATTCACGAGAAAACGCTGATTGACTTGCGAGCCGATAGAGCGCGAGGAAAGGAAGATGATGTTCGGAGCCGCGTAGCCGTTCGGCGTGCCGTCTTCGGTTTCGACGAGCGTCAGTGACTTCGACGGGGCCAAGCCGAACAGGTCGGTCATATCGTTCACTGCCTTGGCCGTTTCCTCGCCGTAGGTGCGGGCCAGCGCCTTGTGTTCGCCGCGGAAAAAGATTTCGGTGGTGACTCCGGCGGCGCTTACCCGCTCCACGGAATCTTCGACAACCGCGATACTACCGGGAAAAGAAGGATTGTTGAACTTGTAATTGTAAGTAGTTTTCGCGCCCTTTTTGTCTGTGGTCGAAAAACCGCTGGCAACCACCCGCATAGTATTGGGCACCGTGACGGCCAGGTTCATCGTGAACCGGTCACCAGCGTAATCGTTTACAGGAAACCAGCGTCCGGGATACATCAAATAAGCGTAGGTGGGTTGGATGGCTGCAAACTTAATTCCAGGAACCGGAGATTCTTCGTTGCCTGTCAGCTTGCCGTCATAGTTGACCACGATACTATAATTTGTTCCTTTGATTAACGCTTCGGGGAAAGTTATGCGAAGCGTGTTGTCGCTTTTTTGCTGGGAAGCGGGAATTTGCTTGCCGGTCGAGTCGGTAACCTGGGAAACGGAAAGTGCATTCGAAAGGTCGAAGGCGAGTATGGAGACGCCGGTGTCGAGCGGAGTAAAATCAATCTTCGCCGAAGCTGCAATGGTTTGGGCGGCCGGCGCCACTTCGGCGACGATGGTGTAGTTCACTACATCGATCCGCTGGCGCGCGGCGCGCTCCTGCCCAACTGCGATTGATTCCGTTACTAGGCCTGCAATTGCCAAAAATGCGGCAAAACTCAAACTCGATTTCATAAAAACCGCTCCCTAATGTCCCTGGCTGCTGCTTCTAACGGGTCGTCCGTTCCCTGCAACTTACCGGCTACTTCCGCCAATCCTTCAATCATCTCGCTGCGCGCCGGGCCATCATCCAAAATCCGCAATGCTTCTTCGGCGAGCAGCGGGGCCGTACAATCATTCTGCATCAATTCAGGCACGATGCGTTTCCCCGCAATCAAATTCACCATGGTGAGGTGAGGTACATCGACCAGCCATCGGCCCAGGTTCCAACTCACCGGTGAAACCTTGTAAAAGCTCACCATCGGAACTCCTAGCAGCGCTGCTTCCATGGTGACTGTGCCACTGGCGGCCAGCACGATTCGGGAGGCGGCAATAGCTTCCCACGTTTCCGCTTCAACTACTTGGATGGATTGGGAAGAAATTAGTTCCCTAAATCTTGCCCCTAACTGTGCCGAATCGGCACGCTCCAGAAACCCTGGGCCAGTTGCCCACAAAAAATTCACATTCCTTACCTGTCCGATCAGCTTCGAGGCTTGTACTAACACTTCCAGATGCCTGTCAGTTTCGCCTAATCGGCTCCCCGGAAGCAGGGTGATGATAGGCTTGGCCGGATCGAGCCCATGGCGGCTCCGGAATTCCCCTGGAGACCAGCGGGGTTTGATGATGCGGGCTAGTGGATGGCCGATGTAACGTGTGGGTACGCCTGCTTTGCTGAAGAACGGCGCTTCAAATGGGAAGATACAGTAAAGCTGGGCCAGATCACGAGCCATTTGCCGCGTCCGCCACTTGCGCCAAGCCCAAGCCTGTGGGGCAACGAGGTAAATGACCGGGATCCCTTGTTTTTTCAATTTCTTGGCTAGGCGGAGGTGGAAATCGGGGCTGTCGGTGAGAATAGCGAGAACCGGTTTTTCGTGCTTTGCGGCTGCGATCAACTTGTTAAATTCGCGGTAGATGCCCGGAATATGGCGAATCACCTCGAACAGGCCGACGACGCTGAGGCTTTCAGAATCGACAATATTTCTAACCCCAGCCTCCCGCATTTGCGGACCTGCGCAGCCGAAAAATTCGATGGGTCCGGGCGAAATTGCGCGCAAGTGCTTGATCAGACGGGAACAGTAGAGGTCCCCGGAGGCCTCGCCGGCTGATACGAGTATCTTCACTGTAGCCCCCTAGTTTAACAAGCTCTTCCGTTTTATTGCCGCCTCTGGTCGATGTCCTGATAGAATGAAGAATTAGCGATGGCCGTATCTCCAAATCTCTCCAAACTGAAGCTGGATCAATTCGCGCGCCGGTTTCGGGGCGAGAGTATCCAACTAAGTACTTCTTTTTCTTACTTCTGCGCCGCAATGCCGATGGGTGAGGAGGAACTGAAGGAGTATTTGCAAGAACCAATCGCCGCCCTCCCTCCTTCAATTTCCAGCCGTTTGCCCCGGATTTTGATTTGTCTTGTGCCTTATCTTGAGCAGCCTGCTGTTAAGTCAAAATCAAAAAAGACCAAGGCTGGGGATCAAATCGTCAGCATGGACAAGCCGGATGCATCGAAGCAACTGATGACGGCGAACATGGCCCACGGCGCGGAGATGGTACTGGCGTTCGGGATCAAGGATCAGGAAGTGGCTGATTACCATTATCATTTCTACCGCTCCATCGCCTCACTTGTGGCGGACAAGGTTACGCCCAAAGAGTGGGATCCATTTCTAGATCTATTGAGCTTGGAATTTGACGCCGAGGTGCATGGCGAAGTTGACGAATCCAGCTGGGTACTTAAAGAAGCCCTGCTGGCCGACGAACCAAATTTCAAACGCAGTTCCAAGCCGTTCCAGGAATACGCCAAGCAAAGCTTCATCGACTCGCTGACGCTATACTTGCACGGTATCTGCTGTGACATCGACGTGGAGCCTGGGCCGAGGCAGTTGCGCACCAGCTACCTGCGGAAGCGCTTGCTGTTGATGAAATCGATTTTCGTTCCGGGGGAAGGCTTTGCCGTATTTCCGGAAGACGAAAAGAACACCTAATTTAGGAGCTTAGTTGAAAAACGGGGACCGACGGAACAGACAGCAACTACCTTTCAGAAAAATCAGTCCCCTTCGGTAGCGAAAAAAGATGTCAGTTTCGTCATTCCCCATTTTCAACAAGCTCCTAGAGAAACAATTCAGCGGAGACGTGGAACTTGGCGGCCAGCTTTTTTGCGGCAGCCTTGCTGATCTCGCGCTTTCCGTTGACGACTTCCGAGGTGAGCCCGCGCGAGCCGAATATCTCGACTAGGTCACGCTGGCGGAGGCTGTGCTCTTCCATTAACATTTTTAGGCGCGTGGCGGGCGTTGACCCGCTGAGCGAATAGTGCTTGTCTTCGTAGGCTTCGATTAACACGGTGAGTAAGTCGGCCAGCCGCTTTTCTTCCGGGGAGAGCGAGTCGAACCGGGCATCAAGGGACGCCAGTTCCTTTGTTAGCCTTTCATTCTCCGCGTCGTTTTCGATGGCTGCCGGAAGTGTGTTCGCCAGTAGCTTGCTGTATTGTTCCTTGCTAAATCCAAATGCTGGAGACGCCATAATTTTAGAACTCCCTTCTTGAATACTCTGCATGTGTCATAACCCTGTCTATATAGACCCTTTGGCTGCGGTAGTTTATTTGGACCGATAGCCGGTATTTGTTTCCGCCGATATTGAAGACGGTGAACACGCCCGTAAGATCGGCGTGCGGGAATGTCTGCCGGACTTCCTCAAGATGCTTCCATTCCGCCTTTTTCGCGAGCC
>JANXXI010000165.1 GCA_025350695.1 Acidobacteriota bacterium
GGGCATCCGCTAGGCGCAAGCGGAGCGAGGCTGCTCACCGCGGCAGTCCGCCAACTGCATCGAACCGGCGGACGCTACGCGCTTTGCACAATGTGCATTGGCGTCGGCCAAGGGATTGCCATGATCATCGAACGTGTCTGACTCGGCCTATCGAGGTGTGGCTACCGCATTCGCTTCTTTGCGCGCCTTTTCGATATCGTCCTTCAGTTGCTTTGTGATTTTGTCCGCAACATCCTTGCTTGCCCCTTTAAGTTTCCCTCCCTGGCTTTCCTGGGTTGTGGACCATATGACATCGCCATCTTTTGCGACCAGCCTTATCGTGGCAACCGATTCGTGTTTCCGCTCGGAAGAGTTTTGCGATTCGTGATCACTGATTCCAACGCCTGCGCCGGTGCGCGTCGAGTTCCGGTTGTTGCCGACGCCGTTGCGGCCCGGCAGGCTCACTTGGGCATGGGTGCTTATTCCGTCGCTCGAATTGTGAGATTCGGTGAAGATCAAGTCTTCGGCCGAGCCTCTGATAACCGCGTCGGCCTTTTGTTCATTCTCAGTGAGGATGAACAGGCCGGAGTTTTGGAGGCTGGTGATGATCATGTCGCGGATGTGTTGCGCCTGATCGCCACCGTTTAGTTTGTCGACGTAGACCCGGCGGACGGAGGTAACCGCCTTCAAGAAATCCAAACGTTGTTCCAGCGCCGAAGTGAGCGAACAAAACGCCAATCCAAAGCAAATCAGGTTTCTCATCCTTTGCCTGCCTTTCTGGCGTCTTCATCCTGGTACTGAATTTTGCGCCCCGTTCTGGCTTCGAGGCTGACTAGCAGCGACCGAACGTCCTCCTTGCGGACTCGGAACACCATGGCTTGCTGCTTGCCCTTATCATCCTCAAACCCAATCGTCAGGAAATGATTGCGTTTCTTGGACATCAGGAAAAGTGGCGAGATCAGCACCGCGGCGAGGTAGCGGCGGTCCACTTTCTGACCATATTCGATGAGGTTTATTTTGTCGTAGGAAACGTCGAATGATTGGCCCTTCCCCTTGAAACTCAAGGTTTCATCACTGGTTGTCAGAACTCGGCCAGCGGCGCGGTTGTCGAAAGCTGTAAGTGTTCCGCCAACGTATTCCGCCCTGCCGCCGGTTTCCGCCCAGCCAGAGTGTGCGGCAAAGAGTAAAATTAGTATCGTTCTCATCCTAGTAGTAGTGGCGGTAGCAAGCCGTTTTTCTCAGATCTGAAAACAGGAATGATCCGTATTACAAATGTTCGACGGGAATAAAACGGGCTGTTGCGGTCATTGGCTATAGACGGGTCATTCCACTTGAGGGATCAAATGAGGTTCAATTAGATATGCGTTTCTTAGCGATGATGCTGATTTTGTTGGCTCCTGCCTTATCCGCGGAAAGTTTTGACCTGCAGTACGGCAGGTTGGCAACGGCCCTGGCCGGCCTTTCTATCATGGATCAAAAAACGGTGGAAGATGCAATTTCCCACATTCGCAAAGGCGATAATAATCTAGCGCTGGTGCGGCTTTCCGAACTGAATAAGGAAAATCCCAAGAATTCGTCGTTGCGCATTTTGACGGCTTACGCTTTGTTGCGCACAGGGGACCTGATTGGCGCGTTAGAAAACGCTAAACAGGGCGAGGGGGCTCCGAACGGGGATGCCTATAAGTGTTGGTTCCTTGCTAAGATTGCTTTCGTGAACGGTGACAAGGCAACGTGTAAGCGGGAACTTGGGCATGCCAAGGAAGCCTTGAAGACGGACAAGGAACTGATGAGCAGCATGCGGGCGATGGAAAAGGGAATCAAGAAGAACTGATGTTCGCAATGGATCAAACTAAAACCCAAGGGCAAGAAATTCCAGTGCCGGATGCAATGCCGGATGGGGTTATTATCTCGCCGGACACACGGCGGGCCAACCGGATTCCACCGGGGCAATCGCGAACTTTGAAGTGGCCAATTCTAGATGCCTTCGGGGCGCCGGCGATTGACAAGGCCACCTGGAGTGTTTCGTTGACCGGCTCGGTGAATCAACCGATGGCGTTCAGTTGGGAGCAATACCTGGCGCTGCCGCGGGTGAAAGTGTTCAGCGATTTTCATTGTGTGACGAGATGGTCGCGGCTGGGAAATATTTGGGAAGGCGTATCGGTTGCAAAGCTGGTGGAGCTAGCCGGGGGATTGAAGCCAGACGTCGGCTACGTTGTGGCTCACGGGTACGACCAGGGATGGACCACGAATATGCCTCTGACGGAGTTCATGGCCGAAGATGCGCTGGTTGCTTTTTTACATGACGGGGAAGAAATCACGTTGGAACATGGCGGCCCCGTGCGGCTGATTGTTCCGCGTCTTTATGCCTGGAAATCGGCGAAGTGGCTACGTGCGCTTGAGTTCAAGGAAAAGGATCAAGCCGGGTTTTGGGAGCGCAACGGGTACCACATGAATGGAGACCCGTGGCGCGAAGAACGATACGGTTATTAGTACATCCAATCCACTTTGCCGGAGTCAATGTCGTAGTAAGCCCCGAGCACTTTCAAGCGGCCCGCTTCCACTAACTCGCGTAATATAGGGCCGGAGTTGCGCAAATTGCGGACAACCAAATCGACGTTTGTGTGAACCGCGTTGTCAACCAAATCCCCAGACATTCCCTTGGCTCTTTGAACCGCCGGTTGGATCTGCTTCACCAAGCCAGTAATGTGTCCCCCCGGATCGCCTCCACCTGCCGCGGCTTGTATCGCCCCACAACGTTTATGACCCATCACTATGACCAACGGAACGTTCAGGTGTTCGGCCGCGTATTCAATGCTGGCTAGCTCTGAATCTCCAGCTACGTTACCAGCGACGCGAATTACAAACAGGTCGCCCAAGCCCTTATCAAAAATGAGTTCGGGAGGAAGGCGGGAATCGGAACAGGTGAGAATAATGGCATGGGGTTTTTGGCCCTTAGCCACTTCTTCGAGGCGACGATGGCTGTGATTTTCGTGGTTATAGTCGGATTCAACGTGGCGCTCATTGCCTTTCGTCAGTTCGTTCAAAGCTTCTTCGGCGGTGACCACGGGAGGTCCCGCGGGAGCGGCCACATGATGTTGTTGTGGCGCCGCGGGACTGGCGGGCTGGACACTTCCGTGAGGATCAATCGAGGCGCTACTAGCGGCCATCAGCAAGGGAGTAGCGCCGGGCTGCCCCACCATCTGAATTGGGATAACGCCTTGGGCGGCCATGAAGCTGGCGGCTGGAACCAACACGTAGGAACCTGAAGGGTATGCCCCGGCCTGCGCCCCGATGGCTGCTGGTGCGGGGGCATGAACGGCGGCTGGCCGGGGAGCCACTCTTGGCCGAGCGGCAGCCCGGATCACGGGTTTGGGGGCGGCGGGTTTTGGCGCGACGGACTTGGCGGGTTCAGCATGGGCCGGAGTGGCGGGCTTTTTGGCTTCAGCATGCGCGGCTTCGGGTTTTTTGGCTTCACCATGGGCTGCCGCCGCAGGCTTTGCTTCGGCTTTAGGCGCCGCCCCATGCTCACTCTTTGCGGCGGGCTTGGCTTCCTTTTTCGCCGCAGTTTTTTCGCTGCCATGCTCGGCTGGCTTAGGGTCGTTAGACCATGCCGGGTATGCGGTCATAAGGGATAGAACTAATGCGAACTTTTTCAAGTGTCACCTCATTATTGATTGGATACTTGAGTCTTTTCGGATTGGATTCTGCTTATATGAGTAAGTTTTTGTATGCTAGTCGATCAGTTCCAGATGCAGTTTCGCGCAGAAGCCGTCGGTCATGCCGGCGATGTAATCACATACCACTTGATGCCGGGAGGACTCCGTTGCTTGCGTGCGGTGCGGTTCGGGAAGACGGCCAGGGTACTGCATATAGAATTGAAACAAATCCGCAATTCGCTTTACGGCCTGCTCCCTTTCGGCAAGTAGGGCAGGGGAGTAGTAAACACGATTTGACAAGAACGTTTTGATTTGCCGGTTGGCAATGAGCGCGCGCTCTGAGTACTGCACCAGCCTCATGGGATGGCGTCTGATGTCCGCAACGGTTTGAACGCCAGCTTCACGGGTTGCCTTATTGGTTCCTTCGGCGATCCCAGTTACGAGTAAGTTGATCAAGCGGCCCAGGCATTCGAGGAACTGAATCCTTGGTTGCGCGGCAGGGTAACTGATTTCGATAGCCTCGAAGATTTCGCGCAAGGCATCCACTTCGGCCACAGCCTCTTCGATTTGAAACAGACCGGCGGAATGGGCATCGTCCAGATCGGATGTGTTGTAGGCGGCTTCGTCGGCTTGATCGATCAATTGCGCTTCAAGAGGAGGCCGCTGGCCTGGCAGGTAGGCATCAAGTTCCTTGATCTCACCGGCTTCAAAATCGCGCGAGTGTTTGACCATGCCTTCGCGAACTTCAAAGGTAAGATTCAAACCTGGGAACAGGGCGTAACGGGTTTCGAAACTTTCCACAATCCGTAGCGAATGCATGTTGTGATCGAAGCTTCCGCCATAGCTCTTCATTTGGTGGTTAAGCTCGTCTTCGCCGGCGTGAGCGAAGGGCGGGTGGCCGATGTCATGCACTAACGCAAGGGCCTCGGTCAGATCCTGGTCTAATTCAAGAACACCGGCCAAGGTGCGGGCGATTTGGG
Organism: Acidobacteriota bacterium; assembly: GCA_025350695.1. Classification (GTDB taxonomy): domain Bacteria; phylum Acidobacteriota; class Terriglobia; order Bryobacterales; family Bryobacteraceae; genus JANXSF01. The sequence goes on from JANXXI010000165.1 coordinate 4,616, forward strand.
TGACTTCAAGGGTATGCGTCAGGCGGTTGCGAAAATGGTCAGATAGGCCAGGGGCGAAAACTTGTGTCTTATTTTCAAGTCGGCGAAAAGCGCGGCTGTGGAGTATACGGTCGCGGTCGCGTTGAAAAGGGTTGCGATAGGAGTGGGCTGGTTCGGGGAAGCGGCGTCCGAGAGAGGACTCCACAGGCAAGCGCAGCCAGGCTAGGCTTAGCGGGTTGTTTCCCATGGAGTCCTTAGGTAGACGTTACTTTCCAAGTTCGGAGGATGCACTTAGCGCGCTACGGCTGACCAAGGGGCGGTCGCTTGTCCGTAGGGGATCAAGAATTTTCTTGGCTTCTTCGGGTTTTGTCTTGGCGATAATCCGTGCGTGTTCAATCTGCGCTTGTTCCTTTGAAACCATCATCGTGGGCGCATTTTCAAGCTCCTTGAGCAGCTTTTCGGCGTCTGCAATCTTACCCTGCTGGGCAAATAATTGAGACAGCGAGAATTTGGCAAGTGATGCATAATTGCTGCTGGCGTTGGACGACACCTGCTGGAAGTTTTTGATTGCTTCGTCGATCTTGCCTTGATCGGCTGATAAAACCCCGAGGTAATAGCGAGCGATTTCACCTTCGTCCTTGCCGGCGTACTTGAGGGCCACATTAGAAAACCCTTTGCTAGCTGCTTCATTCTTAGCCGCTTCGCTTGGGAAGCCTTTTACGCCCGCGGGGGCCTGATTCCCCGGAACTACAACGACGCCTTCCTGGATCTTGATCGCCTCCATGAGCGCTAATTGACGTTCTGTTTGGAGCCGGTCCATATAGAAATAGCCGCCAAAACCCAAAAGAAGCGCTGCGATGACGACGCCACCGATCATCTGCACGCGGCCTTTGTTGACGGAGGCAACATCCACCATGTGCTGCACTTCCTCAACGAAGTGGTCGTGCTTTAAGTCTTTGCGATCTAGTTTATCCACGAAATCCTCTAATATGAAAAGTTCAGGTCCGCAATTAGGTGTGGCGACCGCCGTCGGGATAACTCGCCGATCCCGGCAGACGCAATGCGGATTCTTAGCTCCAGGTTACCATGCTTTGATTTGGAAAATGCTCAGTGGTGTGCGACGCAGAGATGGAGTGTGCCTTAGGTTTATTGAATTTCGCAATGTCTCTGGAGTTGTCCCCAACTATCACTTGAATGGATCTTTGGGACTAGGGCGGTCCAAGCTGACCAGGGTGAATCTAATGGTTTGACTAAGGTATTGTGCTAATTGGGCTAGTGGCAACGTTCGAGCATAGTAGGGATAAGGATATATGCTCTACAAAACTCTACAAATCTCGCTGCTTTTCCTTTTGGCCACTTGCTTGTCTCATGCCAACTTGCTGACAAATGGCGGCTTCGAGTTGGGCGCTGCCGGCATACAATCCAATCTGATCCTTTCCCCGGATCTGAGGCCCGAAGGGAATTATTTTGTGGGCCTAGACCCTCATGCCTACCACAATCTTTGGTCGAGTATCGGGGATCACCCGAGCGGCACAGGTAATATGATGTTCGTAAATGGATCCACCAATGCGAATCAACTGGTGTGGGGCCAGAGCGGAATCGCTGTGACAACTGACACCTACTACCTATTTTCATTCTGGGCAGCCTCGGTCTTTGACGCGAATCCGGCCCAGTTCCAAGTGAAAATCAACGGGGTCCAGGTTGGTTCCACGTACACGATTCCTGCGCCAGTTGGCCAATGGAGCCAAGCCGTCGTTTTATGGAACTCGGGAGCTAGCACGACCGCCAGTCTGGGGCTATTTGACATTAATACCGCACCTGGCGGGAATGACTTCGCGTTGGACGACTTATCTTTCGATCCGGCGTTTGCGAATCAAAGTGCTTCGAGTGTGCCGGAACCGGGGAGTTTGCTACTTGTTGGCGGGGCCCTCTGCGCGCTTTACGGATCGCGCCGGCGCGCCGTGGAACTTTAATTCCATGACGTCGCCAGCTTAACCAAATTGTAAGAAACCGAAACCTTGTTTTGTGGTATCTTTCAGTTTGTTCATGATGTTTCCTGTGTTGCTTATTTTGTTCGCCGCAACGGCTCTGGGTCAGTCACAACTTACTCTAGAGCAGGCAGTGAACGCGGCGGTAGCGAAGTATCCTTCCATTCAAGTCTCAATTGAACAGGCCTCGGCTGCGTCGTCCGCTGTGGCCCTTGCCCGGATGTCTTTCCTTCCTCGCGCCGATTTGCTTTTGCAGGCCAATCGGGCCACTCACAACAACGTTTATGGGCTGCTGCTCCCCAATGCGGTAATTCCCGCCATATCGGGGCCGGTGCTTGACGCGTCAAAATTCCGAAACGTGTTCGGTACGGCGGCGGGAGTACTGGTTTCGTGGGAGCCTTTCGATTTCGGGTTGCGTCAGGCTGGAGTGGATGCGGCATCGGCGTCGAAGCGCCGGGCGGAACTTTCCATTGAAAAAACTAAATTTGAGGTGGCGGCTGCAACGGCCGACGCTTACTTGACAATTTTGGCCGCGCAAAGAAACATTGATGCGGCGCAAGCGGCGATTGAACGGACGCGGCAGTTGGACACGCTTGTTGGCGCCCTGGTGAAAGCGGAACTTCGTCCAGGTGCGGACCTTTCCCGTTTGAAAGCTGAACAGGCTGTGGCCACCACCTTCTTACATCAGGCGCGGCAGGCCGAGCAGATGGCTAGGGCGGCGCTGGGGCAGATGGTTGGACGGGAAGCGTCGGGCGGGGAATTGGCGTCGGCGAAGTTCTTAAACGCGGCTCCGGAAGTGGCGGCGACGACGACGGGTGCGAACCATCCGGCGATTGCCGAACAGACGGCGGCGATAGACGAAGTGAAAGCGCGGCAGACTATCCTGGACAAATCTTTCTATCCGAAGTTCGGCACGCAAGGGGCACTCTATGGCCGTGGGACGGGAGCCAGCATTATTGGGCCGGATCAAGGCGGACTGAACGGCTTTGGACCGAACATCGGGAATTGGGCTCTGAGTTTTTCCATGACCTGGTCGATGTTGGATTATAAGACGCTTCGTGTGAAGAAGGAAATCGAATTGGCGAACGAACGCAAGGAGACGGCGCGGCGTAGTTTGCTTTCGACTGAAGTTAAGGGCGCGGAGGATCGGGCGCGCGCGATGATTGCCGGGGCGCGTCAGATCGCCGCCGTCACGCCAGATCAAGTAGGGGCGCTGAAGACGACGCTCGAACAGGTTACAGCGCGATACAAAGCCGGGCTGGGGACGCTGATTGAAGTGGCCGATGCGCAACGAATGCTGTCGCAAGCGGAAGTGGATGACGCAATGGCGCGGTTGAATGTGTGGCGGGCTCAACTGGCGCTGGCGATTGCGCAGGGCGATTTGAAACCGTTTTTAGACATGACCAGGTAAGGGACGATCGTTAAATAACATGTGGCTAGTTCTATTTGCGATGCGCAGGCCCGTCACCATTCTGGTGGCTGTGGCGGCTATCTTGTTGGGCTCGTACCTGGCGACGCAACGCATGCCTGCCGACATTTTTCCGGAGATTGGCCAGCCGGCGATTTTTGTAGCGCAGCCTTATGGCGGCATGGATCCTTCGCAGATGGAAGGGTACCTGACGTATTACTACGAGTATCATTTTCTATACATCAGCGGCATTGAACATGTGGAGTCGAAGAACATTCAGGGCGCGGCGTTAATGAAGCTGTTCTTCCATCCTGGCACCGACATGAATCAGGCGATGGCGCAGACGGTGGGCTACGTCACCAGGGCGCGGGCGTTCATGCCTCCAGGCGTGGTGGGTCCGTTTATCACGAGGTTTGATGGCGGGAGTGTTCCGATTGGCCAACTGATTTTTTCAAGCGCGACGCATAGCCCAAGCGAAATGCAGGATTTTGCGTTGAACCGCGTACGGCCTTTGTTTGCGACCTTGCCGGGCGTATCGGCGCCTCCGCCGTTCGGTGGGAATCAACGGACGATTGTGGTGCGGTTGAATCCGGATAAGCTGCGGTCCTACAGAATTTCGCCGGAGGAGGCTGTTGCGGCGGTTACGCGCGCGAGCACGGTGATGCCGGCGGGCAATGTGCGTATCGGCGATTTGAATCGTTTCGCGACGACCAACGCGGCACTGGGCGCGGTGTTACCGGAATTGATGGAAGCGCCGGTGCGGCCGGGTCAGAATCCACCGGTGTTTTTGCGAGACATCGGAACGGTGGAGAATGGGACGGATATACCTACTGCTTATGCGCATGTGAACGGCAAGCGCACGGTGTACATGCAGGTGACCAAGCGTTCCGACGCTTCAACCTTGGACGTTATTCGGCGCGTGCGGGAAGCGTTGCCGGCAATGAAAGCCGCGTGTCCGGAAGGCGTGGATGTGCGGGTGGAGTTTGACCAATCGCGCTTCGTAACTGATTCGCTGAGGAGTTTGCTGAACGAGGCGGCGCTGGGTGCATTGTTGACTGCCCTAATGGTGCTGCTGTTTTTGCGCGATTGGCGCAGCGGATTGATTGTTGTACTGACGATTCCGATTTCGCTGCTATCGGCGGTGTGCTGGCTGTGGGCCGCGGGGCAGACGATCAACATCATGACTCTTGGTGGCCTGGCTTTGGCGGTGGGTGTACTGGTGGATGAAGCAACCGTGGAGATTGAAAACATTCATGCGCAACTGGCTGCCGGATCGAGCCGTGCGGCTGGCGTGTTGGATGCTTGTCGGAAGACAGCGGCGGCGCGATGGTTGGCCATGCTTTCGATCCTGGCCGTTTTCGTTCCCAGTTTCTTCATGGTGGGTGTGGGTCGACAGTTGTTTGTACCGCTTGCGCTGGCAGTGGGCGCGGCGATGTTTAGTTCCTACCTGCTTTCAAGTACGCTAGTGCCGGTGTTGGCGACGTGGCTGATGCGCAAAGGCACGGCGGTGAATGAAGAAGGTCTGCTTCATAGGGCTTATGCCGGTTACTTGGATCTTGTACTGAAGTTGCGTTGGCCGGTGGCTGGGCTTTATTTGGCTGGGGCGGGGTTGCTGCTGTGGGCACTGTTCCCTCGCTTAGGGACTGAGCTGTTTCCGACGGTGGATGCCGGGCAGTTCAAGCTGCGATTGCGAGCGCCGACGGGGACGCGCATTGAACGGACGGAACTGGTGGCGCTGAAGGCGTTGGATGTCATCAAACAAGAGATCGGAGCGGAGAACATTGAAATCAGTAGTGCGTTTATTGGGGTGCAGCCGGCTAGTTATCCGATCAACACGATTTACCTTTGGACTAGTGGTTCGCATGAGGCGGTGATGCAGGTGGCGTTGAAGCCGTCGGCGAAATTGCGCGGAGAGGCGATGCGGGAAAAGTTGCGCGAATCCTTGGCGAAGGCGCTGCCGGACACGAAGTTCACTTTTGAGGCCGGAGATATTGTGAGCGAGGTGATGGCCTTCGGTTCGCCGACACCAGTGGAAGTGGCGGTACAGGGGCCAGCGTTGCCAGTGAGCCGTGAGTTCGCCGCCAAGGTGGAAACGGAGTTGAAAAAGCTTACCGTGCTTCGCGATCTACAATATGCGCAGCCGTTCGATTATCCGACGTTGGATGTGCAGATTGATCGCGAACGGGCTGGGCAATTTGGATTGACGATGTCGAATGTTGCGCGCTCGCTGGTGATGGCGACGTCTTCGAGCCGGTTTATTGAACCGAATTATTGGCGTGATCCGGCGTCGGGCAATGCGTTTCAGATTCAGGTTGAGGTTCCGCAGAACCGGGTGCAGTCGGTCGATGATGTGGCGAATTTGCCGGTAATGCAGAATGGGGAATCGAGGCCGCTGCTGAGCGATGTGGCGGAGATTAAGTTGGGCAAGGCACAAGGTTTGGTTGAGCGCTACAACATGCAGCGAGTGGTGAGTTTGACGGCGAATATTCATGGCGCGCCGTTGGGCGAAGCGGCGAAACAGATTCGCGCGGCAGTGGCGCGAGCGGGCGCACCGCCTAAGGGCGTCACGGTGAATGTTCGTGGACAAGTGCCGCCTCTTGAAAGCACGCTGGTTGGTTTGCAGAACGGGCTGCTATTGGCGGCGGCAGCGATTTTTCTTTTGTTGGCGGCGAATTTCCAATCGTTCCGTTTGGCTGTGGCGATTGTGCTGGGCGTTCCGGCGACGCTGTCCGGTGTTGTGTTGGCGCTTACCTTCACGGGGACAACGCTGAACGTGCAATCGTTCATGGGCGCGATTATGGCCATCGGTATAGCAGTGGCCAATTCAATTTTGCTGGTGACATTTGCCGAGGCGCATCGACGCGGTGGCGGCGATTCCATCGAGGCAGCCCGAGTGGGCAGTGGCGGACGATTGCGCGCCATTTTGATGACTGCGTTTGCGATGATTGCCGGGATGACTCCTATTGCGTTAGGCGCGCAGCAAACTGCGCCGCTGGGGATTGCCGTGGTAGGCGGACTGGTGTTCGCGACCTTGAGCACGTTGACTGTCCTGCCTGCGCTGTATGCGATTTTGGCGCCACGATCGGCGCATTCCGCCAGTTTAGATCCGACCGATTCCGCGAGCCGATTCTATGAAGCTAGTTAATATGTTGATCGCTTTTCTGCCTTGCGCCCTGGTGGCGCAGGAGACCGTTGAGGTGGTTACGAAAACGGTTGAGCGCAAGTTGCGTTTGCCCGGCGAGTTCGCCGCCTACGAGACGGTGGATCTGCATGCGCGGGTGAACGGCTTTGTCGAGAAAGTGGAAGTGGATAAGGGCAGCATGGTGAAGAAGGATCAACTGCTGGTGGAGTTGTCTGCTCCGGAGTTGCAGGCGCAATTGCTTGAGATTGAAGCAAAGGCTTTGGCGATTGAGAGCCAGAAGGCCGAGGCTGAGGCGAAGTTGATGGCGGTTGAGGCGACCTTCGAACGATTGAAAGAAGCGAGCAAGACGCCAGGTGTGATCGCGGGAAATGAATTGGTGCAAGCCGAGAAAGCGGTGCAGGCGGGTCGGGCGGTGATCAAAGCCAATGAAGCGCAGGCAAAAGCACAGCGCGCGCAATCGGCATCGATCTTAAAGATTACTGAATATTTGAAAATTACCGCGCCTTTCAGCGGGGTGATTACGCAGCGGTACGCGCATCCGGGGGCGCTGGCGGGGCCGTCGACCGGGCCGGTGCTGCGGCTGGAAAATGTGGGACGCTTGCGGTTGATCGTGGCTGTGCCGGAGCAGGAGGTGAGTGGCATTGTGCGTGGGGCGCGCGTGTCGTTTACAGTGGCTGGTGGCGGGCAGGGAACGGGTGTGATCGCACGAATTCCACGAGTGCTGGATGCGAAAACTCGCACGATGCCGGTGGAGCTCGATGTGGACAATTCGGGTGGCGCTTTTGCGCCGGGGATGTATCCGGAAACGGTGTGGCCGGTGCGGCGTGCTCGTCCGTCGATGATGGTTCCCCCGACGGCCGTGGTGTCGACGATGGAGAAAATCTTCGTGATTCGGAGCACTGATGGAAAGGCTGAGCAGGTGCCTGTATCGAAAGGCGCCGTGTCGGGGGATCTGGTTGAGGTGTTTTCGAGCGATCTGCGCGCGGGGGATAAGGTGGTGAAGCGGGCCAGCGATGAGATCAGGCCGGGCAATGTTTTGAAGTAGTACTGAGGGGGCTGGGGGTTCTCTCTTGCGCTATGAGTGAGGTTGTGGTAATCTTCCGATTGAGGCGTTATGAACAAAGCTACAGCCGTTGTTGCCACTCAAGAGTCCAAAACACCACAGCCACCACAGCTGCGGAAGATGTCTATGGAGAAGGCTAAACTGCTGATTCGTAAGACCTCGACCGAGCACAGCGGTTTATTTCGACGCCTAGCCAAATGAGCTGGCTGCGGGACCCGGAATTTCTTACCCGCGAAATCATCGACGCGATCCACGAACATCAAATTAATACTTTTGGGGGCTCTCACGGGCTTCGAGACGAAAACGCTTTAGAGTCGGCCATAGCGGCGGCGCAGAATGTTTATCATTATGGCGGTGGCGACATTTTCGAAATAGCCGCCGCCTATGGCTTCCATATTTCGGAGAGTCAGGCCTTCCTTGATGGCAACAAGCGAACCGGCGTGCAAGCGGCGTTGGTCTTTTTGGAAGGGTGCGAGTTGGATGCGAAGTCGCTGCCTGAAGATGAGACCTATGAAGTGATGATGAACATCGCGGCGCATTCGATGGGACGGGCCGATTTGGCGGAGCATTTTCGCCGGGAGCTGAATCCCGAGGAAGCTTGAAGGCCCTTACTTCTTACTTAAGAAAGATGCCGGCCTTATCCCACTTCTCGATTGTTTCCTTGATTAACTTGCCGGTTTTTTCCACCACCGCCGCGAAATATTGATCGGCCTTTGCTTGATCGAACTTCACGTAGCCTTGTCCCGGCTGGTACAAAATGATGGACGAGGGAAACGGGTAGGCGGACCAAGAACCAGCCGATGGGCGCGCAGTAGCCAGGGAATCTGAGTAGCGCTCCGGATGCACCAGCTTCCGGTCGATTGCCTGGATGAATGCACTTTCGTTCCAGCCGGCGTGTCCGCCATCCTCGCCAAAAACTTTCAGTGTGATATCGGAACAGTAGGCCCACCAATTCACAACGAGGGAACGTACTTGACGTTCTCGTCCGATCTGTTCAGTCAGGTCGTTGAGCACGGCTGTCTGCGGGCCGCCGTGACCGTTAATCACAATGATGTTCTTAAAGCCCTGTTGCGCCAAGCCATCCAGGATGTCGTGCATGTAGGCGCGGTATGCCTTTTCACTGATGGACATTGAACCGGCATAGGCGCCGAGAGATCCGGTAATGCCATAGTTCACTGATGGGGCAATGAGGGCGTTCAGTTCCGGGCCCAGCTTGCGGGCAATGGCGAGCGGCGCGGTGTTGTCGGCGCCATTGTTGGCCACGCCGTGCGCCTCAAGCGTGCCTGTCGGCAACAAAACGGTCTTGATCTTCGAGGGGACAAATTCGCGGAACTCCATCCAATTGATGTCGTTCATTTCGCGTGTGGATTGGGCGAGTGCAGGCAGGGCCCAAGCGAGTAACAAACAAATACGCATGCTTGCCAGTTTAGCGGGCAGCGATAGGGGCACGCACGCCTCGACCGGGCTTCACGCCTTCTTGCAGCTTGCCGTTGGCCACCACTGCCTGGCCGTTAACCAACACAAATTGCATTCCAATGCTGGGGATCGCTGGCTTGCCGAAAGTGGCTTGGTCGATTACTGTGAGTGGATCGAAGACCGTGATGTCAGCATCGGCCCCAACTTTGATGCGGCCTTTGTTGCGCATCGCGGGCGTGCGTTGTTCCAGGCGCTGGGCAGGCATGATGGTCATTTTACGGATCGCTTCGGGCCAATCAATCCAATGTTTTTCACGCACGTAACGCCCGAGCACTCGAGCATAGGTTCCCGCGCTTCGTGGATGGCCTTTCCCCTCGTCGAGGCCCCCATCGCTTGCGATCATCACAAGCGGATGTTTGATGGCTGACTCAAGGGCGACGTCCGGAATCATGTGCATGATTACATGTCCGCCTTTCTTACGGTATTCGTTGAAGGTAGTTTCTGTCAGGCGTTCGCCGGTGGCAACCCATTCCAGTGCGCTGTAATCGACTCCCAGCGTATTCTGCCAACCAGGTGAAAAAATGGCTGAAGCGATGTCGGTGAGTGCGGCGTTATAGGAATAACATTCCGTGGAGATATCGACGCCGTTGGCGCGGGCCTCAGAGATGACGGCCAGCACTTGAGGTGTTTGACGAAGGCTGCTCGAAGTCACGTGCACCATGTGAATCGGAGTGTTGGTAATGACGCTGGCGGCGATGATTTCTTCAAGAGCGTTCAAAGCCGTTTTAGGCTCCTGGCTACCCATCCCTCGCACGTGAATGAACGCCGGCGCTTTCACTTTGCCTGCCGCGCGGAACATTTCTAAAATCTCCCAAACGGAAGCCCCTGGCGTGTATTGAATACCAAAGCCCAGGCCAAGAGCGCCGCGCGCCAAGCCTGTTTCAATGCGGCGGCGCATGGCCGTGATCTCTTCTTCCGTCGCGGATTTGTAGGCGCCATCGGCGCTTGGAACCAGTGAGGGACTCGGGTCATGCATGATCTGCTTTCGACTAGGAACGTGGCCAATTGTGGCGCCGTAGTTGACCACCTGACCCGGCTCGCGATCACTATAGTAGCGGTCAATGTCGGCCACGCCAATTTCCAGTTCAAGAGCCGTGGTAACCCCGTCCTGCGCTTTGAGGCGGTAGTTTTCGTCGTCCTGACCGTGCGAGTGGAGATCGATGAAGCCTGGCGCGACAATGAGGCCGGTGGCGTCATAGGTTGTTTTTCCATTCAGTGGCGAGGTGGAGATCGCCGCGATCTTCCCTTGCCTGATGCCGACGTTGCGCACTCCGTCAAGCTTCGATTCAGGGTCGATGACACGGCCATTTTGCAGGACAATATCGAACTGCTGCGACACGGCGAGCGGAGCCGCGAAAGCAATAAAGCTAAGGAGTTTTTTCATTGCGTTTGCCTTTGTGCAAGTGAGTGTAGAAGCCCAATTCATGGCCGCTGAGCGCTTTGGTTATGAATTGAATTTGGCCTGTGTGTTCGCTGAAGTGGCACAGCACGTGGTAAATGCATTCAAGGTGCGAAGCCTCGTAGCCTTGCACCGTGGTGCGCAGAACCAGGTTGTCCGCAGTCTGAACGGCCAACACCGTGTGAGCCTGATCGATGGTGGATCGCAGCAACAGGCGCAACTCCTCGATTGAGACGGAACCACGAGCATTGAATTCCTCATCCCGATCGCGATCGAAGGGTTGCTTACCAACTCCGGAAACTATCCATTGGCGGACGTTGCCGCACAGGTGCAGGATCAAGTTGCCCATGGAGTTTTCATGCTCAGCGCCGCGGGCCCATATTTGATCTTCGGTCAGCTTGTCCAGGCACACAAAGATACGTTGGGCCATCTGGTCCAGCTTCTTCACGGAGTGGTCCAGAAAAAGCGCCGTCACATCTCTGTTCATATGAACAGAGTATACAGCCCTTACTGCGTCTTCCGAAAGCGCTGAATTACCTGGTGAACGTAACGCTGCGTTTCCACGTATGGGGGCACTCCGCCAAAGCGGTCAACGGCGCCGGGGCCAGCGTTGTAAGCTGCTAGCGCCAGAGCCAATTGGTTCGGACTGCCTTCATACTTCAACAGCAGAGTGCGCAATAATCGAGTACCGGCGTCAATGTTCTGTGCCGGGTCAGACGGGTCGGCGCCCATATAGCGCGCCGTGGCGGGCATTAATTGCATGACGCCAATTGCGCCCATGCCTGAGCGCGCCTTTTGTTGATAGCCAGATTCAGCGGAGGCGACCGCATGAACCAAGCTTGCGGGAAGACCGTGCCGTTCCGCCGCCTCATTGATCATGTTGTGAACTGAGGAAAGCGCCGGGTCATCTTCCAAGGGTTGCGGCTGGGTCGCCAATACCGCAGCCACTGGCGCGGCTGGGGGTACATATAATTCAGACTTGTCGACAATTAAGGTTATACCGTTTTTTTGAACTAGGAAAACGTTGTCGCCCTCGGTGGAGCGGGTCTCCACGTCCAATCTAAGACCGTTGCGAAGGATCACAAGCTCGGAAGCAAACAAGAGTTTAGTTAGAAAGAAAAATGAAAGAAGACGCATCAAGGTATACATCTTTTATCGGCAAGCGGAGTAGGTACATGTATTGGGAACTCTTCTTAGTACCCCACGGCGGAAAGCCCCAGTACGATGGTTATGTCGGCCAGAAGCAAGCGAAGCGTTAGAGGCGGCTTAGGGCTTTTTCAAACATTGCGGCGGAGATCTCCGGGCTGGATGGCCAATGGCCTCGGCGTTGTCCGGCGTGCGTTTGATATTTGTCTAAGTGATCGGGGTCGGGCTGCACAACTTTAGTTCCTTCAAGGAAGAGCAGTCCGACTTTGTCTGTCGGCATGCGCATCACGAATTCTTCGGCTTGTTCGAGGAGCGCGCGGAGGCGGATCATGGTTGCGGCTGGATCGACTGGCGGGTCGCTTTCGACCTTGCGGAAATCTTTTTCCGTGTAGCGGGATGTCCGGCGAATTTCGTTAACAATGCCTTCAGGCGTCAATCCGAGAGCCCTTCCCGCAGAAGCCCAAATTGCAGCGCCAAGTGCCAAGACTCGGTCATGCGCAGTTATTAGATCGACTATATCGCGCGGTTCCTGTCTCCCATATGCCGCTGCAACTTTGTTTGTCGCCAAGTCAACCCGATGCAGCAGGTAGCCGAAGGTCTCGTCGGCGATGGTGGGGAAGAAGCGAAAATCGCTGTCAACCACCCATTCCAGTTTGGTGGCGTCTCCCCCTTTCGAAATAAAAGCAGTGTGGATCGACAATTCCTGCCTTACCCATTTCACGTCGAATCCATGCTTTTGGAGTAGCGCCGTATCTTCCTCTGCTGCTTCGGACGCCCGCTCGGACTTGTCGTGGAAAACATCAATATCAGAAGAAAAACGAGGCGAATCTAAATTGAGGGGCGTACTTCCGGCCACATAGCTTTCAGGGTCGCGGTGCGCGGCTAGAAGATGAAGGATATCCGCTTGAATCTTAGACAGCGGCACGGCAGGCTCGTTCGATTCTCTCAGCCAAGCGCCGTGAGTCCAGATTGCCTTCTACACGAAGGCTTCGGGTGATGGCAAGGGCATCGGCTGGGGTTGGATTAGGGACGGGGCGGCTGCTCCACAACGCCAACATACGGAACTTTTCGAAGGCCTCGTTGTACAGCGTTACGTAGTCTTCCTGTTGGTTAGCTGACTCGCTCATAACGCCAGTTTAACAAAAAGGAAAAGTGAGGGTCTCTTCATGCCCCTTCGGCAAGACCGATACGCTTGACCAGATCCTGCCAGCGAGGATCTGAACGTAAGCCATCAAAGAACGGCATGGTTAGTTCGATAATCCGCCAGACTCGCTGCCGGTACGCCTCTTCTAACCATTGGAACAGAGATTCGCGATCTCCGAGTCCCCAGTGTATGACTGCCATGTCGAGTGGGGAAACGTACTTGTGCTGACGCCATGTGTTCAGTTCGTCCAGAATAGCCAGCGCCTTTGTCCTTTCTCCCGCCAGCGCGTAGGCACGGCCCAGAAGAGCCCGGTAATGCGGCCCGTCGGAAAGACTCACCGCCGTTTCGAGAGTTGTGATCGCCGTGGTCAGTTCACCTTTTTGCTCTAGCGAGAGGGCAAGAAACCAAAACACATTGACGTGGTGAATGTCGATTTCCAGAACTCTCTCACACTGTGCGACGGACTCCTCATATCGGCGCGCCCGGTATAGAGCGAGTGCAAGCCAGTTATTGTATTCCGGTGAAATCGGATCCAGGTCCAGTGCCCGCCGAAACTCCTCAATCGCTTCACTATGCCGCCCTGTTATGGACAAGTAGTCACCCAGATGCCCGTGTGTCAACGAATCGTTTGGGCTCAATTCCGTGGCCAGCCTGCATTCCGCTTCCGCCGTCGCCCAATCCCATCGCTCAAAGACGTTCGCGCTTGCCAGCGCAATGTGGGCTGAGGCCAGGGATTCATCTAGTTCCAGAGCCTTTACCGCGTTGGCCCTTACTTTAATGAATACCTCCGCAGGATGACGAATTCCAAAAATGCCGACAAACTGGTAACAGCGGGCAAGCGCTCCGTATGCTGGCGCAAAGCTTGGATCAAGCTCGATTGCCTGCGTGAGGAAGTTGATGCTTTTATCCAAGTCCACTGGAGTAAGTTTGTTTCGAAAGAAATTTCCCTTCAGGTATGCTTCGAATGCTGGTGGGTGAATTCGCCGCGCCTGGGCAACGCCGAAGTGCACAGGATCCACAAGTTTGCGAATCCGGCCGGTAATGTTCTGAGCTACTTCGGCCTGCAGGCTCAGAATATCAATCACGTCGCGTTCATATCTTCCGGACCACAAGTGTCTATCTTCAGGTACGTAGATCAATTGAGCGATAATCCTGACCTTGTCGCCTAACCGCGAAACTGAACCTTCCACGATTGCATCAACGCGCAGTTCCCTGGCGATGGTCAACAAAGACTGGCGCACTCCCTTATACCTCATCACCGAAGTCCGGGAGATGACGCGTAGCGAGGAGATCTTGGCCAAAGCCGAAATCAATTCCTCCGTCATGCCGTCGGAGAAATACTCCTGGGCCGGATCTCCAGACAGGTTTTCAAGTGGCAGCACGGCCAACGAATCAATCTTTAGAACAGCGGTGGGCTGTAACGGATCGCGACCCAGCGATACAATTTCAACCGGCGCGATAAATCGGTAACCTCGCTGTGGCAGGGTCTCTATGTAACGCGGCTCATCCGCATCGTCCACCAGAGCGACGCGCAGCTTGTTGATGATCTTGTTCAACCCACGATCAAAGTCGACGAAAGTATTCTCAGACCACAGTTGCCTGACAAACTCCTCTCGCATCACAAGTTCTCCTGGGCGCTTCAACAAAAATAGGAGCGCCCGAATCGGCTGGTCTTGCAGAACGACCTTGCAACCGTGCCGGTTCAACTCGCCGATCTCGTATCGAACTCGAAATCCCCGAATCGGAACGTCGGAGTGGAGTTGCTCATAGCACTTCAGAATAGCAGCGTTAAGTCGCCGGCATGGGGCTCCGGATTTCAGGGAACAAGTAGGGAACATATTGGGAATAGCGCGGCCATTGAATGCCGTCAGGCGCATCGTTATAGTCGATTCAGACCTAAAAGGAGGTCTCAAAATGAAAAAGAATTCAATTTCGACGGTGATCGTCCCTTTCTGTTTACTGTTCGCCGGTCCCTTGGTGTGGGCGGATGACGAACCCGCCCAGTGCAACAACAGAACACTGCAAGGTGACTTCGGGTTCCATGTGGAAGGCGTTGTTCTGGCTATCCCAGGGGTGGCTCTTCCGCCAGGAGGCCTTCAGCTCCGTGGGGTGGCTATGACTCGTTTTGACGGCAAAGGCAAGATGACCCAAGTTGATTTTATTACTGTGAACGGGATGCCACCACCGGTAGATTGGACGCCCGCAAGTGGAACGTACAAGGTCAATCCGGATTGTACTGGAACATGGCAGCTCATCATCCCAGGGAATCCGCTGTCGCCCGTGAAGGTACATTTTGTGATTGTAAAACGGGGGACGGAAATTCGCACTGTAGTTGACTCGAACGCCGTCACTAGCCTCGGTATCAGAGTGGAGTAGGGCGGGTAGGGCGTGAACCGGCGTTCGAGTCGGGAGCGATGGGAACGCTGGCCAACCCAATCCTGCTCGACATAAGTTCCCGTTCCCCCATCGAGAAAAATAAAAGTCTCCCCTCAATTCAATCACTTAACCATTTCCGCACCAACCTCCCACCACCCCCGGCGCCGTAGAGTAGAAGCAGGAAGACAAACCGCTGGCCAGCGAGCTTCCCATGAATAAGTCCGCGCGGTATTTCAAACATAAACAGAGGACCGGTCGCAAAACGCCGATAACCTTCCAAAGCTCGTAGGTTGGAGAACCGAAAAGCTTCAGCCTGTGACTTAGGCGAACTACTCTTTGGGTGGGGTAGCGGGAAGGATGAAGTGTCAACTGCCGGAACTTTGTTTTAACGACAAGCGTTGAAGTGTCTTCGAAAATAGAAAGGGGAAGTGGCGCAAACCACCTCCCCTCAGTGGCAAAACTTACAGTACGGAGTCGGACCAGTTTTCAAGCACGTGCTTAACCTTCTGGCAGAACTGATCGGCAAGAGCGCCGTCAATTAAGCGATGGTCAAACGTTAGCGCTAGATGGGCAACCGAACGTATTGCGATGGCATCGTCGATCACCACCGGAACCTTCTCCACCGCACCTACGCCCAATATGGCGACTTGCGGCTGATTGATCACCGGAGTGGCGAAGATGCTGCCGAAACTTCCGAAGTTGGTGATGGAGAACGTCCCACCTGCAACTTCGTTCGGCTTCAGTTGCTTTGAGCGGGCGCGGGCGGCAAGGTCAACAATAGAACGCTGCAGGCCAACCACATTCTTTTCGTCAGCGGCGGAGATGACTGGGACAATCAGTCCATTCTCCAGGGCCACGGCGACGCCGATGTTGATGTCGTTGTGGAACAGAATGTTGTTCCCGTCAATTGAAGCATTGACGATGGGGAACGTCCTAAGGGCTTCGCAAGCGGCGCGAATGACGAATGGCAGGAACGTCAAACCGAAGCCGTATCGCGCCTGGAATTCATCTTTCTGCTTAGCGCGGAGCTTGGCCACTTTTGTCATATCGACCTTGTGGACCGTGGTGACGTGGACCGATACGCGATGAGACATCACCATGTGTTCGGCGATCTTGGCCCGCATGGTGGACATGGGTTCGACGCGAATCTTGGCGGCCTCGGCGCGCGCAGGTGGTGGAACCGAAGCGGGAGCAGGAGGGGGGGCAGGCGCGGCCGGTTGTGGGACCGGCACGGCGGTAGTAGTCACCGTTGCTGCGGAGGCTGGAACTGGCGCACCCGATAAGTGCGTTTCCACATCGTCCTTGGTGATGCGTCCACCTGCGCCGGTGCCGGTTACCTGGCCAAGATCGATGTTGTTCTCGCGAGCCATCTTGCGAACCAGCGGCGACAGTGGGCCTTGCGGCTCTGCCGGAGCGGCTGCAACTGGGGCTGGTGGCGGAGGAGGAGGAGGCGCCGGAGCCGGCGCTGGTGGAGGCGCGACCGGTTGGGCTGCAGGCGCGGCAGCTGCTGCCCCATCGTTAATGTGAGCCACAACTGTATTAATAGCCACCGTCTTGCCCGCTTCCACCAGAACATCCGCCAAGACTCCGGCGACGGGCGACGGGATTTCGGTGTCGACCTTGTCCGTCGAGATTTCAAAGAGGGGTTCATCGCGTTCGACGCGTTCCCCTGGCTTCTTCAGCCAGCGCGTGAGGGTTCCTTCAACAATGCTTTCTCCCATCTGGGGCATGATGACATCAATCATTTAGGCAGTCTCCAAGGTTAGTACCGGTTCAACCGGCGTCAGACTAAAAATTTCACTCATGTGCCGAATCAGGGAATCTTCCACCGAATCGCGGCTCGCTGAACAACCAAGTTCCCTCAAGCTGGTGACGGGCTTAGTCAAGCCGCAGGGAACAATATATTGAAAGTATTTCAGGTCCGTATCCAGGTTGAGTGCGAAGCCGTGTTTGGTTACCCAACGGCTAATGTGCACTCCGATGGCGGCTACTTTTTTGCCGCTTACCCAAACGCCGGTGCAGCCTTCCAGACGCTCGCCCGCAATGCCGAATTCCGCCAGCGATCTGATCAAAACTTCCTCCAGCGCTCGAACGTAGGCCATCACATCGCGCTTCCAGTCTTTCAGATCAATGATCGCATAGCCGATGATTTGGCCTGGACCGTGATAAGTCACGTCGCCGCCGCGATCGGTTTGGTGATAAGCGATGCCGGTCTTCTCTAGAACCTCAGCCGAAGCCAGTACGTTTTCTTCGTGTCCATTCCGGCCCATGGTGACGGTATGGGGATGTTCTAAAAGCAAGAACTGATCGGGGATCAGACCCTGCTTGCGCTGGTCCACCAATTGGCGCTGCATCGCG
Organism: Acidobacteriota bacterium; assembly: GCA_025350695.1. Classification (GTDB taxonomy): domain Bacteria; phylum Acidobacteriota; class Terriglobia; order Bryobacterales; family Bryobacteraceae; genus JANXSF01. The sequence goes on from JANXXI010000165.1 coordinate 22,095, forward strand.
TACGCCTCGCCAAAACCCATGCGGCCGAGACGTTGAACGCTCAGGCTTTGCTTAACTTGGTCAGGCATTTATAGCCATTCCGTTGACGGCGTTGAAAGCCTCACCCACCGCTTCGTAAAGGGTTGGGTGTGCGTGAATTGTTTCCACCATCGTTTCAACAGTAGCTTCCGATTCCATCGCGGCTACCACTTCGGCGATCAGTTCATAGGCATGCGGCCCGATGATATGACCTCCAAGAATTTCTCCGTACTTCGCGTCGGAGACAATCTTCACGAACCCTTCGTGATGACCCAGGATTGAAGCTTTGGAATTGCCGCTGAACGGGAACTTGCCGACTTTTACATCGTGGCCCGCTGCCTTCGCCTGCGCTTCGGTCAAGCCAACGCTGCCGATACCCGGCTCTGTATACGTGGCTCCCGGAATGCGATTCTTATTGATGGGCTTTACGTTTTTGCCGGCCATGTGACCGACGGCGACCATGCCTTCCATCGTCGCAACGTGGGCAAGCTGCGGAGTGCCCGCCACAACGTCGCCGATGGCGTACACGCCCGGTTCACTTGTGCGCTGCATACTATCAACCTTGATAAAGCCGCGATCCAATTCCACGCGAGTGTTAACCAAGCCAATGTTTTCCGTGTTGGGTTTGCGGCCCACCGCGATCAATAACTTTTCGGTTTCCAGTTCTTCTTTCTGGCCATTCGCCAACGTAACAGAGAGGGCAACGCCAGCCGCCGTGCGGCGAATGTTCTCCGCCTTCGCGCCAGTCTCGCAACGAATGCCGGCTTTCTTGAAGCATCGTAGCAGTTCCTTCGATACGTCTTCGTCTTCAACCGGCACAAGGCGAGGCAGCATCTCAAGGACAGTTACTTTAGTTCCGAAGCGAGCGAAGATGGAGGCGAATTCCACGCCAACGGCGCCGGCTCCGATAATGGCCAACGACTTGGGCACCATGCCCATGGAAAGGATTTCCACGTTGGTCAGCAAGTAAGCCGGGTCTGGCGTCAAGCCAGGCAACATACGAGCTTCACTTCCGGTTGCGATGATGATGTTCTTGGCTTCGATCATGCGAACCGAATCGTTGGATCGTACCTCGATCTGGCCGCCGCCTTTCAAGGTTCCAAATCCCTTGATCACTTCCACCTTGTTCTTCTTCATTAGAAATTCAACGCCTTTGGCATGTTTGGAGACGATGTCGTTTTTTCTTTTGAGAACCGAAGGGTAATTTAAAACGGGGTTATCGCAACTGATGCCCTGTTCTTCAGAGTGGATGAAGTAATCCCAGACTTCTGCTGAATGCAATAGCGCTTTAGTGGGGATACAGCCGACATGCAGGCAGGTGCCCCCCAATTTGGGGTCTTTTTCGATAATTGCTGTCTTGAGGCCATACTGGCCGGCGCGGACAGCGGCCGAGTATCCACCGGGGCCGCTCCCGATTATAACGAGGTCGTAGGACATTTATTTAAAGTTTACCATTCACTTGGATGTGCGTCCTTTGTTTTGCGATTCCAAGAAAGCAGAAACCGCGGGGCCGTTTGCGGTATCTATAAGGTTTAGAACCAATTATGTGCAAGATTTTGATATCCGGGTTGCTGTTGACGCTGGCTGGTGCGGCCCAAACTCCCCGGCGTGCTCCCGCTCCGGTGCGAAAGCCAATGCCTCCGGCGCCCAAGTCCGACGTTACACCGCCGGAGACGCGGAAAGATTTCTTGATCGAAAAAATATCCGTCGACGGATTACAGCGCTACAAACCTGCGCAAGTGATCAAAGTCAGTGGACTAAAGGTAGGGGATGTCGGGTCGAAAGAAATCTTTGACAAGGCACAAGCCCGTCTAGTGGAAGCGGGGGTTTTCGCCAATACAGGATATCGCTACGAACCGGGGCAATCGGGCAAAGGTTTTGCATTGACCTTTGAGGTGAAAGAACTTGATCAGGTTTACCCTATTCGCTTTGAAGGGCTGCAGCGGCCCGATTCGGAATTGCGTGACGCTCTGGCGGAAACAGACCCACTGTTTGGACAACTGATTCCAGCGACGCAGCCGGTACTGAAGCGCTATGTGAAGGCGCTAAAAGATTACATGAATACGACCGACGTCACGGCAAAAGTGGTTACCGACAATGCCGACAAACTTACCGTGGTGTTCCGGTCGTCGCAAGCAGCCTTAGCCATCGCTGAGGTGGATTTCACGGGATCGAAGGAATTCCGTCCTGAAGATCTGCGCAACAAAGTGGCTTCACTAATGGTAGGTGTGGCTTACTCGGAAACGCGCGTGCGGGAGATTCTGGATGCTCAACTGCGCCCCTATTACGAATCTAAAGGACTGGTCCGGGTGAAGTGGACCAAAATTTCGTCTGAGCCAGTAAAAGACGTGACAGGCTTCCGAGTCAACGTCACGGTTGATGAAGGGCCTGCCTATGGACTGCAGGCAGTGGAAGTGGCCGGGGTCAATCTGGTGAAGGAACTGGTGGCGGAGACAAAGCTCAAGACCGGCGACGTTTTCAACTACGATGCAGTGGAGCAGGGCAAGGATAAGATTTCGAAGTACCTGCAGAGGCGCGGTTACATACGCGTGAAGGTTACCAACGAACGAGCCTATAACGACGAGAAGAAATTGGTGACCGTGAAATATTTGGTTACGCCGGGGAGCCAGTTCACATTTCGCTCGTTGAAAATCGAGGGATTGGATTTGCTTTCCGAACCGCCGATCCGTAAGATGTGGAGCTTGAAGGAAGGGAAGCTATTCAACGCCGAATACCCCACCAAGTTCCTGAACGACATTCGTGAGCAGCAATTGTTCGACCACTTGGGCGAAGAAACTAAGGCTAAGTTGAACATTGATGACAAGGCGAATGCAGTTGACGTCACGCTTGAATTCAAGGGGGATCAGCCGAAGAAAAAATCGTTGATCCTAGGCGCTCCGCCTCCCGAGGACTGACCCCATTCCAATCCACCAGCTTCTTATGTAGACTATTGACATGCCGCATAGCAGTCAGCCCCGTCGCTTTACGTCCCGTCGTGAACTATTGTTCGAAGCCGCCGGGGGAATCAGTGGCCTCGGCTTGGCCTCCATTCTGGCCGAACAAGGTCTGCTGGCTGGCCCAACCAACTCACCGTACGCTCCCAAACTGCCGCATTTTCCAGCCCGCGCGAAACGTGTCATTTCGCTCTTCATGTCCGGCGGCGTCAGCCAAATGGACACCTTCGATCCCAAGCCGATGCTTACCAAATACGCCGGCACGCCGCTTGAAGGAAAAGGTGACGTGGTTGTTCGTCAAGGCCACCCCGGCCCATTGATGCCCTCGCCTTTCCAGTTCAAGAAGTATGGTCGCGGCGGATTGGAAATTTCGGAACTGTTCACCAACGTCGCTCGCCATGCTGACGATCTAGCTGTGGTCCGCACCGTCATTGGCCGTTCCAACGATCATGTGATGGCGCACTACGAACTTTCGAGCGGCATGATCCGCATGGGCGCCCCCAGTGTTGGGGCGTGGGTCACTTATGGCCTCGGTTCCGAAAATCAAAACCTTCCAGCATACGTGGTGATCTATGATGCGCGCGGTGGCCCCTTCGGTGGTCCGGCGAATTGGACGGCCGGATACATGCCCGCGGCCTACCAAGGCACGGTATTCCGTTCAAAGGGTGATGCGATTTTTGACTTGAAACCTCCGAAGGAAGTAACGCCGGAAAGCCAGCGTGCACGGCTCGATCTTCTCGCCAAGCTTAACGAGATTGACTCGCAGAAGAACCCGGCCAATTCGGAACTGGCTGCCCGCATCGCTTCTTACGAGCTTGCTTACAAGATGCAATCCTCCGCTCCTGAAGCTGTCGATGTGGAGAATGAAAGCCCCGAAACGAAAAAACTCTATGGTCTGGATGAACCCATTACTGAACCCTTCGCCCGCCAATGTCTAATGGCCCGGCGCCTTGTGGAACGCGGCGTCCGCTTCGTACAGGTCTATCACGGCGGTCTGGGAAATCAGAACACTGATACGTGGGACGCCCACGGCAACGTGCAGGAAAACCATACGCAGCATGCCGCTGAAGTGGATCGCCCCATTGCCGGATTATTGGAAGACTTAAAGGGTCGCGGTCTGTTGGACGACACGCTTGTTATCTGGCAAAGTGAATTCGGGCGCATGCCAATTTCGCAACGTGGATTGGGACGCGATCACAACCCCGGCACAATGTCGATCTGGATGGCGGGCGCTAAAATCAAGGGTGGCCAGGCCATCGGCGAGAGCGACGAGTTCGGCTATAAGGCAGCAATTCAACCGGTGAATGTGCACGACCTTCATGCAACGATTCTTCATTTGATAGGCATGGACCACACCAAGCTCACCTATCACTATCAAGGTCGCAACATGCGGCTGACGGATGTGTACGGTGAACCGATTCCGCAAATAATCAAGAGCTAGTACTTGCCGGAGTATCCCGACATCACGGTCTACCTGGAAGCACTTGAAGGGCTAATCCTGGGGCACACCTTGGAGCAAGTTCGGTTCAACAGTCCGTTCCTGCTCCGCAGTCTGGAGCCACCCGTCTCGGCCGCTGTAGGTAAGAAAGTAGTCGCCCTCCGCCGCATAGGAAAACGTATCGCCATCGGAGTTGAAAACGATGTTTGGCTGGTGCTGCATTTGATGATTGCCGGACGTCTTCATTGGAAGAAACCCGCAGCCAAACTCGGTGGACGCCAAATGCTGTGCGCCTTCGATTTTTGTCACGGCGCACTGATCCTAACCGAAGCGGGGACGAAGAAGCGTGCGTCGCTGCACATGGTCCAAGGCGAACAGGGGCTTCAGGCGCTTGACCCCGGTGGCCTCGAAATCTTTACCGCTACGTTGGGCCAATTCCACGGTGCGATCATGAGCGAAAACCACACTTTGAAACGAACGCTGACTGATCCGCGAGTTCTGAGCGGCATTGGAAATGCTTACTCGGACGAGATTCTACATCGCGCCAAACTCTCGCCTGTACAACTAACAGGCAAGATGACCAGCGCCCAAGTCGAAGTATTGTTCGACGCCACCAAAAGAGTGTTGACCGAATGGGTCGCCCGATTGCGCTCGCCAGATTTTCCTGAAGGAGTGACTGCATTTCGTCCTGAGATGGCGGCCCACGGCAAGTTCGGCCAGCCCTGCCCGGTATGCGAATCAAAGATCCAGCGCATCCGCTATGCGAACACTGAAACCAACTACTGCGTCACTTGCCAGACGGGTGGCAAGCTACTGGCGGACCGCTCTCTTTCCCGCTTGCTCGGCAAAGATTTCCCTCGAACGCTGGAAGAATTGGAAGCTAAGCTGCGGCCTGGATAGGACGCACAAATGCACGTGCCGGCGCGCCATCGGCGCCTTTTAATCGCAAAGGCATGCATGCCAGTTCATACGTTCCGGCGGAGATGGCGCTCAGGTCCAGCCCTTCCACTACCCAGACTCCAGCCGACAACAGCGTGACATGCGTCGCCACCAAATCATTGTGGAAACCGCCGATGGATAGGTAATCCACGCCCACCATCCTCACCTGTTTTTCCACCAAATAGCGCGCTGCGTCCCTTGCGATGTATACAAAGTCCTCGTTAAACGGTTGCGCAGGCCAGTTGGCATGCGTGTTGACCGTGCGGAAAATAATCCGGCTGTGATGATCGATGCGATGTTGCTGCAACTCAGCCGCCCGAACGGCTTTCGGGTCCTTGATGTCGATGACGTGCACTGGGCCGTTGGTCGCTTCCACTTCCCACGAATCCATCGGCTGTCCGCCATCCACGAAGTGCAGGGGCGCATCCATGTGGGTCCCCGTGTGCGCCCCCATATTCATTGACGTCAAGTGAACGACCGTTCCTTGCACATCAAGCCGCTTCTGTGTGATCTCCACTTCAGGGTCGCCGGGCCAATGCACCATGCCCGAATAGAGCGGGACGGAAATGTCGATCCAACTGCTCATGCGGTTCTCCGCTTGATGTCGGCGAGTTCAGCTTTTAAAGTGGTCAAAACCTTTTTCGCCTTCGGATCGTTGAATAGATTTTTCAGCTCGTAGGGGTCGGCTTTCAAATCGTAAAGCTCGTCGAAATCGGCATGATCCACATAGTGAACGTACTTGTACTGCTCAGTGCGCACAGCTTGCCAAGTCGGCACGCGCACGTTTTGCTTTTCCTCGAAGTATTCAGCTAAGAACGATTTGCGCCAATTTTTCCCGCCTCGCAGCAGCGGCCCAAGCGACCGTCCATGCATCGTAGCGGGCGTGGGGAGCCCGGCCATTTCAAGGAACGTTGGCGCGATGTCAATGTTCAACGCCATCCCTTCGATGCTGATTCCCGGCTTGATCCACTTCGGATACCGGACCACCATCGGAATGCGGATTGAATCTTCATAGGCCCAGCGCTTATCGCCTAGATGATGTTCGCCCCAGAAATAGCCATTGTCGGAAGTGAAAATAACTAGAGTGCTGTCCAGCTTCCCTGTTTTCTTCAGCGCATCGAGTATGCGGCCGACGCCGTCGTCGATCGACGCGAGGCATCGCATCTGGTTCAGAGCGATCTCCTCGCTTGGCCATTTGTTTGTATCGAAGGCCGGAGCCCCGTCGATCAGTCGAGTCATCACCGGCTTGTTCTCAAACTTATCGGCATGCGAAGGATTCTTCGGAACCGATTCGCCCCTGTACAAATCCTTGTGCCGATCAGCCGGGGTGAAGGGGCCGTGCACGGACTTGTGGGCAAGATACAACAGAAACGGTTTGGTTCTGGGCTTCTCTATGAACTTCACCGAGAAATCTGTCAGAAGGTCAGTGATATAGCCTTCGTGTTTGGATTCTTTCCCGTCGACGTTCAACGGAGGATCGACATATTGGCCTTGACCCTTAAAGCTTATCCAATGATCAAAGCCAGGCCTGGGGTTTGAATCATTCCCCATGTGGATCTTTCCAACGTGCGCGGTTTCGTAACCGGCGTTCTGCATGGCGATGGTGGAAAAGTTCAGCTTGAAGCTGGCTTCGTTGTTATTGCCGTTTGTGGTGATCCCATGCGAATGAACATAGCGGCCTGTCAGAAAACTCGCTCGGGAAGGAGAGCAAAGCGGAGTTGTGACGAACGAATTCTTCAGGTTCGCGCCTTCCTTGGCAATACGGTCTATGTTGGGAGTCTTCACCCAAGGATGACCCAGGCACGATAGAGCGTTCCACTTTAAATCGTCGATGACGATAAATACGATATTATCCTTGGGCTGCTGCGCTTGCATAAGCGCCGGAGCCGCAATTAGGCCGAGAGCCTGCCGTCTGGTCATGTTGGTATCTCCTTAACGATTGACGATGGGCCGTAACGGCCGATAATAAATATTGTGAAATGCCACTTGGCCATGATCGCCTTGCAGCATGATGGGGTTCGTTGCCGCCTCCGGTAGGTTCATCGCCGAACGCGTAGGCCCGTCGATCTCCACGTTCTCCTGCACGGAAAGCCCGTTATACACAACTTTCAGGAACTTGGCGTTCTCTGTCTTTTTACCGCTTGCATCAAAGCGGGGCCCGCGAAACCAAATGTGATAGCTCTGCCATTGTCCGGCCATGCGGCTTGCGTTGCGCGACGGCGCCGACCCGCCCACGCCCTGATTGTTGATCCACTTGTGATAGATAGCGCCGCCGTCCGAAGTCTTCACTTTCTCCGTGGAACCGAAGCTGTCGAAAATCTGCACCTCGTAAAGGCCGTGCAAATACACTCCAGAGTTCGACCCTTTCGGCAGCAGGAATTCCAAGTACAACTCCACATCGCCAAACTTATCGTTGGTCACAATGTTGTGCACTTTGCCGGTGGGCCCATTCATCAACCGGTCACCAGGAGTTGCGTTCGGATCGAGGCGCGTTGGTCCAAGCAGACGTTCCCAGGTGACGCCGGACGTGGAGATCCAAGCCAGAGGCTTGTCATCCTGGCCATGCCACGACGTTAGACTGCCCGGCCCGTTGAATAGCGCTGTCCAACCCTGTTCGAGCAAAAACGGCGGGTCGCCATGGTCATCGCCATCGTTCAATACTCGGCGCCCCTGCGAGGACGCAAGGGAGGCGCATAGCGCGGTGAACAGCAAGTAGCGTGAAAGCATTAACATCTTTTGTAGCAGAGATCGCGGTCAGTAACCAAGTAGGCGGGCAGCTTTCAGAATCGTGATCACTGTTGCTGCATGTTCAAACTCGGCGCTCATCGCTTTGTCAATAGCTTCGGAGAACGGCATTTGAACCACTTCAAGAAACTCATCCGCACCCGGATTCGCGGCGCCTTGCTCAACATCAACAGCCAAGAACAACCGCACCGGGGCCCTTACTATGGTAGTGATCGTTTCCATCCAACCTAGATCCGTCAGCGCGCCTCCGGTGAGTCCCGCTTCTTCGGCCAACTCCCGGCGCGCGCACTCTTCCAGCGATTCATCCCCATCAACGCCGCCGCTGATCACTTCCAACGTGTAGCGGTTGAGCGGATACTTCCACTCCCGAATCAAGTGGACTTGCTTGTGCCGGTCAATAGCCAGGACCGATGCTCCAACTCCGATATCCACCGTGCCGAAAATTCCGGGATTGCCGTCAGGCCGTGTGACTTTATCTTCCCTGACCTTGATCCACGGGTTTTCGTAGACAAGTTTGGAGGAAACTTTTTTGTAAGGATTCGAGATCACCCAGACATGGTATTTCATCCCCCGAAGTATTTACAATTTTGAAGTGCGCCCCACTTGTAAACGACGATTAATCTGGATAGACTTAGCCAGCAGAGATAAGAGTACATTGAGGGAGAAGATGCTTACACGCTTTATTGGTATAGTTTTTGCCGGCTGCTTGGTTGCATACGGGCAAAACGACCGGGGCACGATGACAGGCACGGTTGCAGACCCGGCTGGGGCAATGATTCCAGGCGCCAAGGTTGCGGCGCGTAATACCGAAACCGGCTCCTTGTCGGAGACAATCACGACGCCAACAGGCAATTACACAATCCCCGCGCTAGTGGCGGGCAACTACGAACTGGTGGTTGCGGCCGCCGGCTTCAACAAGAAAACTCAACAGGGCATCCGCATTCAAGTGGCGCAAACTGCCCGGCTAGATGTGGTAATGCAGATCGGTTCCTCAGCCGAATCCGTCACCGTATCCGCCGATGCTCCCTTGCTCCGTAGCGAAAATGCGGAAATTAGCATGAACATGACTGGCGAGAAGTTCAATCAGCTGCCTCTCAACTTTGGCGCTGGCGGAACAGGGTCCATCCGGAATTGGATGGCCTTCGCAGCGCTCGCGCCCGGTGTGAATGGGGACGACCAGAATGCCAGCATCAACGGCTTGCCTGGCGGCATGTTCAAGATTCTGGTGGAAGGCATTGACGTTACCAGTTCAAACGACACCCGATGGACCAGCACCGTGGCCGCTTCCTCCGTCGAGGCGATCAGCGAATTTTCCCTTCAAACCAGCAACTTCTCCGCGCAATACGGCGGCGGCCTTGGCGGCATGTTCAACTTCAGCACCAAGAGTGGAACTAACCAGGTACATGGCAGTTTGTATGACTACATGACAAACGAAACCATGTTCAACGCCCATCGCTTCTTTCAACCCAGTCGCCGTGATCGCGATCGCAAGACCGACGCCGGTGGCACCGTCGGCGCTCCTGTGTACATTCCCAAGCTCTACAACGGCAAGGACAAGACGTTTTTCTTCGTGAACATCGAAGCCTTTCGCAACCGAACCGTCACCTCGGGCCAACTGGGTACAGTGCCAACAACGGCATATCGCTCGGGAGATTTCAGCGCGGCGCTGACGAATAAGAATTTGGGCACTGACGGTTTGGGCCGCGCTATTCTTGAAAATTTGGTGTACGACCCTAATACCGAAACCACGACCGGCGGCAGGATCTATCGCAATCCATTCCCGGGCAACATTGTCCCCAGGAGCCGTTTTGACTCTGTTTCCACCAAAATGCAGGAATTGTTTCCAACGCCAACCAACAGCAATCTGATCAACAACTGGGTCTACGAAATTGAGAATCCGCGAATTCAGAACCTGCCTAGCTTGAAGTTGGATCACAACATCGGCTCGCTAACCAAGATCAATTTCTATTGGTCTTATCAATCCACGCACGACGTAGCGGGCAACGATCCGCTTCCGTATCCAATCACGGCAAAACGTGATAAGACGGCGGCCGGCCACACTTATCGCTTCAATGTGGATCGGACAATTACACCCACTCTACTGCTCCACCTTGGCGGCGGATTTCTACGTTTTAACAACCCGGACAGTTCGCAGGCCGGCAGTTTGCAATACGATGCCGTGAAATCCTTGGGTCTTACCGGAGCCACCACTGATCCTTCCGGCTTCCCCAGAATCACCGGCCTAAGCACCGGGAATTTCGGTGGCATGGGCTTCAATATGGGCCCGACAAACGCCAATAACTATTACAACGACAAGCTCAACAGCAACGTTGACTTAACCTACATTCGCGGCACTCACAACTACCGCATCGGGGCCGCCTTCGGCAACGAAATGTGGTCGGACCGCAACACTCGCGGGGCGCAAGGCATTTTCGGTTTCAGCAACGCGCAAACTGGATTGCCTTCGCTTGTGGGCACCGCGCTCACCGGCGGCAGCGTCGGTCTGGCTTATGCCAGCTTCCTTCTTGGCATGACCAGCAACGCCCAGGTGAACGCCGTGCAGGATCCACAATGGCGCAAGAATACCTGGGCTCTTTACGCACAGGATAGCTGGAAGGTAACCCGAAAGTTGACGATTGAATATGGCCTTCGCTGGGATCTCTCGGGCACGGGTCATGAAATTCACTACCGGAATAGCATGTTCAGCCCCAGCATACCCAACCCCACGGCGGACGGTAAACTTGGCGCTGTCGCCTACGAAGGTTATGGTCAAGGACGCTGTAACTGCTCGTTCACCGATATCTATCCATACGCTGTTAGCCCACGGCTTAGCGCCGCCTATCAGATCAACAGCAAGACGGTGATTCGCGCCGGGTGGGGAATCTCCTACGGCCCCGGTCCCAACTGGTGGTACGTCACCAACCAGACTTTGCTGGGCGTTGGGTTCGACAATTTCACAGCGCCGACACCGGCTTTCGATCAACCTGCAAGCTTCTTAAGAGACGGTTTGACGTATGACAAGAATGCGCTCTATACACCAACACTAAATCCGGGCCTCGGCTTCACGAAGGGCAATCTTACCAATGGCGTGGGTAATTATTATGACCCGCACGGCGGGCGTCCTCCGCGGATTAACCAATGGAACATCGCGCTACAGCGTGAACTGATGAAGAATCTTTCGCTGGAAGCTGCTTATGTTGGTAATCGCGGCGTGTGGCTGGAGGCCAACAATCTGGGATCTATGAACCTGATTTCCGGCAGCCGCCTCAATGCGTACGGACTGAACCTGAATAGCGCCGCGGATCGCGATCTACTTACGCGATTCATGAATGATCCGTTGGTGGTTGGCCGCGGATTTACACTGCCCTATCCCAGTTTTCCAACCAACCGGACATTGGCCCAAGCGTTGCGTCCGTTCCCACAATTCACCGGCAACTTGAATCCTACCTGGGCTCCCTTGGGAAGCAGTTGGTACGATTCGTTGCAGGCCAAATTGAACAAGCGCTATTCGCACGGCATGGACTTCACCGCCGCATTCACCTGGCAAAAGGCGTTGGGGATTGGCAACGGCGCTAGCAACGGCGGATCCTTGGGCGGCACAATCAACGATATGTTCAACCGTCCGAATCAAAAGTCTTTAGCCAGCGATTACCGGCCCTTCAGTTTAGTGGTCGCCTACAACTATCGGACACCCAAATTAGCGGCGTTGAATAAGGTTGCCCAGTTTGCCGTGAGGGATTGGATCTTCGGCGGCATTCTTACTTATCGCGCCGGATCGCAGATCGCCGTGCCCGCCTCGCAAACGGCGAATCTGGGGACGTACGTTTTCCAGAATACCCGCTACAACCGGGTTGCAGGCCAGCCGCTATTTAACTTTGACCCCGGCTGCCATTGCATTGATCCAAACCGGGATGTGAAAATTCTGAATCCCGCCGCGTGGCAGGATGTGGGTCAAGGTCAGTGGGGTTTTTCCGCCCCGACCTACAGTGACTATCGTTGGGTGCGCACCGCCAACGAACAGATGAGTGTTGGCCGCACTTTCCCCATCATGGAAAATCGCCTTCGCTTTGAAGTGCGGATGGAATTGTTCAACGCCTTCAACCGCGTGACCCTTCCCGCTCCAACGGCAACCAATCCAAATCAAACTCCAACGTTCGATAACACCGGACGGCAAACCGGCGGGTATGGATTTATCAACGTGATCAACGGACTGAACGGCGCTCGCACCGGCCAATTGGTCGCCCGTATTCAGTGGTAGAAAATTGTTGACGGCTTTCGCGTGGACTGTGCTTTTACCGTCCACGCAACGTTTTCAATAAATCGGCCGCCGGAGCAAAGCCGGGGCTGATTTCAATTGCCTTCAGCAAATGCCGTTCGGCTGCTTGTTTGTCGCCCGACTTCCAATAGGCCATCGCGAGATTTGTTCGCACCATTAGTAGGCCAGAGTTTTTCGAAAGCGCATCCTCCCACAGCGGGATCGCCTCCCCAAAGTTCGATTGTTCCATCATGATGCCGCCCAGCCCGGTTGAAGCCGTCACTTGCGAGGGATCGAGAGTCATAGCGCGGCGGTATAAGGGAATGGCCGACTGGCTGCGATTATCATTGCGGTACAGTTCGGCTAAGTAGAGCAGCACCTCGGTGTCGGAACCCGCAATCGGTAAAGCCTCGAGCAGTGGTAGCGCGCGTTCCTTGTCGCCGGCTATGGCGTAGGCCAGCGCTACATCGCGCGCGGACGATTCGACGCGGCCAAATGGGACTAACGCTCCACTGCTCGCGGCCGGCGCCCTCGGGAGTGGGCGCCGGGAAATGGAATGGTCGGTATACACGACATGTTGCGCGTCGCGCACGTTGCTTTTGGGCATGTGGCAACTCGTGCAATCGTCCCCACGCTTGCTTCGTTCGGTTTTGGTTGCCTTACACGCAGCTAGCATATGGCAAGCCAGGCAGCGCGCTCGAAATGCAGCCATGCGTTTTGAAGGAGCCGGGACGGAATGCGCATCGTGACACGATCCGCACCAGAGCTTATCGCCAGAGGCCCTTTTACAGGCGCTTTGCTCCAACTTTTCGACGTGCCCACTCACCGTCATCGCGGTATTCGGATTGGCGCGGACAAACACCTTCACGGAATCCAATAAGATTTCGCCCGGTTGATAAGTATCCCAATCGGCGCCCTTCACCCGGAGCCGAACTTCGCCGGAAAGGTGGCATTGGGAACACACGCTATCGCGGCGAACCGGATCCAGTTTTGCGGGATTCACAATCGGGCCGCGGCGCGCTGCATGCTGCGCACCGGGCCCGTGGCAGCGTTCGCAAGCCACTCCGGCTTCAGCAAAGGGCGGCGACGCATAGCGGTTCTGGGTAGCTGCAATTGGGGACAGGAAGCTGGCGTGGCACGCCAGGCAGCCGGGCAGAATAGGACGCGTCAGGTAGGGGTAATCGTAGACTTCGTACCGCGGGGCCAAAGCCCACCGTGAACCGTTGGCGTAGAAGGCTACTGGCGCTTCAAACAGGTAGCCATTGTCCGCAATTATGTAGCTGCGCGCCGCAGATCCCGAGCCAATGAAATACGGTAAGGCCTTGCGGCCGCGAAGAGATCCACCTGTATCGGCAAATTCGAAAAACAATCCGGCGGCGTCCCTTTTGACCTGATAGCGAAAGCGCGCGGCGGGATCGGCGAACGCGGACTTGTTCCACGATTCCAATTGTCGTCCGTTGTCGGTTGCGCCGCTGCTCGCAGCCATCGCCGTTTTTGTGTAGGACGAGTAGATGGCGCGATGACATGGCGCACAGGATGCGCTTCCCCCATAGCCGGCGGGGAGGGCGCATTGAGCGGTCGGCATTGCAGCCAGTCCGATTGCGGCGAGAATTATTGCTTTAGCGGTCCGCATCCCCTCACGCTTTAACCTAATGGATGAGTGGCAGCGGCGCGGGCCGAAATAGTCCTGGTCACGCGCTATACATCTTGCAAACCTTCTTCAACTTTTCAAGCAGCGGCGGTACTTCCGTCTCAGCCGCCTTGGCCGCTTCATATTCCAGAGCCAAGTAACCCTTGTAGCTCGCCCGTTGCAACATGCTACCCACTCGATTCCAATCGGCCTCATGCGTGCCGGTTTCGTCTTGGATCTCGGCCTTCACCTGCACGTTCACGGCGTAAGGGACAATTATCTCCACTTGCTTATAAACGTCGCGCTTGAAGTTGCCGGTGTCCAGGTTCACGCCCACCCAGGGCGAATTCACGCGCTTCACGATATCCACGATGCGCTCGGCCTTCTCAGTTATGCCGCCATGATTTTCGAGGCCCAGCACAACGCCGCGGCTCCCCGCATAGTCGGCCGAACGCTTCAGCAGTTCCACCACCCAACCGGCGGCCTCGTCCTCGCTTGTGCCTTTCGGCACTGTTCCGCCGAAGACGCGAATGTGACCCGCGCCCAGCTTCGCCGCGGCGTCCACCCACTTCTTCACTTCGGTGAATTCCTTGGCCGCGGCGTCGCCCGGAGCCTTGCACATGTCGGTGCGGATGGAGATGCTATAAATCTCCACGCCATTTTTGTAGGCAAGTTGTTTTAGAGGATACAGGAACTCGTCGCTGACGTCGGGGAACCAGTAGACGGTCAGGTCAAGCCCGTCAATCCCGGTGTCCACCGCCAGACGCACCAGATCGTGGTAGCTCATCTTCTTTGCTTGCAGCGCCGTGCGAAACGAGTATGCGCATAACGCCGAACGCAGCCTCGCCCGCCCGCCGGCCGCGGAAGCTGTGGGGAACAGGGTTAGCGGCAGCGCTGACGCCGCACAAGTCTTAAGGAGTTCTCGTCGATTCATGGCGAAGGTTAGTGTATCGCACTCGCCCGGTAGGTTGCCGTTAGGGAATCCGTAACGGCTTATCTTCGTTAATCACAACCTGGTAGCGCGACCCGTCAATTTCGTAAACAACGCGCAGCGTCTTGTCGGCCCCAACGTCCGGATCGCCGCCCATGGTCTGGTTGTCCACCTGTGCCCGCAGTGCGTTGTTTTGAATTTTGGAGTTCAGTAATTGCGTTACATCGGAGGTCTTCTTAGAAGACCCGTAGGTTGCGGCAATAATCCGCAGCCCCACCGGCGGAGCCATGATGCCGCTGAAGAAACCGCCTCCGGCATTTGGCGGCGGGTTTTGCTGGGAAGCGCCGCTAACCGGGGATTGCGCCAAGGCGTTTGCGTCGGGAATTACGAGCGTTTGACCTTCGTCGGCGCTGGCTGTGTAATTCTGTCCGTTCCACTGATAGATTACCCGTAGCAATTTCCTGTTGGCTGGTGCGGGGTCAACCCCTCCGAGTGAGGCATTGTCCACTACAACCTGCAGCGAGTTATTTTGGATGAGTGAATCAAGGCGGGGCTTTACGTCGTTGAAACGGTCCGTTCTTGAAGCCTGATCCCTGTTATTGGGCTGCGCCGGCGCCCCGTACTGCGCCGATAAGATTGCCAATTGACTAATCCGCCCGCCCCTGGTGGAATTCGGCCTGTTAGGAACTCCAGCAATTTGGTTGGCGGGAATATTCAGAATGCCGTCCTCGGGAACCGCAACATCATACTGTTGTCCTTGCCAGGAGTAGGTGACGCGAAGCGTTTTCTGTTTACCCATGATCGGGTCGCCGCCAAAGCTCTTGTTGTTTACTGGCGTGCTTAGCGCATTGTTCTGGATTCGAGAATCCAGAACGCTTTTCACATCCACCCACTTTGGATCGGCCCCATACCGGGCGGAGATAATTATGAATTGATTCTGCTGCTGTTGCCCGCCGCGGCGATTGCCGCCGATAACTCCGCCTAATCCTCCGGGCAACCGCCCCGGGCCACCGGTAGTAGGCAGGATAATCCAGGCCCCATCCTGCGCGGAGATCTCGCCGTTCTGACCATTGAAATTGTACTGCACCCAAAGAGTCTTCAGCTGTCCAGGAACTGGATCGCCCCCTAGCGAATCAGGCATCGCCTGTACGCGGAGCGATGCGCTGTTTTGAACTTTGGCTTGCACGGCGGACGTGACGTCCCGTACCGTGCGGCCATCCCCGTAGGTGGCGCGAGTGATTTGTAGATTAGCTTGACCGAAACTGACGCTGCTCAGTAACAGGCTGAACAAAAGTGTAAATCGTGGCAATGGCATTCCTCATTGTCTCTGATTCTACCCTGTCACATCTGGGAGTGGCGGGGATTGTTGAAACTTGTAATGGCGCCAACAACTGAGCAGGGCGTCCTTGTGGGCCACCCGCCGAAGGCGCTTCGGCCTTACTCTTCCGAAGGGAGGACTGCCACGAACTCGCCTACTACCCGGAATTGATCGGGCTCTAAGGACCAGGCCGAATAGGCCGGGTTCAATGGTTCGAGTCGAATGCCGGCATGCCGCCAATCACCCTCATCCGAACTGTTTTGAATCTTCTCACTGCGGTAGACCTTGATCGTGAATCGCGTGGCTTCGTCGAACTCGCCGAATTTTTCGATCAACAACTTCCGCCCCGACCGGCTACCCACAACGTTGCGGCGGAACACGCACAGGCTTCCGTCCTTGATCAGCGGCTCCATGGAATAGCCAGTCACCCGGGCCACAAACATGTCCGGCGTTGCGCGTACGCCTGCTGGAGCTTCCACCCAATCCTTGATTTCGTTCAACCCCAACTGCTCTCCCAAATGCCCGGCCGCAGCCTGGCAGGAAGTCAGGGGCAGATGCGTCTTGTAAGGAGCCAGGGCCACGCGGACGTTCTGCCGAAACAGCCGCCGCAGGCGAGCATCAAAGTCGGCCACCAACATCGACTCGCGGTCGGTGACGCGCAGGATGTTGCTCCAATGCTCTTCGAGATAGGAAAGCACTTCGGTTCCGCCTTTTTCCTCGGCCTGCCGTTCCAAGTCGCCTTCGAGCAACTCAAGAACGTCATGTTCTTCGGGTGCAACGTCGTTCCAGTCTTTGCGGAATTTTAAGTGAAGCTTGTTCGCAGCAGTGTCCAGCAGAAGAACGCCTACTGTTTCTGGTCTCGCGCCAGGCAATTGTAGATCGACAAAAACGCACTCAGCACGCTTCAATTCAACCAGTTTTGAATCCACGCCCGTGCCTGTGCGCTCAAGGTTCATTCAGAATGCCTAATCTCTTCGATTGTATCCTTATCGGCATGGGGCTGAAGATTCTCCAGACAAACATTGGTGGCCGCAAGTGAACGCGAATAAAAATTAGATTGTTTTTGTTATCCGCGTTTATCCGCGTTCATCTGCGGCCATAATCCTACTTACCCTTCTTTCCGATAACCTCGGGTCCATAGGGGTAGTATCCCTCGCGGTTTCGGACTTTTAAGTTAGGAAGGTTAACCTCTACCGCAATCCGACGCTTTACGCGCTTGCTCTCTTCTTTGTCTGGAACGTAACGCAAAATGTACTGGGTAGTAATTTCACCGGCCACATTGGCTACCGCCCCAAAAATTCCCTTGGCTATTTCCCCGGCGTACCCGCCCGTGCCTACTTTAATGGCGTAGTTCCCTTCGTCCGATGGGGTCGAAAGGTATCCGGGAATATCCTTGTACAAGTTGTTCAATGGATATTCCACCCGTCCGCCCGTAGCCGCCGCCAAACGGGTCAGGTTCTTTTCGCCTTCGCTTGAGAATCCAAATGCTACTGTCGAAATTCCGTAAACCGTCACTAGATTTCGTTGAGCGATTTCAAGCACTTCTTCAAGGGATTTCTTTGAGGCATTGTCATGGCCATCTCCGATGACCACGATCACGCGCCTCGGCTCCAGTGGCTCACCCTTGACCAGGTTTCGCGAGGTGCACGCCATGTAAATCGCATCATACAAAGCGGCCCCGCCGCCCGTTTTGAGCTTGCCGATCTTCTCCACAATTTTGGCTGAATCGCTAGTTGTGTTGACCGCCAATTCCGCCTGTTCCTTGTAAGTAACCAAATAACCCGAAAACTTCTTCTTCCGGTCCGATTCCGGCAGCAATGTCAGAGCCAGTTCTTGTGCGGCCTCCTGATACTTTTTCCAGTGCATTGTCGAGGCGCTTGAAAGATCGAGCAGGAACCCCACCACAATCGGCTGCTCCCGCTCACGCGAGAAGAAGGTGATCGTCTGTTCCTTGCCTTCGTCGAAGATTTTGAAATCTTCCTTATTCAAATCGGTGACGAACCGCCCTTTCTCGTCGGTCACCGTTACCGGCACAATTACTTCATTGACCGACGCGCTTAATGTGACCTGCCCGAAAGCGGATGTGGTAAGACAGAGAAGACCCAAGACCAGTAGGTAGCGCATAACCCTAGATTATCCTTTTCATCTCCCACTTGCACAAGTAAACAAGTAAACAAGTAAAAAGCTTGATGCAAAGCAAAACGCCCGTACCTTGAGGGGCCGGGCGTTCATAAATTGCAGCGAATCGAATTAGTTCCTGCGTTTCAGGGTCGGTCGCTCGTCCTCATCTGTTTTCTGCTTCTTCTCGTCGTCGTCCAGCGTGCCTGTGCCGCTTCCTGGAGCTCTACGCAACTTCGGACGATTCGCATCTTCCTTCGCGTCTGGCTTGCGGCGATTCAACAGGGCATACAAGCGATTCTTAACATCGTTGAATTCACTGGTGGTCACCACATATTCCGGCTTTGATTCCAGATTCTCCTGGATGTTTTTCTGGGCGTTCTTAATCCGGTCGTCGGTCAACGGGTGGCTGCTAAATACCTTGCCCATTGTGCCGGGTTTCTTCTTCTCAAGCGATTGCAACTCTTCAAAGAAGTCCACGAAGCCGCCCGGATCATAACCAGACTTGTAGAGGTATTGCAAGCCAAGCATGTCGGCCTCTTGCTCAAAACTGCGGGAAAACTTCAAGAATCCAATCGGAATTAATATGCTTGCACCTTGCCGGATGCCATACATGGCCAAACCGCCGCCCATGAAAATTAGTGGGATTGTCGCCAGATTGGCTATTTGCGCGCGCGAAGCTTGCCGCGTGCCGTGCCGCGCTGCAATGTGGGCAATTTCGTGGGCCATTACACCAGCCAACTCCGATTCCGTCCGGGTCTTCATCAAAAGGCCGGTGTTCACGAAAAAGAATCCACCGGGCAATGCGAAGGCATTCACTTCCTCGCTATCGATCACTTTGATGGTTACCGGAACCTTGACATCGGAATTCCGGACCAGATTCTGGCCCAGACGGTTGACGTATTCGGTAACTACCGGATCGTCGATCAATTTGGCTTGGCGTTGAATTTCATCGGCATACTGCTTGCCCATTCCGATCTCTTTTTCGATCGAATAAATGTTAATGCCCTTGCCAACATCCCGGTTCCCGATTTGTTCAGGATCCTTCTTCTTGTCTTTTTCCTTGGCGAGGCCCGTAGACACCACCAGGAATAAGGAGAGGAGTATAAATGAAAGTCGCTGCATCCGCGTTTTCCCTCGATCCCAGTATATAGGGTTCACACAAAATCCGTGACGTCAAATTTGTAAGGATTTCTGCGATCCCATGGATTTAACGTATATTAGGACCAATGGGTTTCGAAGAACTCGCTCTTTGGGAGCGTTATCGCCATCAATTTCCTGTCACAAAACAGCTGATTCACCTGAACCACGCCGCCGTTGCGCCGCTTTCGAGGCCAGCGGCCGAAGCCATGCGGTGGCTTGTAACTGATTGTGAAGATTATGGTTCGCTTCATTACGACGCCTGGATGAAATCCTACGATGGGCTGCGCGCCGCGACCGCCAACCTAATTAACAGCCAGCCATCTGAAATCGCAATCGTGAAGAACACCTCCGAAGGTATCGCTACCATTGCCAATGGCTTCGATTGGCGACCGGGCGACCGGATTGTGGTCTTCGAGGAAGAATTTCCCGCCAATCAATATCCGTGGCAGCGGTTGGAGCAGTCAAAAGGCGTCAAACTGGAATGGCTGCGCGCCGACGGGCCTCTTGAAAAGCTGGAGCAGGCGGCCAAAGGCGCCCGGCTGGTGGCCATCAGTTTCGTGCAGTTCCTAACTGGCTTCCGTGCCGACCTCGAAGCTATCGGAAAAATCTGCCGCCAAAACGGCTGCTTCTTTTTCGTCGACGCGATTCAAGGCATGGGCTACTATCCGCTCGACGTTGAGAAATGCAACATCGATGCGTTGGCGGCGGACGGCCACAAATGGCTGCTGGGTCCTGAAGGGTGCGGCGTGTTGTACGTCCGATCGACGGTGCAGGATCAAATTGAACCCTTCGAGTTTGGGTGGACCAACGTCCAAAACTATTCCGATTATGGGCAGCGGACGCTAACCCTGCGATCCGATGCCGGCCGTTATGAACCTGGGACGCTGAACACGGTGGGTATCTACGGACTGGAGGCGTCGATCAAGTTCTTGCTGGACGTTGGAATTGAGAATGTTTGTGAATCGGTTCTGGCCAGAACGCAGCAGTTGCATGACGGGGTGATCGCCAAAGGTTACGAAGTACTGGGGCAGCGGACGCCGCAAAACGATTCCGGCATTGTCTGTTTCCGAAAGGAGGGCCGCGATTTCCGGATGGTGCACAAGACTCTAAAGGACAATGGCATTCTGACGGCGCCGCGCGCTGGTTGGGTCCGAGCGTCGCCCCACTTTTATATCAGTCCGGAGGATATTGAGAAATGTTTGGCCGTGTTGCCGTAATGGTATGTTCGGATGGTGCGCGGTGTTGGCGGCCCCGGGCAAGGTTCACGATGACCCAAAGAAGGTTCATCACTAACCAGAGCCAAGACCGAACACGCCACCAAAAAGAGCAGCAACCTCCGTCTCGCTAGCACACGGATCCAGCACGGTGAACATTGCGAGGATGCACAACGCGCCGACTGCCATCAGTCCCACCCCGTACTTGCTCAAGTTTCGCAAACTGTTTCAATCCTGCAGCGACTTCCGGCATTCTCTAGCCAAGCCACCTTATCCAGGAAAAGCGTCCGCTACTGCCAGACGGGCATCTGGAGCGGCCAGAGGCGAAACATTTTCTCCCTCCCCATACCACCGGACCGACTGATAGACACCCGACTTCGGGTCGCGGTGAACTCCAATTCGGCGCCCAATTACATCCAGCACCCAGTAATCCAAAATGTCGGCTCTAGCGTATAGCCCGGCCTTTACTGTCAAATCAAATCGAAGGGTTGAGTCGGATATTTCTACGACCAGCAGCAGATCCCCGGGTTTGGGATTTGCGTCCCGCACGCGATGCTTGAGGACAATTAAGTCAGGCTCCGGCTCGCTAGTTGGATTGTCCTCGGGAGCGACATCGATCGAGGTTTCCGAATTCACAATACTGAATACGCCAAACAACCAACGCGCAATCGCTTCCCAAGATTCTGAATGCGGCCGTTTCTTCCCCATTTTCTCGATTAAATCCCCTTCGACAAGCTCGGCCTTCTTTTTCTCAAATTGACCTGACTGCTCGAGAACCGCGCAATCCCCTCGTGTGAGGCGAAGCCTGCGGGGAAGGGGCGGGATGGATTCAAGCAAGGGTGCGGAACTGGTGCTTAACATATTGCCTCTCTTCGCAATTCTAACGCAAATTGTGCTGGCGGACCTGCTCCGAGTTGGGTGTGCGAAGGTAGAAACGGGTAGTGCCTTTAAAGGGCAGTGGAATTGGGCGATGTATTTGAATTTCGTAATGTCTCCAACCCCTGAGCAGGGCCTCCTTGTGGGCCGCCCGCCGAAGGCGCTTCGGCCCCACTATTATTTCTAGTGGCCAAATCGTAGGCGGAGCAGATGCTGTAAATACTGCCAATAGATCCGGGCGCTAACCTTGCTTTCGCCCTCTTGCCGCTCCCGGAATACATAGCCGACCTCGGCCACGCTGGCGGCCTGTCCCCGGGCCAAAACCTCAATTAGA
The DNA here is from genome assembly GCA_025350695.1 of Acidobacteriota bacterium. Lineage (GTDB taxonomy): Bacteria > Acidobacteriota > Terriglobia > Bryobacterales > Bryobacteraceae > JANXSF01. Next base: position 44,008 of record JANXXI010000165.1, read on the forward strand.
ATCTTATATCCCGAGGGGTTTAGAGCGCGCCCGGCAATCGCCTCGCGGCGCAGCATGAAGTACCCACTCATCGGATCAGCTACCCGGCCCACTACCTTAGGCAGTATCAGCAAGCCAATCCCCTGCGCCGTGCGCGATATCATTCTACGGAGCAGACTCCAGTCACTCACGCCGCCGTTTTCCACGTGCCTGCTGCCAACCGCCAGGTCTGCTCCCGACTTCATCGCCGCCACCAACTGCGTTAAAACCTCGGGCGGGTGCTGCATATCGGCATCCATCACAGCCAAAATATTCCCGCGCGCCGCCTGCCAACCGCGAATCACAGCTGTGGCTAACCCCGCTTCCCCCGTGCGGCGCATCACGCGAAGTTCTGGAATTGAAGAAGCTTCGGCCAATGCAAGGCGCCAAGTCTCGTCAGGGCTGTTGTCATCCACCACAATCAGTTCAAAGCTAAGGCCGGTGATGCCGCGAAGAATATTCGCCGTTGTGTACACGCTGGACCTTATGTTCTTAGACTCGTTGAAAGTGGGAAGGATCAGGCTTAACTCGATAGTACTTGTCACGCCTAATGGCACGATGAAGGATCCGGTAGGAACGGGCAGCAGGTCCGCCGGAACGGAAACTGGCGCCAGCGCGACCGCTTGCGACAGTGCGGCAAGCGCAATCTCTGGACTGGCAACGTTGGGCGAAACCGGTGTATGCAGATCCGGATGGGTCATGCTCCCCATTCCATCGGCGTAACGTGCTATTTACAGTAGGCATTAAAGTACAAAAGCCAGCCCGAGAGGCTGGCTTCTAGAAACGATCTGTTTTGAAAATGTTAGACGCTGAAGCTGGAACCGCAGCCGCACGTGGACTTCGTTTGAGGGTTATTGAACTTGAAGCCCGAGCCTTCTAAAGATTCAACGTAATCTACTTGAGCACCTTCAAGGTACAACAAGCTGGCTTGGTCAACGTAAACCTTCAGGCCTTCGTAGTTATAAGTCTTGTCCAGCATATTGGGAGCGTTTTCGAAAGCCATCGAATAACTGAAGCCTGAGCATCCGCCACCTACGACGGAAATGCGCAAGCCAGCCGGCTTCGGTTCTTGCGAATCGAGAATTTCTTTCACTTTGGTGATTGCAGTTTCGGTCAGTTGGATCATAGTGCCTCGTGTAGACGAAATTATACGCCTCTCCTTATTATAGACGATTTCCGGGATCAACGAGATTCAAATGTTGTCAATCGGTTCAGTGTGTCAATGCCACCTAGCCAGTCATACAACGAAGGGATGTTTTCGCCGGTGTTCATGCTTCTTACCTGACTACTTCGACGTGCTTTTTGAAGCTGTTCAGAATAGCTTGCCAGCCGTTGCGCTGCTGTTCGATTGGATGCGTTGTCTCTGCGTCGAACGTCTCGCGCACGGTGACGGCGTCGCGGCTCGGAATAAATTCAACCACCAGTGTCCTCTCCCCGAAGGCGCTCTCGATCAGTCTATGTGCGACGACCTTCGTGTACGTTCCGGCGAAATCAAAGCCCATGCTGCCGTCTTTGGCTTCCATGCGCGATGAAAAAGCGCCGCCGACCCGCAAATCCACTTCGGATTTTGTCGTGTGCCAGTCGTCGGATGCGGCGTTCCACTGCTTGATGTCTTCCGGGGTGTTCCACGCGCGCCAGACCTGCTCGATGGGCGCGGCGACTGTGGTTTCAACGGTGATTTTCTGGGTGGTCATGAGTTTTCCGTTCCTTTGCTTTCCTTTCCTTTGCTGTTTTTGGATTGAACGAACAGAGCTTCGAGATAACGCCGCAGATGCGCCAAGCTCTCGTGCACAACATCCGGGCTTTGCTTTGCCTTAGCAAAAATGAAGCTGCCCTGTAAGACAGCCTGAATGAAGTAGCCCACGCTCTCCGCACTCCATGTGGCTTTCGGTGCGTAGAGCTTTTTGGCGGCTTCCACGTCGCGGGTCAGTTCCGCGATGTGAGCAGACATGCCCCGATCGCAGGCCGCGCGAATGTCCGGGTGCGTGGCATAGGTTTCCTGAACCATCGTTCCGAGCAGACATGTGTAGTCGGGCAACTCGCCCTGAAGAATTTCCCCGCGAAAAGCCACATAACCGAGCAGTCGTTTCAGCGGGTCAGGCTGCTTGCGATATGGTGCAGCCGCGAAAAAGCCCATACTTTGAACCATGATTTGACACAAGCGCTTTTCAGTCACGACGTTACCTTGCTCGTTGATTTGTTCCACAAACTGAAAAAT
>JANXXI010000358.1 GCA_025350695.1 Acidobacteriota bacterium
CCACCGGTAAAGTAGATACGATTCTTGATAACACCCGCATCTTATGGAATGGCGTCGAAGCGCCGATAATCTACTTAAGCGCTGGGCAAGCGGCCGTGGCTGTCCCTTACAGCGCCGCAGGGAAGGGAAAAATCGATGTCCAAATTGAAAGAAACGGAGTTCGTTCGCCGGCGTATTCTGTCGAAATCGCTGCCGCTTCGCCCGGAATTTTCACCGTGCTTGGCAACGGAACGGGGCAGGCTGCGATGCTGAATCAGGACAACACTTTGAACAGTTCCTCCAAACCGGCGCGCCCAGGCGATATCGTCGTTTTCTACACGACGGGAGAGGGCCAAACGTCGCCCGGCGGCGTGGATGGCGTCATTATCGGCTCCACACTCAGCCATCCTGTTTTGCCGGTGAAAGTCGATATTGATGGCAAGCCTGCTGAGGTAGTTTATGCCGGCAGCGCACCAGGCATCGTTGCGGGTGTGATGCAAGTGAACGTGCGCATTCCATCCGTTTTCCCATCCAGTGCGGCATCGGTTGTGATGACGGTAGGAACTCAAACTAGCCAACAAGGGGTAACCATGGCGGTGCGCAATTGACCAGACGCGAGTTACTGGCTGGGGCTTCCCTGGCTAGTTCCGCCGCCGGCGCGAGTCCCAACGCGCCGGCGGCAAAACCGTTTTTAGCCTTCCACTATCAGGCTAGCTTCGATCAGCGAGCTCTGGCCTGGTACACGCGCTTCGAGCATCTTGTGACTGGGGCAATTCTTGACCCCAAGACGTCCACTTCCCTTCGCCGCCACGGCTCCCGGCTCATCGCCTACGAATGGTCCTCCGGATTTTACACCGGGGATGCCGTCTCGGCCCCACTGGATTGGCAAGAGCCTGTAACGGCCAAGCGATCCGATTGGCTACTAACTGCAAAACCCATCACAGGAGCAGCCGCCGAAAATGGCCGTGTGGCGGAATGGTACGATTTTGCCGACCCGGACTTGCGCAAGGCTCGCGCCCGCTTTCTGGCTGCAAGGTTAGTGGAAGCGGGCTACGACGGTTATTTTTTCGACACTGTAGGCGCCGAGCAGATTCCCGAACCGGCCAAGAAGGCGTTCGCGGCGCGGCATCCCACGCTTGACTACAACGTCTGTCAAGGAGAGTTCTTCAAGGAATTGCGCGCGGCAATGCCCGCGGGGAAGATAATCTTTCTAAATCAAGGTTTCCGTCACGCCGATGCGCTGCTGCCTTATGCCGATTTTGACTTGAGCGAAAGCTACTTCACCTACATCGCGGGACCAAAAACCGCACTGCGCCCATGGGACGATAAGGCCAAACCGTGGGAAGCGATCAAAACGCCGCTTGAACAATTGATTCTTCCCGCCGCCAGGAAATATCCTAATTTGCGTTTTGTTCACGTCAATTATGCAGCCGCTGGTGCGTCTCTGACGTCGAATGCCGCTCTACATGGTTACGTTGGCGCCAAGCTGTTTGGCCACGATGCTTACCTGATCGTTCCGGGCTCCCCGGCTGAGGAGGAAAGCGGCGTTTACTCCTCGGGATTGGGTCGACCTAAGGGCGAACTGGTTGAACGGATAGATCTGGTAGCCAGGGAATTTGAATATGCCGTGATCGGACTCCGCATCGCAGCCGGAGCCAAGCAGTTTCGTGGAGTTTCGCTTCCTTCATCGTTGGGCGCGTTTATCGCTTGGAAACACTAGGAGCACGTAGCGCCTAGGCACTTGCAATTACTAAGAGCGTGCGAACGGTCCTTCCGACTTTCGCCACCCTTCGCGGAGCCGGTTGTGTGGTCTTACATCCGCGGGGAATTCCGCGTCGCGCGGCCAACCGAAACGCCCTGTGTCCAACCGGCCCGAGTGGGTCACTTTTCGTAAGCAGAGGTCAATTTCTCGCGAGTGCCGAAGCTACGCTGCGGGAACAGGAAAAAACCTAAGCGGGAGGGTAAGTTTCGGGACGGAACCGGACCACTGTAAGGGGCGCTGTCCTCCCGCGGGTCGCCACGTGGCAGTGGTGCTGTGGCAGCTTGCACCGGCAATTAAGGAAGAGCTTCCACTAGAACAATCCGTGACAGGTTACGCGGCATACGATAGGTTGAAACAGTTACGATGAAAGAGAAAGGAGTACCCACAATGACAGCAGTCCTTGATTGGTCACAATGCCCCGCCGTTGAAAGCGCACCGGGTAGATGCGGCGGCGCATGGGTGTTCAAGGATACACGCCTGCCGGTGGTGATAAGTTTTGAAAACCTTGAGGCGGGATCGCCCATTGAAGAGATCGTGGAAAATTACCGCGTGTCGCGTGAGCAGATCAACGCGGTTCTGGGATTCGCCGCCCGCAGCCTTCAAACGCCTTCACCCGCTCCTGCAACCACGCTGACGAATGCGCATCCTGTTTGACCATGGTGCCCCGAGCCGCATTGCAAGGGCGCTTGCGGGCTACGTAGTTACCGAAGCGATAGATCGCGGATGGGACCAGATTTCAAACGGCAAATTACGCAAGCTGGCGGAAGAGGCCGGGTTTGAACTTTTGCTAACGACCGGCAAAAATATTCGGTATCAGCAAAATCTGACCAGCCGCAAAATCTCCATCGTTGTCCTTGGCAATTCGACATGGCGTTATGTGCTCCCTTATATTGACCGGGTTGTTGTGGCGGTTAACGCGG
>JANXXI010000385.1 GCA_025350695.1 Acidobacteriota bacterium
CTAACCAAAGAGAGTGACGCTACCAAGGCTCTTTACGGAATTGGGGAGACGGAGACCGACGACTTCGGCCGCAAGTGTTTGTTGGCGCGGCGTCTGGTTGAGCGTGGCGTTCGTTACATCCAACTTTTCTCCGGCACCAACATTGGAGAGGATTGGGACGACGCGCACAACGACTTGCAAAGCTCGCACACGAAGATGTGCAAGAAGAGCGATAAGCCGATCACCGCACTGCTGACTGACCTGAAGGCGCTCGGCATGTTGGATTCAACGCTGGTGATCTGGAGCAGCGAATTTGGCCGGACTCCCCTGGCGGAAGGGACCAAGGGCCGCGATCATCATCCATATGTTTTCAGTTCCTGGATGGCCGGCGCTGGTATTAAAGGCGGACAGGTATTGGGATCGAGCGATGAATTCGGATTGCGTCCGGCTGAGTCCCCGTTTGACGCCCATGATTTCAACGCGACGATTTTGCGATTAATCGGCATGGATCATACTAAGCTGACCTACTTGTACCAAAGCCGTGACATGCGGTTGACCGATGTGCACGGCGACAACGAATTCACCAAGCGCTTGATTGGAGCATGAAAATGCGCCCTTCGAATCCTTGCTAGACTAATGTTAGGTTGATATCAAGACTACACGTGGGGAGCTTTCTATGAAGTCCATTTTCGTTGGTATTACTGGCGCACTACTGTTTGGCGGCATCTCGCTGGCAGCCAGCATCAACAACAAACCAACCTTTTCCAAAGACGTCGCCCCGATCCTTTATAAGAGCTGCGTCCAATGCCATCGTGCGGGCGAAGCCGGGCCAATGGCGTTTACCAGCTATAAGGAAGCACGTCCCTGGGCGGCCGCAATTAAGCAGGCCGTGGCCTCGCGCACCATGCCGCCGTGGCATGCCGATCCTAAATTCAATCACTTCGCGAACGATCGCCGTTTGAGCGACGACGAAGTGGCGACGGTTGTTAAGTGGGCCGAAACTGGCGCCCCCGAAGGCAATCCGGCCCAGATGCCGAAGCTGCCGAAAGTGGCGGAAGGCTGGCAGTTCGGTAAACCGGATTTCACCATCACTACCGGTACGCCGTTCAACATTCCGGCAAGCGGAGCAATTCCCTACAAGTACTACACAGTTGACCCTGGATTTACCGAAGATACCTGGGTGCAAGCAGTGGAAGTGCGGCCATCGCAACGCACGCAGGTCCACCATATTCTGGTTTTTGTATTGGAACCAGGAAATGTGCGTCCTACCCGCGGTGGCGAACAGTTCAGCGACATGTTAATTGGGTATGCTCCTGGAGTGCCCTATATTACCTTTGACGACGAAACAGCTTTTCTCGTGAAGGCCGGGTCGAAATTCCGGTTCCAGGTTCACTACACAACCAACGGCAAAGAGGCGACGGATATTGACACCTTGGGGTTGAAAATTCGCAAGGATAAGCCAAAGAATCGCGCTTTTTGCGGTTCGGCCACGCAACTACGCCTAGCCATTCCGCCAAACGAAGCCAACTACGAAACCAAGGCAACCCACGTGTTCAAAGAAGACGTGACCTTGCTTGATATGACGCCGCACATGCACTTGCGAGGAAAAGCGTTCAAGTATGTTCTAACTTATCCCGATGGCCGTAGCGAAGAACTGTTGACCGTGCCGAAGTACGATTTCAACTGGCAGCTAAGCTACATTCTCGACAAGCCAAGGCAGATTCCTGCTGGGTCGAAGATTGAGGCCACGGCTTGGTATGATAATTCAGCAAACAACAAGTACAATCCCGATCCGTCGAAGCTTGTACGATGGGGCGACCAGACGTTTGATGAGATGATGATAGGATTCTTCAACTATAAGGTGCCGGTGGATAGTCCAAGTCCGGCGCCCCTGAAGCGCCCTGCTCCGCCGACTGCTGAGTAAGGCGTGAAGAATTTGGTGAACGCGGACAGAATCGAACTGTCAACCTATTGATTAAGAGTCAATTGCTCTGCCAGTTGAGCTACGCGTCCACTGTGTTTGGCAGGATTAATACCCCCAAATGGGCGTACAAAAGTAGTCTACCACGCCCAACGCCCGCATCCATGTCCCTCGCTACGAAAAATTTCAAAAAAGTATTTCGTTGACCACGACGGCCTCGTCAATGTATATTAACCCCGGCGGGCATTGGAGGCCCCTTTGATACATGTATTGCCAATTTTGCGGAGCAGCAATTGACGCCGGAGCCAAATTTTGCGCCACCTGTGGCCGGGCTCAGCTTCCGGCTGAAGCGTCGGCTGTAACCGAACCAGCCGCACCGCCATCGGCGGAAGAAATCCCATTTTCACCGCCTCCTCCCATTGCTGCGATGCGCTCTGCACAAACGAGCAAGTGGATCTCCGAAGGTTGGCA
>JANXXI010000028.1 GCA_025350695.1 Acidobacteriota bacterium
CGATAAACGCTGCGCGACATATCGCGGGCCTGTCGGGAGCCGCGTTGAAAGCGGGCAGTTCTCAGGCCGTCAGATCCGCTGGCCAGAGGCGGACGGTCCTTTGTGCAAGGCTCAATGAAACGGCCGTCGGCTTCATGTCTCCCCCTTGGGCCGAAGGCGGGAAGATTAGGAAGCCTAAGGTCCGGGGGCCGAGCGAAGACCACTCCGAGAGTCCGGGTTTCTACTCCCAACTGGTACAGGTTTTTGGGTCAGGTTACGAGGACGAAACTGTAAAACATTGGGGAGCCCGCTTATAATTGGGCCATGCGTGTCCTGGTATTTGTTCTCGTCTCGATTTTTGGCATTCCGGCGTTTGGGAAAGACGTTATGCTGATGAACCGTATCGGCCCGTCGGCTTCAGAACTTTATGTGGCGAACGCGGACGGCTCTGCGGAACACAAATTGCTGCCGGGGGACAGCTTTGACTACCATGCCAGCTACTCTTCTGATGGGAAGTGGGTGGCCTTTACTTCAGAGAGAGAAAGCCATGGACAGGCGGATATCTACCGCGCCCGGGTTGACGGCACAGGTGTTGAGCAGTTGACAAACGATCCGGCCTTGGATGATCAAGCAGTGTTCTCTCCGGACGCGGCAATGGTTGCCTTTGTATCGACACGCGGCACAACCCACAGGGCAAATATCTGGATTCTGAACCTCAGGACAAAGCGTTTACAGAACCTTACCGGCTCTTCAGCCATTCAGGGCGACCCGGCAAAGCCCGATGGCTTCTTCCGTCCGGCCTGGTCGCCTGACGGTAAATGGATTGCGTTCACGTCTGATCGTAATACCGAGTGGAAAGGTCACGGGAACGGCGCGGGTTGGGAACACGTGCAGGAATTGCGCGTCTACGTTATGCACCCTGACGGCAGCGGACTTCGTAAAGTTACCAATTCTGGCATTTGCTCCGGTGCGCCAAAGTGGTCAGCCGATTCGAAGCAGGTTATCTTCTATGAAATGCCTGTGGAATCGACGTGGGATGCGAGGGTATTCCAACTCTCCACCCGTGCGACTTCACAGATTGTCTCCGTCGATTTGAGCACTGAAAAGAAAACGGAACTTACGTCCGGACCGGGACTCAAGCTGGGACCGCAGTTCCTGCCCGACGGCCGTTTCGGTTATGCGACTAAGAGTGGAAAACAGCAAGGTATCAATTACTCAGACGGCCGGAGCGCAAAGTTCCCCGGCCAATTGCGTTCGCCTTCGTGGTCGCCGGACGGAACTCATGTGATTTACGAGAGGGTAGATTACTCACCACGAGTCCAAAACCAGCTCCTGTATAGCTGGGAGCCGGGTTACGAGTATCGCTATACCGATGTTTTTCCAAGCCTTTCGCGTGATGGCACCTTGGTGCTTACAACAAAAGATGCGAACTCGTCCGTAGCCACCATGAAACCCGATGGGAGTGATAAAAAAATCATTTTCCCGACCGAGCGGGGAGCAGCTTTCGCGCCAAGCTGGTCGCCCGATGGTGGCCGGGTTGCTTTTGGCTACGGCGGATTTTTGCAGGGCCGCAAGACGAATGGTGCTAAGATCCTCGTGGTTAATAGGGATGGAACTGGCATCGAAGAGCTGACGCCGAATTTGCCTAACGCGGGGTTTCCCAGTTGGTCAGCAGATGGAAAACGGCTGGTCTATCGTTCCTTCGCTCAGAATGAGCGGGGACTCCGCATCATAGATTTGGAAACGAAGAAAACGACAATCCTCACCACCGGCGTCGACAATTTACCGTATTGGTCGCCCGACGGTACGCGCATTCTGTTTACACGAGAGCAGGGCGGCAACTTCGATATTTACACCCTGAAGCCAGATGGTACAGATTTGAAGCGCCTGACAACCTTTCCAGCCAACGATGCACATGCTGTGTGGAGTGGTGACGGGAAATTTATTTTGTGGAACAGCGGAGAGTATGGCTTCCGTGATGAAGCAGCGCTCTACGATAATTCTTTTCAACCTTATGGCTCGATTTGGATGATGAATGCTGACGGCTCGGGAAAGCGTCAGCTGACTGAAAGCCACTGGGAAGACTCCATGCCTTGCTTCGCTTCGGGGGAACACGCGAAACTCAATTAGCAGTTTT
>JANXXI010000048.1 GCA_025350695.1 Acidobacteriota bacterium
GCACGATGTTGCTGGGATGTGCGCGGAAATACGTGGCGCTGTTCAATCATGCCGCTGGTTCGCCGATCACGAGCCTTCAATACTTCGGCGGCATCCTTCAGGAGGCTGGAGAACTGGACGCGGACCTAAACTACTGGCGGCATCTGGCCGAGCGCGTACGAAAGATGGAAAGCCAGTGGCGTGCTCACGCAAAGTTTGCGTCAGCAGATGCGGCAAAGCTACAGGAAACGAAATAATGTTGAAGATATTTCCCAGCAGTGGAGCATTTTCCTTGACCGATGACGATCACCTGCTCCACAATGTTTTTACCGGCGTCGCTTGGCGAATAACTTATTTTCTTCAGCTCGGAATGAGTGATTTTCTTCGCCGGAATCCGCACTGATCTCGTGCCGCCGATGGATCGCGCCTACACGGCACCTTTCTTCGGCTGGGCTCAGCGCCTGCAAGGGAGAGAGGCGGAATTCTTCGAGATCGCTTTCCGCGCTTACGCTGATATGGCGGAGCGAACCAATCCGGCGACCTATGCAGGGCAGGGCTGGAACACCAGCCTTACAAAAGTCCTCGACAACGCCGTGGTCGGATACTGCAAGGTCCATCTTCTTGACAAGGGCAGCCGCGAGAAAGCCCTCGTGGCAAAGGCGAAAGGAGATGGGCATCTACGACGAAATTGTGGCTCAGGTAGAAGCTCGGCTTCGATCCGCTGAGAAGAAGTGACTGAGCGCCACCCGGAAAACACAGTATTATTTGTTTGTGCGGCCTGCCCGTCCAGGCGATATCACGACCGACGGGTAGGGCCATCATTTTACCGAAGTATATTCTAAATCAATAGCTTGCCGCCCTCACCAGCCCTAGAGCCTCTCGCCATTTCTTGCAATGTCGCGCTTGGGGAGCCAATTATCAATTCCCAAGGCTCGCGCTATCTGATTGATTTTATTACGGGTATTTCAGACGTTTCTTCTGGATTGGGCCCACTTGACGGTGACCCCGGCGCGGACTCGAACTCTGAATCCGACGAGCATTCCCCAAACGAATCGGCGATGGCCCACCACGTGCCAACTTCCGGATGCCCGACAATCCGGCCGCAACGCGTCGACTCAGGTCGAACCAGTCTCACGTGAGCTCATGCCGTAATCGAAAGTTCGGCATCGTGTTCGTGTATCCAGCGGATCGCTTTGGGCAAACTGTGCAATCGTAAGTCCCGCTGATGCGCCGCCGGACCATCAGATAGGTGTAGAGACCTGTTTGCCTTCCACGAATACTTCTGCACGCGCCTGGCACGTGACTTCCGTACGTTCTCATAGACGAGCAGGCTCTCGACAATTGACTCCGCAGGCGGATTCGCAAGGATGGCTGCGAGTGTGACAGCATCCTCGATGGTCTGGTTAGCGCCCTGACCCTGGTGAGGGAGCATGCCATGAGCGGCGTCGCCAATGAGAACAATCGGGCCCTTGCTCCAGCGGCGAAGCGGACGGACAGCGAACAGGCCCCAACCCTCTCGTTGTGCTAATGCCCGGCACAACTCAAGGGCTGCCGGATGCCAACCAACAAACTTGCCGAGAATGTCCTCCCCGAACACGTCCTCTCGCCAGCGTTCGAGGTTGGGCCAGCGTTGCGGCCCCTCAACCACCCCAAAGATGTTGATGTATTCAGCGTTGTCTCCTAGGCCGTAGTGAAGGAGGTGCGCTCCGGGACCCATCCAGAACTGGATGGCCCCTGGATCGGGCAACGAAGGCAGCCGTTCGCGAGGTACCAAGCCGCGGAAACCTGTGGTACCCGAGAAGATCGTGTCGTCTCCGCCGCTGATGTACTTGCGGATCACAGACCGAATACCGTCAGCGCCCACGACCAGGCTCGCCCGTTCTGTCGCACCGTTTGAGAAGTCTAGATGAACATGGTTCGATTCGGTTCGCAAACCGGTCAGACGGTGCCCGAAACGTATAGTCCGCAAATCACACGCCTCGAGCAGAATCTGCTGCAGATCCTTGCGGTGCACACCGTAGTATGGAGCACCGAATTCTCGGCGGTATGCTCCATCATTTCCCACGGGATGCGCCCATAGGCGGCGTGCATCATCCCACCTACGAAATATCAGTTCGCTGGGCTCGGTCGAAACAGACGCCAACTCAGATCCCAGACCGAAGCGAATCAAGGATCGGGTCGCATTCGCCGATAGCGCCACGGCCGCCCCGATTTCCGTCAATTCGTGAGCTTGCTCAAAGATGACGGACTCTATTCCTCGGGCGCGCAGAGCAATCTGGAGCGTGAGACCACCGATGCCGGCGCCGATGATACAAATCCGATCCGTGTTCTGCCGCTGATTCACGTATTTATCTTAGAAGTATCGCACTGTTTCCGCAGCCGCGTGGTGTGGTCGCCGAGCTTTTACCAACTCCGAGCGGGTCACGCGACGCGCCTGACTGGGGATTCCGGCGAAGGTGAACGCTCATTCCGAAGGCAAGATGAACAGCATTCCGGGCTGAAGGTGAACGTTATCGGAGCGTAGCGACGCTGGCACTTTGATTGTGCCGGAAGTGTTCACCTTCGTCAAGGAAAACCTATCCGTAGCGAAGCGAAGGCAGCGCCTCCCAGCCGGGAAAAGGGTACGGGGAAAGGGGCGGCAGCCCTTGTCCCCGTCAGTCCTGAAGAGACCTCCGCTAACTGCTCGACGGCTGCTGCTGCGCCCCGCCTTTCTTCTTGCGCATCGAATCGCCTTTCATCTCGATGCGGTGAGCGTTATGAACCAACCGGTCAAGGATGCCGTCGGCCGAAGTGGGATCGCCGATCTGCTCATGCCAACGGGCCACCGGAAGTTGCGATGTCAGCACGGTAGACCGAGTCTGGAAGCGGTCTTCGCAGATCTCCCAGAAGTCGCGCCGCTCGGTTTCCGCCAGCGGATTCATGGCCCAATCATCGATCACCAACACATCAACCCTGTTGAGGCGGGCAAGCAGCGTCCGCAAACTCCCATCGGCGCGAGCGATGTTCAGATCACGGAACAGCGCGGCTGCGCGGATGTAGAGCGCTGAGTATCCGTCACGGCATGCCTTGTGGGCCAAGGCGCAAGCCAAGTAACTCTTACCCACGCCGGTTGGCCCGAGCACGAAAATGTTCTCGTGACTTTCGACCCATCCCGACCTCTGCGCCAAGCCACGAATCACGCTTTTGTCCAGACCGCGCGGAGCCCGGTAGTCGATGTCCTCAACGCAGGCTCCTTTCAGCTTGGCGATGGCCAGCCGTCGCGCCAGCGCTTGGTTCTCTCGCCAACTCCATTGCTGATCCACCAGCAAACCAAGCCGTTCCAGAAAACTGAGTTCGGCCGAAGCCGGATCTTGTTGTTGCGTCTTCAACCCATCCACCATGCCCAGTAATCGCATGGCTGTTAGTTTTTCCATCATTGGTTGTTGTAGCATGTGGTTCTCCTTACTCGAAGTATTCAGATCCCCGGATGTTGTCGTGTGGCGGCGTGCAAGCAGCGGGCGGGCCGGTTGGCTGAACCTGGTCGAGCGAGTTTTTCAAGATCGATTCCACACTCTTGTAGCGGCATGCCCCAGTCAGCAGCGCCCGCTGGGAAGCAGCTTCCACTCGCGGTATCGGATACGTTTTGGATAACCGGATGATGCCCAGGCACCCGCGATAGCCCTTCTCCGGGTGGGGCTGTTCGTTCAGGATGCGCTCGAACAGACGCGCGGTATTGGGGCCAACCGTTTCCGCCCACTGCACCATCCGCGAGGGCGTCCATTCCAGATGCGCGCGATGGCTCTTGGGACGGTGCTCCTCATTAGTGACGGCTTTGTTGTGGCCACGGTGGCGTGTGTGGGAAGCCACACGCTGGCCTTGGTGGAGAATCTCCACGGTGGTGGGCGTTGAGCGGATCTCCACTTGTTCGTGAACCAGATTGTAGGGCACGCTGTAGAAGTTGGAATCAAACGCCACGTGGTAATCGATGTTGACCCTGGCTTTGCACCACTCACTGAGATCGAACGGCTCGGCCGGTAAGGGGTTCAACGCTGGTTTATCGATGGCCTCCCACAGGCTGGCTCGTGTTCCCTCTTTTTTGCGAAATGGCCGATGATTCAACTTGTGAAGTAATTCCCGAATGGCAATGTTGAGTTCTTCGAGCGAAAAGAACTTGCGATGACGCAGCGCCGCCACGATCCAGCGTTGCGCCACTTGCACGGCGCTTTCCACCTTGGCTTTGTCCTTGGGCTTGTATGGACGCGCCGGGCAGATGCCGAAACCACAGTGCATGGCGAAGTTGTAGTAAGTGGGGTTCAGATCCGGATCGTAACGATGCGCTTTGGTTACGCCGGTCTTCAAGTTGTCCGGTACCGCCAGTTGCGGAATCCCCTGAAAGTACTCGAACGCATGCACGTGGCATTTCAGCCAAGCCTCCATCTGTTGATCGCGCGTGGCTTCAGCCCATGTGTAGGAACTGGCTCCGAGTGCTGCGACGAACAACGGGGCTTGCCAAGCAACGCCTGTGAGCCGGTCATAAACCGGGATTGTGGCCCCGGCCCAATCGACAAACATTTTCTCGCCAGCTTTGTGTTCCTGGCGCAGCACCAAGTCGAGCTTTTTGCGCCAACGCTGGTACAACTCACAGTAACGGGAATAGCCGTAGCCGTCTGGATTCCCTTGCCGGTATTCGTCCCACAGCAGTTGCAGGGTTACGTGTTTATTGCTTTGCAGTTCCTTATGGATTACCGCAAAGTCCGGCAACGCTTGCGGCGACGGTTGCCGTTTGGCTTTTGGCGGCGGGTAAAGCGCGGCGTTCAACCGTGCCTCGGTCCAGTCCGCTCCCAGCGGCCAGATTAGCCCGGAAGTCTTGAATCGTTTGATGTAATTGTGGACCGTGCCCACCCCGACCGCGCAGCTTCGCTCGATCTGTTGGTAGCTCAGTTTGAGTTCATTTCGGAGGCGCAAGACCTCTTTGATTTTCCGCATGGACAGTCTCCTGGCCGACACTTTGTTCCCCCCTTAGGAGAGTTCATTGTGCCGTGTTGATGTCCAGCGCCGCCTTGCCTGTGGAAATTATTCCGGGGAAGGTGAACGCCATTCCGGGGTTGGCGAATTTTTGTTCACCTTCCCGTCGGAATCACTGTTCACCTTCGCCCGGAATTCCTGTTCAACTTCACCCCGGAATCGCGTTCACCTTGCCCCGGAATCCCCAAGCGACTCCTCCGCTACGGCGAACTGGACGTTCACGGCGCATTTGTGAGCGTCGCACAACAGAGGGTGCAACCGTTGGCGATTGATCCGTCGCTGTGGCGGAAAGTGAGGAATCGGCGAATCTTCCCTAACTCACGCAGCGGGCAGCGAGGGCGATTGAATCTCGCCGTTGTTCCCGCCGCGAACAGTTAGAGATCGTTGCATCTCCTCAGAGGTCCCTTAGCCGCCCCGCCGGCCGTCTGGGATAGCAGCAATGCGATAAATCCCGGAGGTCTGGAGGCGGAGCCTCCAGTTCAGCAAAGGCAGTTTCCTTTTTTCGCGGCTGTTCATTCGTTGTCGCCTTTCTTCTGTTTGGCCTGCTCGACGCGATACCCGTTCTCATCCGCGTGAGGCCCTTTTCGGCGTCGGGTTTGCGGCGCTGCTGCTGCTCTTCGCCGGTATTCACAACACCTGGGACGCCGTGACCTACCACGTGTTTACGGGAGATCCTGGGCCGAGCGGAGGAGAGCGGCGCTCATCAATCGGCGACTAGAAGTCCCTGCCTGGAAAAGTAGTTGGCGCCGGACAGCCGGAGAACTTCGTGTCTGCCCTAGATCGCCGGGTCGGTGAGCAGTGACTGCGCTCTCGTCTCGCGTAGGTGCTCAATCACTTGGCCCGACAGCTTCCACGGCTCGCCTCTCAATCGAGTGAGCAGCCGAAACCACACTCGACCGATGGCGTTGACAGCATCGTTATCCGAAAACGTCAGGCCAGAAGGCAAGAGCGCCGCGATGTCTTCGGTCAAGCTCCGCTCGAACCGTTCGAGCAAACGTTGCTCGGCCGAAGCCCTGGAAATCAAGTTGCCCTCAAGGTTCAGATAGTGATGGAAGCACCTTATCACCTTGTCCAAATCCAGATTGAGTTTGAGTAGGCCCTCGTTGAGGTCAAATAGGTCCCGACTCTTGCGCCGCTGCAAGAGGGCGCGGAGCTTGGTGCCAAACAATTCTTCCGCCGCGAACGACGTGATGTTTGCCTGTCCGGTGAACCAGGGGCTGTCTACCCGAAAGGGGTAGTGATGGAGGCCAAAGAGGTTCTCGTGCTCTCGGGTATTGATTTCTACCTTCAGCTTTCTTCGCGTTGGCCCGCCGGCTTCGGGAGCAAATCGAAAAACCATGTGCATCGAGTGCGTTGCCGTTTCTCTCTTGCACGGAGCTAGCCAACCGAGGGCAGCACGAACACCGTCAACGATCGGTCCAATGGGCCCCGGCTTCCACTTGGACCAAGTCGATGTCTTCTGAATATCGCAGAGGTTTCAGAAAGAGCAGCTTATGAATCGCAGTGCCGCCGCGGAAGGCAATCTTGCCTGCAAGGCGCGGCTCATTGAACAGGTCGCACAATGCGCGAGAGATGATCAGATCCTGTTCGATCTGGGCCGAGTCCGGCCATGGCGCGATCAGTGCCCACTGTTGCAGGTGGTCAATCGGAATCACGAGTCGATCTCAACTTTGCGATTGAGAATCAGCATCCACTTCTCGCACAATTCGTGCTCCTGAGCCAAACCGGGAAGCGGTTTGATGGAAGGGTCCAGCAGCTTCATCGACTTTGCCTTTTTTGCAAACCGAACCAGCGCATCAGCCTGACGGCTCATCCCAAAGTTTTCAAAAAGAAATCCTAGGCGACGAACCGCTGAATTTTCATAAACCGCCGCGAGCTTCGCGAGCTTGCGCGGATCCGCTTTGCGTCCAAGGTCCCTTACGATTTGCGCAACCCCGTCCATGCCCGAGGCTCGATGGAAGTAGCGAATTGAATCCAGCAACAGCAGTTCCACCCCGGCCGCCTTTGCAAACCCGGATGGGCTTTTGATCTGAGCGAGGAACTGCGGTTGATTGACTACAGCGAAGAATTCGGGCGACTGATAGACGAATTGGATTCGATGGCGTCCAAGCTCAAAAGAGCGAAGTTGTTTGGGCGCGATCACTTGAAAGACCATGGCCGCCTGGTGGGACGATCCATGGAAGGCAGCACCGGGCAGCAAGGACACGCGATAGTCGACGCCGATATGCGCCATGAGAGGATCGATCCACCGGATCGGATCCGGTGCACCGGTTGCTTGGTCCTCCGTGCTTAGGATCAGAAAGAAGCCGCGCCATGGACTGGCGAGGCGATGCTTCCGCTTCAGCCTCCGTGCCGCAGCTTCAAAGGCCTCGGGAGATTGGTGTGAAGCGCGAAGAATTTCCGGGGCCGAGAAGACGCGTTGTCCTCGAACCAGCCGTTCTTCGATTTGTTGCTCCAGCGCAGGCACTCCCTAAGTATATGCGAATACCGACGCCATGTGTCGGATCAAACGTACATATGGGGACCTTGGATCGATCTTTTTTCGCCAGTCAAGAGCGACCCAAACGAGTGGCTTGCCAGACGGCAGCAAGATTGGAATAGGCTTCGTCGTCTTGACGGGTGTGCATCCCGAGGCCCACAAGAAGTGGAGGCGTGGCATGACCTTCGCAACGCCCGCAGACGTGGACAATGCTTTTGCGCTAACACTCATCCAGAGCCTGCTCACAAAAGAGAACCGCTATGAACATTCATGCGATCTCCGGTGCCCTACCAGCGCGTTTGATCGCGGGTGATACTCGGGAGCAGTCAGTCACTCAGCGACGCCGCGAGACAAGCGGTGCTGCCTTGACATATTGGCTGACCGCGGATTCCTCGATCATCCACCGCGCCATGGCATCATACGAGACCGGCATCCAGGAGTTCGGAGCGCCCGACCAATCTGCTGCGGATACCGGAGGCTCGTTCTTGCCGCGAGAGTTGAGTCCGGCACGCGCCAGTGTCCACCAAAGTGAGGTTGCGGCAAGCATGCGTAACCGACATGAATTTGCCATTCAGGCGGCAATATCGGACGTCTGAAGAAGATTCTCGCGGTAATTCCAAGGCATCCAGTTCGCAGGCGCTTGCGCCAGTTCGCGAGGATTCCGC
>JANXXI010000049.1 GCA_025350695.1 Acidobacteriota bacterium
GCGGAATCCTCGCGAACTGGCGCAAGCGCCTGCGAACTGGATGCCTTGGAATTACCGCGAGAATCTTCTTCAGACGTCCGATATTGCCGCCTGAATGGCAAATTCATGTCGGTTACGCATGCTTGCCGCAACCTCACGTTCCAATGACCCCGCCGTCCGCAGCAAGCACACTTAAGTTGGCATGCCGCTTCGCAAGCTCAACAGCTTGGGGGACATTCGCCCGATCATTAAAAATCATTGCAAAACACGCAGCGTTAGGGTTTCCTGCAAGACCTTGACCGATGTATGCGTTGATGTGCTCGTCGGCAAAAGAGTAGCCACAAATGAGAAGCACGCATTGGTCGGAGCGCAAGAAAACTCGAAGGCGATCCAGCATTGCATAGTACGGCATTTGTCTACTCTGTTCGTACTTGAGGTGTGATGGATATATTAACAATTGTTCGCCCTCGACCACGTCGCGGCTTCTCCGAATCTTCTTCTGTTTCGTGATCCACCAGTTGATGGACCCATGTATCTTCCAGAGCCTCGTCCAACGCGCGGGCAAATCATCCTCCGCCATTGACTCGAGATCAAGAAAGGAGCTATCGGAACCGACGAAGCCATCAAAATATGGCACTCGCTGGGATTCCAAGGCTTGCTCCAGCAACAAGTCGTAGTTTGTCGTGAAAATCTCTACTGGCTTGTCGCGAGGAATTGCCTGAATCCAACTCGCAAGCGCGTGGTAGGGCGTGCCGCTTGTGGGAAGGTCCTTGCTGACAATTTCGCGCACCTGTCGGCAGATAGCATGGTCGAGTTTGCTGAGTTGATCTTCGGAAAAACCGTCTATCCCATTACTTCCACAAAGAGACTTCAGCATTCGAATATGGCTTAGTACGTCTTCAACCGTAGGTATGGGAATTCCGCGTGCGGTTACGCGGCTCCAAGCCGTCTGAGCAACGTTACCTAATTCTGTGTCCCCGTCCAAGTGACCTTTGACCAGTGCCGTAAGCCCGTGGATCTCGGGGATCAACGGTTCCGTGTTATCCCCACCAGATACGCGAATGGCGAGAGGACAGCCAGCACCAATAAGGAAACCGATGCGCATCTTGCCCGGAGCAAGTCGCTGCAATAGGTCCGTTGCGCGCCGATACGGAGAATGGACGCGCCCCGCCCCAGTCGCGGTCGAGGAGGTAGTCGCTGGCGACGGTGGCGCAGCAGTCGTATCAATCAAGCGTGGTTTTCTCCACTTTCTCTTTTGCCATTAGTCCACCCCCTCCGAGTCAACCGTGGAAGCATTGAGCAATGGGAGATCCAATCCTTCAATTTCCTGTAGCGTTCTGCCCGCGATTCCTTGAAGGTCTCCATACATGCCAGCGGTGGACTCAATCACTCCTCGTATCTGTTCTTCACGTTTGGCCCAAAGGCGAGTCATCACTTTCCGCTCCTTATCGAGATCCGCTTGCATGTCAGAGAACTTTTCGACAATAGCTTCAATGCGGTGGCGAAAGCGCGGGCCAGTCAGGTATTGATAGACCAGTTCCATCTTGGTCTGTTGTCCTTGTCCAGCTTGGCGAGCCCCTGATAGCTCGATCAGATACTGCCGGAGGGCAGTGGCCACAGGAATAGCACAACGGGGTTCTGTGACCCAAACTCCATCGATGAAGTCGAACGTTTCAATGCCTTTGGGGAGCACCTGTGACACGATCAACGCGACTTCCGCCTTTGCGCTTCGCTGGTCGTCTCGAAGCTTCGGAAGCCAAGCATCGCTCCAGTTCTTGGTCCGTTTCGATTCCCACAGGATCGTACCGCAATATTGGCCCTGAGGGCTATTAACTCGATGCAGGACATCACCGCCGAATTCGCCCTTAGCCACGGGTTCGATGGTATCGAGCGGGAATCTTTGGCGAAGAAGAGACTCCAATTCGAGCTCCTGAACCTCACCTTGGAGTTGCTGGGAACCTTGCTCTGCTTTGCGCTTTAGTTCTTCGATCTGGCGCTGCATCGACGCAATCTGCTCTTCTTTTTCCAACACCTTGAGCTTGAGTCCCATCTCAGCCTCTTGCTTGGCCTTGTCCCGAACTACCACGAGCGATTCCTGAACTCGCTTTTCGATGGTTAAATCCATCTCTCGCTTGGCATCGTCGAGTTCCCTCTGTTTACGAATCAGATCCGCCTGGGCCTTCTGGGCTTCGGCTAGCTTGATGTCCCGCTCGTTGAGTACTTCCTGGAGATCCGCGACTTCCTTGACCTTCTGTTCAAGGTCGGTCGCCATCATGAGCCGAGCCCTCTTGAACTCTTCCGCCACAATCTTCTCGCGTTCAGGCTTGAGTCTTGATATGACCTGTTCGTCAATAGATTCTCGCGCCTTCGTAAGATCTGCCTGCTGCTCACGAATCCCGGTTTCACGTTTCGCTACATCAGCCTCTTTCTGCGCGATTTTCTGTTCATACTGTTGTCGCGTTGCCTCTATTAGCGGAGCAGCAAGCGACTCGGTGAGCTTGATTTCCGCCTTGCAGTTCGGACAGATAATCGTCGGTTCGTTCATCACCATCAATCCTCTTCCTTGATTTCGAGCCGCCTAATGGCGTCAAGCAACACACGAGTCGCCCACTGCGAGATCCATTGATCGTGCCCGTAAGGGAAGCCACTTTCAAAGTAGGGCTGAAACTTCGGAGAGCGGCTGGCTACATACCACGATCCATCCGCCGCTTGTGTCGAAAGTAGGTAAGCCGCGCCCCGCTTGTAAGCAGCGTCCGACCCGCCCGCGTCAGCCTCTCGCAACGCATACAGCGCGGTGGCTGTTGCATAAGCATCGGACTTCAGATAAGGAGTTTGCGCCCATCCACCGTCGGCTCGCTGCAGAGCGCGTACTCGCTTGGCCGCTTTGTCAATCGCCGCCGCATTGAGACCCGCCCACTTCGCGCCAAGCAGTTGCATAACAGCATCTTCCGTAGTAACCGGAATAGCCGTCTGGAGCCACTTTGAAGCTCTGGCGATTCGCGTCTCGAATTCAGCTCTTCTGGCCGGAATCGTGTACTCGCGAAGAGCGCGGATTCCAAACGCAGCGGTAGAGAATGGGCCATCGGCTGTTGGTGGGCGCACTAATAATCCGTGGACTCCCCAAGAGCCGTCAGCCTGCTGTTGGGCGGCAACATTGCTGACCATCGCATCTATCGCGCGGTCCGCATTTACGTGCTCGGCGGAAAGCGCAACCAGAGCCTGTATCAAAATCTCCACGGCGGGAGGGTCCTGCCTTTGAAGCAACCCTTCGGTCATGGCGGCGAACTGCAAGCGGGTAGCTCGCGCCAGTTCCGCCGCGGCCGGCTCGTCCACGCGAAGCCCTCTTGTTCGGGCCGCCGCGACTGCCATGCTGGTGATATTGCCCGCATGACAAGCGACGCAACCCCCTTCACGGAACGAGCTGGTATTCGTTTTCTGTATGTTTTCCAAGCTTTTTTCGACGGCCGCGCGAGCATTCAATTTGGCGTAAGAAAGCGAAACCGGTTCGCGTTTGACGGGCTCGATGCCGGATGAAGCAGCGCGGATCAGGGGAAGAAGCACAGGATGCTGGAACTTCATGGCCCAATCGAGGGCCGTTTCCCCCGCTTTTGACCTGGCGTCCATCGTTGGTGATTTCGCCAGCAGCATCCGCACGATCTTCTCGTTCGCGTGGTCGCTTGCCACAGCCAACATCAGTGGCGTCATCCCACGCACGTCACGCACGTTGACGTCAGCGCCCGCTTCCAATAGCAGCTCTACTGTCTCGGGGCTCCACGCATTAGCGGCCAGCAGCAGAGGTGTAAAGCTGCCGAGACCGATGTCCCCGTTCTTGACCTTCTCGAACGCCGGTTCCGACTGCGCGTTCACATCCGCGCCCCGCGCAAGCAGAAGCTTCACGAGTTCGGCGTTGCCATTACCGGCGGCATTGATCAGAGCCGTGAAGCCGGCAAACCCCTTGGCCTTCGCCATCGCGCCGCTTTCAAGCAGCAGTTTGGAGCTAGCAGTGTCATGGGCTTTTGCCGACATCATCAGCGATCCAGTCGCGCCAGCGGGACCAGGCGCCTTGGTATCCGCACCGTGTTTCAGCATGAGTCGCACCACCTCGACATTGCCGTCGTGCGATGCAGCGATGAAAAGCGGCGCCAAGCCTTGTTTCGACCGCGCATTCACCTCAGCGCCTTTCTCAAGCAGCAGGCGAACTTTCGCTAAATCGTTAGTGCACCACATCAGCGCCGTTGAGTCGAAATTGTTTTTTGACTTCACATCCGCGCCCTTAGCCAGGAGGGTCCGCATCATCTCAGCGGATCCGACAGCAGAGGCATACATCAGCGGCGTGTTCCCTCGCGCATCCTGCAAATCGATATCAGCTCCGCCCGCGAGAAGATTGGCTAGAGCCAATTGATTGTCGGAGCGGATGGCGCCGTAGAACTGGTCGCTGAGTGTAGTTTGAGCGTATACCGCCTTTGCCATGTAAATAAAGATCAGAATTCGGACAGCGTTCACTTGAATCATTCTTGATCCTCCGTTGTCCCTTCTTAGGCTTTAGTCCCACATTGTCAAGGACTTCCAGTACCTAGAGTTGTCAAGCTTTAGGAAATCGGTATCTCCGTTAGGGGAAAGACTAGCGCCCTATTGTGCCTTACAATAGCTGAATATGGGAATCGCACTAATTTCGTTTCCGGCGTAAACTTATGAAGTACCCCGGCATGTTTCAGAGGATTACAGATCGCAATATCCTTCGAGTTCTTGTCGGTGGTTTTGGTGTAGTCATTGTTTTTCTTGTACTTGCGGGCTTTGTAGGCATTCGCAGTGTGCGTGTTATCCAGTCGAGTGCAAATCGGCTGGAATCCGAACAGTTGGCTTCCGCTACCTTAATAGACGAGATACATCGCGAACAAGGAACGTTGAACGCTGTTTTCTACAATTTGGGAAAGGAAAGCTCCGATTCGATCAATCGGGACAAGGTTCTTTCTCAGTTGAATGATGCCGATAAAGGCATTGAGCGGATTGTCTCGGCGGCCGAGGGGACTGCCGAGGAAGCCACATGGCTACACCTCAAAGATGCCACGAAAGGCTTCAGCGACGAAGCCCGCAGACTTCTTGCGCAAGAAGACGCCGAAACTCTTTTCTCCACCGACCTGCTGGGACGCCACGACGAAGTGATTCAGATCGTTCGCGAACTGGTCTCCGGCGGCCGGACCCGAGCCGCCGAGGCGCAGGGCCAAATCCAAGCTCGATCCCAAGAATTGCTGCGGCAATCGTTCCTGGTAGTGGCCGTCTGCCTGGTGCTGGCTACCTTGTTCGCGATCAAAACCGTCAGTATTACCGCAGGTTTGTTCCGGCAAGTGGAAGTTCAGTCCACGGAACTGAGCTCGGTCACTTGGCACATGCTGGAGAATCAGGAAACAACCGCCCGGCGCTTTTCCCACGAACTTCACGACGAGCTGGGCCAGTGCCTTACCGCGGTGAAGGCCAACCTGATGTCTCTCCGCACGGCAAATAAGGAAGCCTTTCCGGTGCGCCTGGAAGATTGCGTGCAACTAGTGGACGATGCCATTCGCAACGTCCGCGAACTAAGCCAACTGCTGCGCCCCACCATCCTCGACGATTTTGGCCTGGAAGCCAGCCTGCGCTGGTTGTCGGAAGGCTTTCAGGATCGCACTAGCATTGTGGTGGATTTCTCGTCTGATTTCAGCGGCAGACTGGCCGACGAAACGGAAACCCATCTATTCCGCATTGGGCAGGAAGCGCTGACGAACATCGCCAGGCATTCGGGCGCAAGCAAGGTTTCGATCAAGCTGACCGATGAAGGCGAGACGATCCACCTCACAATCGGCGATAATGGACGAGGCATGCCGGTGGAACCTGAACCGGGCCGCAAGGGTTTGGGAATGACAGGAATGCGCGCCAGAGCCCGCACGGCGGGTGGCGAGTTGACGATCAACCAACTCGACGATGGAGGCGTACTGCTGGACGTACGTGTTCCCAAGTTAGCTGTCCAAACGAATGAGCCAAAAGATCCGTATCTTATTAGCCGATGACCACGCCGTAGTCCGCAAGGGATTCCGCATGATCCTGGACGCGCAGCCCGATATGGAAATTATCGGGGAAGCGGGGAATGGCAAGGAGTGCGTCACCATGGCGAGCGAACTGCTGCCCGATGTGGTGGTGATGGACGTGGCTATGCCGGAACTGAACGGCATTGAGGCGACGCGGCGTTTGGCGGCGGCCAATCCCTTGATCCGTGTGTTGGCGCTGAGCATGCATAAGGATTCGGTGTATGTCCGTGAGATCCTGCGTGCTGGGGCGAAGGGTTACCTGCTGAAAGATTCGAGCGATGTGGAGTTGCTGCTGGCCGTGCGCGCGGTGGCTAAGGGTGATGGGTATTTGCATCCGTCGGTGAGTGATGCGGTGCTGAGCGATTATCGGCGGCATGTGACGGATCCTTTGGATTTGCTGAGTAGCCGGGAGCGTGAGGTGTTGCAGTTGATTGCTGAGGGGAAGACGAATAAGGATATTGCCACTCTTCTGAATCTGAGCGTGTATACGGTGGATGCGCATCGCGGGCGGATTATGGAAAAGCTGAACTTGCACTCGACGGGGGAGCTGGTGCGGTTTGCGGTTCGGAAGGGTTTGATTGATTAGGTGAGGGCCCGACTTAATTGGCGGGTTGAGTGATGCTTGAACCAATTGCGGGTATCTTGTACCAAGTAAATCCGATCCAAAAGCGGCACTACTTAAATGACCATTCCCCTTACGTGGGCTGGATAACAGGCGCGCTCAAAAGGT
>JANXXI010000056.1 GCA_025350695.1 Acidobacteriota bacterium
GGAGGCACTATGGTCAGAACCGTCAGTTTGCATACCGATATTCCGGACAATCGTGAACTCCACGTCACGCTCCCAGCGGAGGTGCCTGTGGGTCCAGCCAACATAGTTATCGTCGTGTCCACTCTCACAACACCGCCAGCAAAAACGTTTGGGGATTTCTTGGATTCCGAGTTCGTAGGCCTTTGGAAAGATAGAACGGACATCACCGACAGCGCCACCTTTGCTTGCAATCTCCGCGAAGAAGCGTGGCGACGCTCATCGTAAATGACGATCGTTTACGCGGACGTATGGATTGACTGTCTGCGGAGTATTCCAGTATCAAGTGTTTACCCTCATTCTGGATGATGGCGAACATGATCCGCAGCCTCATCGATAGCCGCAGCGATTTCATCATCGGGGATGTCGGCGGCGTTGGCCGCGATGACGATCATGAGAAACGGATCGCTTTGGCCAAATCGTCTTCCAGATCTTGCATTGAATAATCCAGAAAAACATTGTGTACTTTGAGAAACGCATGCACCTCAAACCTGCTTTCAAAACTCAACATTCGCCTGACCTGCTCCTCTGAAACGTGCCGCGATCGGTAACCTTCCAAAGCCATAGATTCAAGCGCCAGACGGGAGAGATCCCCTGTCTCGGCTCCCAAATCCTTTGCAATGTCATCTGGCACATTCAACGTAATCTTCATGATGCACTTTCCTTGGTGTTCGAGTGAAATTGGCTATGGTTGGGAGGTCAGCTGTAGTCAGTCATCAGAAAGCGCAGCTTTCTGATCAGTGGCCGAGTTCAGGGGTTTAGCAACATCATCCGCGCCGCAGGCGCGATCATCCATCAAATCAATCATCATCTTCGAATCATGTAATGTATCTTTGAAGGCGAAATAGAACCCCGCCGTGCAACCGGCGGGGTTCCGGCTTGGCAACCTTTTGTGACAAGGCCACCACGCATTGAAGATGGTTCTAACCTGCCATGAAATGACTGCCGTTGTCAAAGCGCGCCCACTTGGCGCATGGTGGAACACGGCAATGCGGTTCTCCGCTCGCGGCTTTGTCTGGGCCGCGATTGCAACGCCTTGTTCTTCATCTGCTCGCACTGCGACCGCGGACAGCGTTACTGCAGCAAGACATGCAGCGCGACAGCGCGGCTTCGTCAACACCGCGAAGCCAACCGCCGCTATCAGTGCAGCCCGGAAGGCAAACTGGACCACCGGGACCGCCAATGCAACTACCGTAGACGCCTGGCCCAGGCCAGCGTGACGGATCAGGGTTCCCATTCGGTCATTTCTCCGGCATCATCTGGTTGTGGAGAACAGATCGACGCAGCGGCCACGGTAATCGAGGTCGTCTTGCGTGTTCGGCCCCAACCAACAACCAGCCCGCTGCTGTGCTGTTGCTTTTGTGGCCGCCCCGGGTGGTTCGTCGATCCCTTTCCACATACTCCGCAACGAAGGTGAACCGCATGATTAGTCCGGAAACCCGCGTGCAGATACGCCGCTACTTTTATGCCGAACATTGGAAGATCGGAACGATCGCCAAACAACTGGGGCTGCATGCCGATACGGTGCGGCTGGCAATCGAAGCCGAACGCTTTCATCCCGCCGAGCAGTTGCGCGCTTCCATTCTCGATCCGTATCTGGAGTTCGTCCGTCAAACGCTGGATCAGTATCCTCAACTTCGCGCCACACGGCTCCACCAGATGATTGGCGACCGCGGCTACACGGGCAGTGTCGAGCAGTTGCGGCGCGCCGTCGCCCGCATGCGGCCCAAACGGACGGAAGCATTCCTCCGTCTCAATACCTTCCCCGCCGAACAGGCGCAGGCCGACTGGGCGAGCTTCGGCCACGTCATGGTGGGCCGCGCCAAGCGTCCGCTGTCGTGCTTTGTCATCACCCTTTCCTATTCGAGAGCACTGTATCTGGAATTCTTCTTCGATCAGCGGATGGAGAATTTCCTGCGTGGCCATGTGCATGCCTTTGAATACTTCTGCGGCGCGCCACGCGTGATTCTTTATGACAATCTGAAAAGCGCCGTGCTCGAACGGCGTGGGGATCACATTCACTTCAACCCCAACTTGCTGGAGCTGGCCGGACATTACCACTTTGTTCCGCGCCCTTGCCAGGTGCGGGCGGGCAATCAGAAGGGCCGTGTAGAGCGCGCCATCCGTTACGTGCGCGATTCGTTTTGGGCCGGACGCACCTTTACCACGCTCGAAGAGTGCAACCGTCAAGCGCTCCAGTGGCGTGATCAGGTGGCCCATCAACGCCAATGGCCCAGCGATCACACGCGTTCGGTGGCGCACGCTTGGGAAGAAGAAAGGCCACGCTTGCTGTCCCTGCCGCTTCATCCGTTCCATACCGACTGCATCGTGGACGTCCACTCCGCCAAGACCATTTACGTTCGCTTCGATCTTAACGACTATTCCATCCCGCCAGAAGCCGTGGGCCGCGCCTTGACCCTGGCCGCTTCCGGCACCGAGGTTCGCATCCTGAATGGCGCTGTGGAGATCGCGCGCCACCGGCGCAGCTATGACCGCCAGCAATCCGTCCTTGATCCCACGCACCAGGATGCGTTGCTCGAACTCAAGCGCAAAGCCTCCCACTCCACTCCTGGCGGACGCCTCGCGCAGGCCGCGCCCGAGTGCGAACAACTGCTCGATCTTGCCTTCCAACAAGGAGAATCGGCTGGCAGCCAGACCGCTCAACTGCTGAAACTGCTTGACCTCCACGGCGCGCCCGCATTGCGGCGCGCCGTGGCCGAAGCCATTGCAGGCAATACCCCACGCGCTTCCACTGTCGCCTTTCTACTGCGTAAGCAGAAACCATCCGCGCCACCGCTGGCTGTGGATCTTAGCCGGCATCCGTCAGCGCAAGCTGTTGATGTCCAACCTCATGACCTGGAGATTTACGATGAGCTCGCACGCAACAAAAAACACGACGATTCCAATGAATAATCTACCCGCTCAACTACAGCAACTCGGCCTGCGCGCTTTGCCCGCGCAACTCGACGACTTCCTGGCTCTGGCTACCAAAGCGCGCTGGTCGCCGCGCCAGATCATCGAACAAATCACGCTTGCCGAATACAGCGAGCGCTCGCGGCGCAGCCTGGAGCGGCGCTTGCGCTTGTGCGGCTTGAAGAAATATAAACCGATGGCCGACTTCGACTGGGCATGGCCTGTCAAGATGGATCGCGACATCGTCGAACGCGCTTTTTCTCTCGACTTTATCAACGAAGCCCGCAACCTGATTTTTGTCGGACCCAATGGTTTGGGTAAAACGATGATCGCCAAGAATATCTGTAATGCCGCCGTGCAGGCTGGCCACTCGGTGCTGTTCCGGTCTGCTGCGGCTTTGCTTGAGGACCTTCACCGGCAAACTACCGAAGGCCGCCGCCGCAGACTGCACGCCTACGCCAACACCGGTCTGTTGTGTATCGACGAGGTCGCCTATCTCTCCTTCGACGACAAGGCTGCCGACTTACTCTACGAAGTGATCAACCGCCGCTACGAACGTAAGCCGGTCATCATCACCACCAACCGGCCGTTCAAGGAATGGAACGAGGTGTTTCCCAATGCGACCTGTATCGTCACGATGCTCGACCGTCTGCTGCATCATGCAGATGTCACCGTTTTCCAAGGCCACAGCTACAGGGTCCGCGAAAGCGAGTTGGAAACCGCGGCGCGGAGGAAGAAGAAATGAATGACCAGGCCTCTTATGTAGCCTCGATTGCTGCGTTGTACGCTGAACTTCCCGATACTCCGTTGTGCGCCAGCGCCTCCGACCAGTGGCTTGCGCGACGCCTTTTCGACGAAGGCGTGCCCCTGCGTGTTGTCCAACTAGCCCTGCTCCTTGGCTCACTTCGCCGCATCGCGAGGCCGACCGGCGCGCCGACACTTCAGCCGATTCGCTCGCTGGCTTACTTCCGGCCCGTCGTGGACGAACTCCAATCACAGCAGATTCCCGATGGCTACCTTGAGTATCTTCGACTTAAGCTAAATAAGGCGGTAAGCACTGTTGACGGCCAATGTTCAAAAAACTACGTTTCTTAATGACCGGTAACAGGTCAGCCGGTGGAGAAGTTGAACATCGTTGAGAATCTCAATGCCACGCTCCTGGCAGAAGGAAATTACGTTGGGTGCATAAAAGTCTCGGTCCATGGCGCAAAGCACGTCGGCCCTGCCATCAACGGCTGTGAACACCACAGGATCATCGTTTGGGTCGGCCAAAACTACTTCTTGCTGAATCACCGGCAAGACAAGATCGGCTCGGCCCCGTAACAAACTGACATGTTCGTTTATATCTTGATCCGTCAATTGGAATAACTTTCGCAACCGGGGATATCGTAGAACTCGCGCCGTCTCATCCAGAAGGAAATCAGAAAGGACTAGTTCGTGTGGCCCCTCAAGAATGATTCCCAGCAAACGTCGAGCAGGACCGGAAGCGCGCACATTCATGCGCACAAGGATTCCAGTATCGAGCGTTACCCTCATTCTGGATGGTGGCGAACATGATCTGCAGCCTCATCAATAGCCGCATCGATTTCATCATCGGAGATCCCGGAGGCCTTAGCAGCCGTCTTATCCACACGTTCCAGCAGTTGCCTTGAAATCTGACGCCGCAATTCCCCAGAAGGGGCAGGATTGTAAACGTTGATAGCAATTGCCTCGTCTTCTCTGAGGGAACGTCCAATCAGCCCCTCCATCGCGTGACGAACATCTGAGGATAATTCCGTAACTTTTCGAAGTGCGCCATTCTGCATTGGTGGCCCCCATTGACGAGAGTAATCTCGCCTGTTTTCATAAGTATAACAGACATTGGGTCCTGAACCCATTCTGGTGTGTTTGTGCCTCCAAAGGAACCATGATTCTTGCTTTGACGACGAGCCAGGAGGGCTAGGTGGCCGTCTAAAAAGATGCGTTCAACATTGCTTGTTATTTCGTATCGAATTGATCGACTAGCCATTTCTGCTGTACAGTTGCTGTACGAA
>JANXXI010000091.1 GCA_025350695.1 Acidobacteriota bacterium
CTTGAAAGAACGGATCACAATTCTTCCTCATTGTACCGCAAAGCGTGTAACGGCATGCGTTAAAGATACTAAGAGAGAAAACCGGCGCCTGGGGGTGCGCCGGTCCCTACTTATCTCCCACCACGATAAGGCGCCGGAGTTAAGACATACCCAATGTTACTCAGCCCAGAGAAATTACCTTTAGCATCAAAGGCTCTTACCTGGTAAGAATAACTTGTGTTGTAAGTCACGCTCGTGTCGCTGAAGCTCAGCTGGTTACCCGCGACATTCGCCAAAACCGAACCGTTGCGAATAATCTGGTAACCCGTCACACCGACGTTATCCGTACTTGCCGACCAACCAAGAATCACCTGCGTCATGCTAACGGCATAAGCCGTAGTCAGGGTTGGCGTCGACGGAGGTTGCGAATCACCAGACGGACCGGAAACATTCACCGTAACCTGCGACGTAGTGCTACCGTTGCCGTTAGTCGCCGTCAAAACATAGGTCGTGGTTTGGCTTGGCGTCACAACTTTCGAGGAAAGCCCAGTAACATCGCCGACGCCTGCGATGCTGACGCTGGTTGCGCCACTTACATTCCAGGCTAGCAATGCCGACTGTCCCGGGACGACGGAAGTTGGCGAGGCGGTGAAAGAACTAATCACCGGAGCCGCCGCGGCCACGGGCGCGCCCCAAACTAGAACGGCCATGCCGGCTCCTGTATGCTCATAATAATCCAATTGGATCGTATGATTGCCTTGCGTCAAATTCCGACGCACGGTGTAACTGGCCGAGAACTGGTCCACCCAACGATCCAGAACCAATGCGCCGTCTATGTAGAGACGCACACCGTCCGATGCCGTCACCGTGAACGTCGTGTCGCCTGCGCCAAACGAGAACGTCCCCTGCCATCGGGCCGAAAAGTTGCCACCTGGGATCGAAGCACCCGGCGACATCGCGCCCCAATTGAACGCGATCCTCGCATCTGTCCGAGTGAGCATGGGATTACCGGAAAGACCCGTGTTGTTGTAATAGCATCCGGTAAATGCATTAAAAACGGGACCAGGACACGGCGAACCCGTGATTACTGCCGGCGTCGTCACATTCGCCGCATTGCTCTGCGGCGAAACGTTTCCCGCCGCATCGCGCGCTTTGACGTAGTAACTGTAGTTAGTTCCGCTTGTCACCGACGTATC
Source organism: Acidobacteriota bacterium (assembly GCA_025350695.1). Lineage (GTDB taxonomy): Bacteria > Acidobacteriota > Terriglobia > Bryobacterales > Bryobacteraceae > JANXSF01. Next base: position 1,176 of record JANXXI010000091.1, read on the forward strand.
GGAATAGGAAAGTGTGGAGCCGCTAACTGAATTGAGCAACCCTCCGTTGCGATAGATTTGATACCCGGTTACTCCAACGTTATCCGTGCTCGCCGACCAGTTCAGGGAAACCTGGGTGGAACTGGGTGCGTTGATCGAAGTGATCGTTGGCGTTGAAGGAGGCTGCGAATCTCCCGCCGGTGCACTAACCGTAACCGTTACCGTGGCGGTTGAATTGCCTGCCGCGTTCGTCGCCGTTAGTGTGTAACTCGTAGTCGCCGATGGCGCGACTGCTTTCGACGACAGCCCCGTTACATCGCCAATGCTACTTATGCTGACGCTACTGGCCCCGGAAACATTCCAAGTCAGGGAGGAGGATTGACCTGTTGTGATGCTCGAGGGATTGGCCGTGAAAGATGAAATGGTTGGCTTAGATGCTCCGCCAGGGGTGATCACCTGATCCACCACACCGCCGAAATCCGTGGTCCAATACCAACCGTATGTGGCGCTGGGGCCATATGCCCGAGCAATCCCGATCACCTTGAATGAGCTGTTCAACATGTTCACCTTGTGGGCATAAGTGCATTGGCCCGAACCATCCGGATCGCATGCATTTAGCCATTGGTTGAACGTATTCTGCGCGTTACTGTTACCCGCCGCGATGTTCTCGCCCCAAGGATAATAGGTATAGCCAAATGCTTGAATCCGCGCGCCGGAGCTACGCCCTAGGCTATCGGTATGACTGAAATAATTTTTCGCCGCCAGATCATTACTCATCCATCTGGAAGATGCCTCAAGCGTCACCGAAACTTGCAAGGGTCCAGAACCATTCTGTGCTCGAAAGTTATTAATTAAAGTTAGAAATGCCCACTCCTCCGTATCCAGCGGAGAGTTGGCTGTTGGTGTGACGATTGGAGAACCGCAGGAGCCGCCTGGGCAATTACCGGGTTCAAAAGTCCAAAACGGAATTCCGCCGGAATAGACGCACGAGACGCCGGCCACGTTGGCGTCCGATGCCAGCATCGCCCCTAAGTGGAGACTGTCTGAACTCCACGTAGCCACCAAGCTGGCTGGATCACTTATTGAGTAAGCAAGGTTCTCGCTGATAATCGGATAACCAAGACTGGCCGCAGTGGTGTCGTACCCCTCATGTGGGTTAAAGCCTACCCCCACATTGTGGGTATTCATGTAAGTTATGAATTGTCCGGCGCGAATCTCAGCGTCCTTCATGCCCAGAGTGTCCATCCGAAGAGTAGACCTTCCTTGTTGCACGCGTAACGCGTTGATCTGCGAGAAAACACCGTTAATCATGGAGTCAGAACACCATGATTGTCCGGTCGGGAGACTGATTTGATGGGAGATAGACTGCCCGAACCCGGCACTTGCGGTAGACAAAAGTCCAATGGGCAGCATCGCTATAGTAAACAAACGGTTTACATTTGTAATCATATATGTTTCGAGATGTCTTTGCGCTGTTAACGCTTTGAGATACAACGGTTACTAAGAGCGGTGGACTTAATCTGCTTCGGAACTTATGTTTGTTTGATTAGTATCATCGAAAAGAAAATACCAAGGTATGCCAATAGTACTAGAGCCGGAAGTAATGGGCAAGATCTCTCAAGAGAAATTAATTACTTACTTCCGGCTCTAAGTTATTTACATTAATTATGAGTTGATTAAGGCGGGCATGCTACCCGCCAAATGCGTCTCGTAATACCTTGTAACTCTTTGCTACTGCGGATAGAGGATCTTCCTTCCCTTCCATTTCAAGCGAGACATACCCAGTGTAACCAGCATTGCGAATGATCTTCGCAATTCGTTTGTAGTCGAGGTCAAGGGTATACCACTCCCCTCCACCGTAATATGTCTTCGCTTGGATGATGTTCGCGTAAGGGGCTAACTGCTCAATTCCCACGTAAGGATCACCAGGGTAGTTCCCGGTGTCCATGTTGATGCCCAGCCACGGAGAGTTCACCATTTTATGAAGCTTCAACAAGACGTCAACTTTAGTAGTCAGTCCCCAATGATTTTCCAGCGCCATGATCACGCCATGTTTTTCAGCTGTGGGAATGCACTCCTTGATTGAGTCCACACACCATTGAATTGCGTCTGCCTCTTTGTATCCGGCCAAAGGCGGTTCGTCACCTTTCACTTTCATCAAATCATCGAAGCTCTTGATGGTTTTCCAGCGGCCGGAATTCAGCCGGATAGCGGGAATGCCTAACTGGGCGGCCAACTCAATGCAGTGTTTGGTATGCGCCACATGTTGGGCTCGCTCCCCGGCGGAGGGGGAGACGAAATCCTGATGAATGGATAGCATCACCAAATCAAGCCCACGGCGAAATGCCTGCTGACGCAACTTATTCAGGTAGGCCAAGTCTTCGCTTTCAAACTGGCGGTGCAGCAACTCCACGCCGTCGAAGCCTAAGTCATAAGCATGGTCGATGACTTTCTCGATTGGATATTTCGCCGTGCGAAAATGCCAATAAGAGTAAGTGGAGACGGCAAGACGAATCTTGCCCTTTACGTTCGGCGCGGCAATCGCCGGAATACCGGCAGCGGCGGCGCCGCCAGCCAGAAGCTTAGTAGCCGCTCTTCTTGTCAACGACATTTTGTAATGGTTCTCCCTTAACGTAACGGTGAAAATTCTCAACAAAGAAACGCATCGAGTCGTCCATCCAAGTGGAAGTATGGTCGGCGCAATGCGGCGATACCAGCACATTGTCCATGTCCCACAGAGGGCTCGATTCAGGCAGCGGCTCTTGATCGAAGACGTCGAGCACAGCCCCGCGAATCCATTTTTCCTGCAAGGCTTTGGCCATCGCTACTTCGTCAATGATAGGCCCCCGTCCCAGATTCATGATCACGCCCGACGGCTTCATGGAGCGGAATTCAGCCTCGCCGACTAAATGCTTCGTTTCAGCAGTAAGTGCCGAGCAGACCAACACAAAGTCGCTTTCGGCCATCAGTTGCCTGCGGTCATCAATGTGGAAGCTCTTCGAAACAAATGGATCTCCGTCATTCAATTCGGGACGGCGCCGGGTGGCGATCACGCGCATTCCCATGGCATGGGCGCGACGGGCTACAGAACGCCCGATTTCGCCATAACCAATGATGCCCAAGGTTTGGCGGTCCACCATGTCCACGTCGAACTGTTCCCATTTGTGAGCTTTTTGATTGCGGCGCATGCGAGGAATATCTTTGGCGAAATAAAAGATGCCAAACATGCCGAATTCACCCAGCGATTCCTTGTAGACGCCGCGGGCGTTGGTCAAAACCGCCGGCCCATCCACCAATTCAGGAAACAGCATCGTATCCAGTCCGGCCGACATGGAATGGACCCATTTCACCTTCTTCGTGACTGGCCAAATCTCTTTGAGCGAAATGCCGGCATTCATGCAATAGAGCACGGCATCGGCCTCCGCTCCCAAATTCGCAAAAGCCTCGGGCCGGTTTCCGACGGCAATATTGATGTCGTTCGGCAGTTCGGCCAGCATCTTCAAATAAGGCGCGGTGGGGTTTCCCACAACAAGTAAATTAGTTCCAGGCATAGGTAGGATTTTACCGCGGTACAGGCCTCCGCCGCCCGTCTCTCAAATCCCCCCCTTCAAACCGTGCATGCGGTTTCCCCGCACACGGCATACCGATGATCTTGCTGTGTGGCTTGCGCCGAGTGTTTTACGGCGTCCATCAAATCAAATGCACGCCTTATGCCTTCGCCAGTGAATGGAAAGCGCCGCGGGCTTTGACGATTCGCTGTATGCAAAACTCGGCCGCGAAGGCAGGCGACATAAGAATCAGGATCGATGCGTAACCCAGGCGGTCATTAGTTAGGATAACAGCGGCTGTCATCCCCCCATTGACATTACTCGGAAGAATTTGATAAAGTGCCGCCATGATTTATCGCTTTGCATTAACTTTAACGATTAGCCTTGGCGCTGCCTTCGCGCAAACCAACACCGGCGCAATCACTGGCCTGGTCACGGACGGAGCAGGCGCAGTTGTGCCTTCAGCCAAAGTTGTCATTCGCGAAATCAACACAAACGCCATCGTGAACACCGTCACTACTGGCTCCGGAAATTACACTGCTCCCGGACTGCCCGCCGGCCAATACGAAGTGGCGGTCAGTGCACAAGGCTTCAAGCGCGCCAGCGTCACCGGCATTGACGTGCGCATCACACAAACTTCGACGCAGAACATTGCTCTTCAAATTGGCGACGTCGCCGAAAGCATCACCGTGAGCGCTGACACTGCGATGATTAATCCCAATTCGTCGGCGGTTACCACCAGCGTTGGCGAAAAGTTTCTGGAGGACCTTCCGTTCCAGGATCGATCCACTCTCTCAGTCGTGCTGCTGACTCCGGGAGCACAAGGCGACCCTCAATACAACGGAGGAGTGCAAAGCGAACTGCCCGGTATCTTCACCCAAGCTACTGCCCCTGGCGCAGCCATGTCCATCGGCGGTGGCATCCCCGGCGGCGGTTCTATTTTGGTTGATGGATCCGACGTCAGCGCCCCTGGCACCGGCCGCATGGTCATGACCTTCTCGCGCGACCAGGTTTCCGAAGTGTCGGTTCAAGCTAACGGTATCCCCGCGCAATACGGCCGAACAACAAGCGCCATCATAAACCAGGCCACTAAATCCGGAACCAATCAGTTTCATGGCAACGCTTCCTGGTCGCACCTGGATCCTTACTTGCAAACCCAGGCCTTGGGCGCGGCGTTCCCTCCAACGCAGCATTACGATCAGGCTGCTATCGCGATCGGTGGCCCAGTGATCCTTCCCAAAATCTACAATGGTCGCAACAAAACTTTCTTCTGGGCCACTGGAGAACCGCAACGGTTGAAGATGTTCTTTGGGGCCACACGTTCGCAACTGCCCACTGCGGATGAGTTAGCGGGCAGATTTAACAACTCGTTTGATCTACTTGATTCCACACTGCGCCAACGCGACATCAATGCCGCTATCGCCTCGCCCTTGCGTGGCAACAGCCTCCGCTATCATTACAACCTCAACGCGCAAGGCTTTGCCGTCGGCGAACTCCTCAATACGGTAGATCGTCCGCTAATCCCCAACAACGACTTAAGCGGCCTTCTCGCCAAGAACCCTCAGGCGCAGAAAATCCTGAAGCAACTGTTCCCATTCACTCCGGGGCAAGATACGCGGTACATCCACTGGCTGCGGCCCGACGGTCGTCCCGATGTGGACGGCACAAACTCCATTTGGGCTCGCGGCGCTTACACCGAAGACAACCGTTGGAGCTTTAAGGTGGACCAACTCATCGGGTCAACCGACCGCATTGCTTTCCGCCACGCTTACTCGCCCGTCACGGGCACGCGCTTTGATTGGGCCGGCTACTCAGACCCAGGCGACTCCATCGCCCAGGACAAAATCAATTCCCGGAACATGTCGCTGATCTACACGCATACCTTCTCTGCTACATTGTTCAACGAATTCCGCGCTAGTTACTCCCGTGGCGATTCCTTGCGCTCCGCTAATGACGCGGCCATTTCCCAAGATTGGGGCAAAGAGTTGGGCTTGGTCCCGGCCATTGCCGGCGTCGGTTTTCCCGCCATCATTGGGCGAGGGTTCAACGCGCAAGGCAGCTTCAACGGCCGCTCACTCGACGTCAACGCAGGCGTCGGCAACGATCTTACATGGGTCAAGGCGCGCCACACTTTGAAGTTCGGCATGGAGCACCGGCGCGTACAACTCAACCGTGTCGATTTCGGCGGACAGAACGGAGGCACCTATTCCTTTACTGGTCAGATTTCGCCCAACACCGGAAGCGTCAGCACATTCGTCGATCAAATTGGCGGGCTAATCACGGGCTCACTTAACACTTACGTTTACCGCACGGTGCCCACTACGGCCTACTATCGGTGGCGCTATCTGGCCACTTACATTCAAGACGATTATAAGCTGACTCCGAAGCTGACATTGAATCTGGGTTTGCGCTGGGATGCCGAAACGCCACGTTCAGAAAAGTACGATCGCCAAGGCCTGTTCTTGCCAAACCTCACCGGCACGGTTAATGGCCAACAAGTGAAAGGCGGATACGCATTCGCCAACACAAACGGACTGGGAAGTACGCTCTGGCCCACCAACTATCGCGGCTTCCAACCTCGCATCGGCGCAGCCTGGGCTCCTCGACCCTGGACGATTTGGCGCATATCATATACCTTGCTGAAGACCCCATTAACAGGCCTTGGCGCCGAAGTCGATCCCGATTTCAACATCAGCTCCGATTCGGTTTCGAGCTCCGCGCGAACAGGCGGCGTCGCGCCGGGCCCCGTGAACTTGATCACCAACCCCATCGGCCCGCTCGTTGGTCCACGCATCATTTCGCGCGATCCGATCTTCTTTATGAACAACGTCAATGCGTTCACGTTTTATGCAATCCCGCAGACTGACATTGTGCCGACCGTTCAGAAGTGGCACGTAGGGACACAGTGGATGGTGGGCCGCAATTCCGTGATTTCCCTCGGTTATGACGGCACCAAGGGGACGCATCTGTTCACCCGCGGCTATCGCTTGAATTCGGTTGACCCATCGCGCGTCGCCGCCCTGGCTGGCACCGGGATGGATTTCCAAACGACGAGTGAAGCGAATAACCAAATCGGCATCCGTAACTCCGATGGCAGCCTGATTCGCGGCTCCATTTTAGACGCACTTCGGCCGTTCCCGCAATGGTTCAACCGCAACATCAGCACGCGTTACGACAGGTCGGGCAACTCTATCTATCACGGCCTCGGCGTTGGATTCCAGAAGCGATTCACAGGAGGCCTAACGGCCCAAGGCGCCTATACATGGTCGAAGTCGATTGACGATGAAGTGTCGAACTTTCAAGGCGCAGGCGCAAGCGATATCTTCGGCGCCATTCCTTACCAAACTGTGAACCGCCGGGCAGAACGTAGCCTGTCGGTGTTCGACATTCCTCACAAGTTCAATTCAGCAATTAGCTATCAGGTGCCTTTCGGAAAGAAAAAGGTGTGGGGCGACTGGAACATTTCCGCGCTCTTCATGCGGTCGAGTGGTTACCCGGCCAGCGCCATCGCCGGCAACAATGGTTGGTTCGCGTCGAGAGGCGGCGGCAACGCCCTTGACGGCTTTACGTTGCGGCCCGATCGTGTTTTGGGCGTGCCTGTAATCAATCCCAACTGGCGCAGCTCACCGTTCACGGAGCCCTATTTGAACCCGGCGGCATTCGTCATTCCGGGCACGGAGACAGCACCATCCATCGGAAACTCGCCCCGTACATTGCCTGATGCGCGAAGCCCAGCGATCACGTCGCTTGACGCTTCGGTGTTCAAGAATCTGAAGCTGTCGAAAGATAGCAAGCGTTACCTACAACTGCGCGTGGACGTGATCAACGTGCCGAACCATCCGAACTTTTTCATTAACCCAAATTCCAGCCGTTCGTTTGGGGCGTATAACTTCAATGCCACAACAAGAACGTTCACGCCAAACATTCAGTTCCAGCGGTTGGATCCGAATAACACCGGGCAGTTTGGAAATTACGCGGGGCGCTCGTTCCGTTTGGCGGCGCGTATTTACTTCTAGGAAGAGAAAGAGCGCCCCCTTAGGGCGCTCCGGCTCCACTACGCTACTTACTTCTCTGTCAACCTACTTCACAACTATATCAACCGTCGCGATCACGTCCTCAAACTCCAACTGCAACTTCGCTCTCTTACCACCGCCGCTCGAAAGCGTCATTTTATAGGTCTCAATGGTCGCAGCCGGTTTCGACATCGTCATCTTCACGCGCCCCAAATCATTGGCTTCTTTGTACGCCAGGCCCCACTGCCCGGTTTCCTTGCTAACGATCAAATCCCACACCGGTCCGTCCACCTTTGCGAACAAAGTGTAGTCGCCCTTGGGCACCTTTAAGCCATTGATTTCCAGATCCGCTTCGGTGTGCAACAACGTAGCGGAATTCGCGCCGATACGCCAGACTGGATAGTTGGGATCCTTGCTAATACGGCCATCTGCTCCAAACATTTTCCGATCGCGGCGTGAAGGAGCTCCGTATTTAATAGAGATCTCCTTGCCGTCGACCGAAATGGAAGTGGTGGCGGGCGGGCTTGCGGGTTGTTTCTTTTTCTGTTGCTCCTGTCCCCAAGCGGGGCTAAGAGCAACTGCGAGAGTTGCGAGTATTGTAATTGTCCGCGATTTTGTCATACCGCTTGTCTAGACGCTGAACCGGGTTTTAGGTTACACAGTTGCGATAGAATTCACTAGATGCCGCTTCAACGTTTACTGACTTCGGCCGCCCTTGTCGGCGCGGCCTTCGCCCAATCTCCTCACGAAACAGGTGTTCAAAAAGGAGGAGAGCTATTCGACAAATCCTGTACCGCCTGTCACGGATCGAAGGCCGCGGGGGGGCGCGCGCCAAACCTTACAAGCGGCGATTGGAAGCATGGGGGCGCGGACGACGCCATCTCGCGCAACATCACGGCCGGCATCGCAGGCACGCAAATGCCGGCCTTCCCCATGCCTGTCGAAGACGCGAAGGCCATCGTCACCTATCTTCGTTCGCTAGCGAATTCCAAACCCGAAGAGACCGTCACCGGGGATCCCGAAGCTGGGGCGTCGCTCTTTTTCGGTTCGGCGAAATGCTCGAACTGCCACATGTTCCAGGGTCGCGGAGGCCGCTTGGGACCCGACCTTACCGCCATAGGCTCCGAACGCAAATTACCCGAGCTTCGTAAGTCCATCGAAGACCCCAGCGCTTCACTGCGGCGCGGCTACCGTACCATTGAAGTAGCCACAAACAATGGGCGCACCATCAAAGGAGTTCAAAAAAACGAAGACACTTTCTCGTTGCAAATGATGGATACAGGTGAGCACATCCACCTGCTCAGTAAGACCAACCTCAAGGAAGTGAAGCAAACGCACCAATCGTTGATGCCGAAAGTCCCGCTCGAGGAAAAGCCACTGATCGACCTGCTGGCCTTCCTCAAAAAGGGCAAGGCGGCTCCTGGCGAATGGAAGCCCGCCGCCGATTTCAACATCACCTCCGCGCGAATCAAGAACGCGGCTGACGAACCGCAGAATTGGCTGACTTACTGGGGCGACCTGAATGGCCGTCACTACTCGAAACTGACGCAGGTCGCCACCTCGAACGTGGCAAAGCTGCAAAGCGCGTGGTCCTACCAGTTCGGCGCGTCGAACATTGAAACGGTGCCTATTGTTGCCGATGGCATGATGTTTGTTACCGGCCCGCAGAGTAATATGGCTGCGCTTGACGCTCGCACGGGCCGTAAAATCTGGGACTACACCCGCCGCCTGCCGGCTGTCCACAATTACTGCACGGTGATGACAAACCGTGGCGTGGCGATCTTAGGTGATCGCGTTTACCTTGCCACGCTGGACGCGCACCTGGTCGCACTCGATGCAAAAACCGGAGCAGTCATCTGGGATGTTGAGGTGGAAGATTACAAGAAAGGCTTCTCCATCACGCACGCACCGCTGGTGGTGGACAACAAAGTTTTCGTAGGCGTCACGGCGGGGGAGTGTGCGCTCTCCGGTTGGGTGGACGGCTTTGACGCCACCACCGGCAAGAAGCTGTGGCGAACGCACTCGGTTGCGCAACCGGGCGACCCTAACCGCGCCACTTGGGCCGGTGATTCCGCCAAGTACGGAGGCGCTCCAACGTGGATGACCGGCACTTACGACGCCGCGACTGACACGCTGTTCTGGACCACCGGCAATCCCGGGGCCGACTACGAAGGCACGCAACGCGCCGGCGACAACCTATATAGTTGCAGCGTTCTCGCGCTGGATCCCAACACCGGCCGCATGAAATGGTATTTCCAATATACGCCCCATGACGTGCATGATTGGGACGCCAACGAAACTCCGGTGCTGATCGACGCGATGGTGAAAGGACAAATGCGGAAGCTGCTGATCATGGCCAACCGCAATGCGTTCTACTACGCGATTGATCGCGTCACCGGCGAATTTGTTTCGGGCAAAGCGTTCGCGAAACAGACTTGGGCAAAGGGCCTGGACGCGCGGGGCCATCCCATCGTCATCCCCGGAACCGACCCCACGCCGGAGGGCAACTACGTTTGCCCCGACGCCCTGGGCGCAGCCAACTTCGCTGCTCCTTCGTTCAGTGAAAAAACCGGCCTGTTCTATGTTGCTGTTCGCGAGACTTGCGCAACTTACACGAGTGAAGTGAAGAAGCCCGACCCTGGCCAGCCGTTCACCGGCGGCGGCCAACGTGAAGACGAAAAACAGGGAGAGCAGGGCTTCATCCGCGCCCTCGATCCGGCTACGGGCGACGTCAAGTGGAGCACGCCAATTCAAGTCGGATCGCATGCGGCGGGTGTTTTGGCAACGGCCGGCAACGTGGTCTTCGCAGCATCGAAGGAAGGCAACTTCATGGCCCTCGATGCGGTATCCGGCAAGATGCTTTGGAGCTACTACACCGGAGCCCAAATGCGCGCCAGCCCGATGGCTTATGCGGTGGACGGCAAGCAGTACATTGCTATCGCCAACGATTCCAGCCTACTGACCTTTACGTTGCCGTAGAACTACGTGATCCAATTTGCTACGCTCGTTGGGATGAAGAACGGAAAAATCGCACTGGTCACGGGCGCCGGGAGCGGCATCGGTCGCGCCGCAGCCCTTGGCCTCCAGAAAGCTGGATACACAGTCGTCCTGGCGGGGCGCCGAATTGAGCAACTCCAAAACACCGGTCGCCAGGGTGATCCCGAAGGCGGCGATCTGCTGGCGGTTGCCACCGACGTCAGTCAACCGGATTCGGTGGCCGCGCTGTTCGCGAAAATCAAGGACGCTTACGGCCGACTGGACGTGCTCTTCAACAACGCCGGCACCGGCGCACCGGCCATCCCCATGGATGAATTGACGTTCGAACAGTGGAACAACGTCGTGGGCGCGAATCTGCACGGGGCGTTCCTTTGCGCCCAACACGCCATGCGGTTGATGAAACAGCAGCGGCCACAAGGTGGGCGCATCATTAACAACGGATCCATCTCCGCTGATCGACCGCGCCCCAATTCCGCTCCCTACACAGCCACAAAGCACGCCATCACCGGATTAACGAAAAGCATCTCACTAGATGGCCGCCCGTTCGACATCGCGTGTAGCCAAATCGACATCGGCAACGCGGCAACGGAGATGACCGAACGTATGACCGGTGGCGTGCCGCAGGCTAATGGCACGATGATGGTAGAGCCGCGCATGGATGTGCAGCACGTGGCGGATGCGGTTGTTTATATGGCGAATTTGCCGCTAGACGCCAACGTGCTGTTCATGACCGTGATGGCGACGAAGATGCCTTTCGTCGGACGCGGATAGTTGCCGACACGGCTGTTGCCAGCGCACCCAAAACTTCCGACGGATCACACGCCACAAACCGCGGCACATCGACTTCCACGAAATTGTCCAACCCGGCAAACCGCCCTGCGGCCGTCACAATCACCGGTCTGCGCTTAATTCCAGCATAGAAATTCAGTTTCTCGAGTTGCGTGGGCGTCAAGTGCGAAAACTCAGCGTTGCATAACAACCAGTCGTCGTCAAAGTCGGGGGTTCGGCTAATCGGCTCGCGAGGATCGAGCAACTCCATGAGAGCCCGGGCCGCATCGAGACGCCGCGCGCCAGTGAGTAACAACGCCTGAGAGGGGCCGCTGTGGTTCAACACACTTATCAGCCACTTGCCCAGAATCGTCGCTTGCGTGGCTCCGAACGCGGTAGAAAGTAGCGAAGTCAGAGTATGGTCTGTATGAATAGGTTGAGGCAGCGGAAGATGCTTTTCCGGATATCGGAAGTGAATGTGCCCAGGCGCCGGTGAAATATCCCAGCCCTCCGCCCATACACGCAAACAATCGCTCTCCTCACCGCCCAGATGAAGAAAAATCGAACCGTCTCTGAGGCGATGAATGCGCAGGGCGGCCTCACCCGATTCATGCGACGCGTCCCGTTGACGGGCTCGCACCGCTTCGCCGATTTGGCGAACGGTCGGCAGCATGCCGGCCTTCTCCTCGGCTCGCAGGTTAAGCCATTCCCGATACTGTGTGGAACTGATCCGGACAGGAATAGGAGCCTCCATACCGCGCGGCAGCAGTGCCCATTTAGCCCTATCGTTGGTTGAAAAAACAGGCGCCGCCAGCGCGGCTTGATAAAGCCGTTGGCGGGGACTGGATACATCTTGTTGCATTGGTTGCCTCTAATCAAACAGTAAACTGCCGGTTTTGAAAGCAATCATCGCCACCATCGCCTTGTTGCATCAAGTAAGTGGATTTGCTGGAGTTATTTTCGTCAGAGATTTTCACTTCGCTTGTGACCCGGTAAAGTTCGCGTCGGTCAGCCGGGGAGAATACCGACTTGTAGGGTAATGCAGGCAGCTTGTATTTGTTTTTGGGAAGCAGCGTTGAAGCGCATAAACAAAGCAGAGCCCACTAACAACTGACAGCAGCAGGCAAGGTTTTCGACGCGAAAGTGAAGTTCGACTTGATCATATTTTACTCAATTGAAAGACCCCACCAAGGCCTTGGCTTGGATCCAGGTTCGGGCAGTTGCCTCGCATACTTGCACTGCCTAGGTGATTTGGATTCTGACGACCCTAAGCACAACACAAATGCCCGCTTGGGCGCTTTAGCTTTGTATCCAGAAAGGGCCCTACGGCCAAGAGTTGGATGCTCGCTCGATTAATAGCAGCAGCGCTGGCGCAACGTTTGGTCCAACGCACCGGGGCACTTTCCCTCTGGGGATACGAACTCCGGCACAAATCCAAAAACGCATAGTGTCTGGTCTAGATTTCGCATGACTGTGGGCTCTGCGCCGCGCCTCTCTCGGCAATGGTCCGTGGCTGCTAAGCCGCGACAAAAATCTCCATCGACTTCAAAATACATCGCGCACGCGAGGTCTTACTAGCGATATGCTGAATAGAAGATACATGAGTTTTCCCAGCTTCCCTTACTTAAACGCCTATGCCCTGGTCCGCAACTGGCCCCCCGGCCAGCCTGCCCAGTATCAGAAGCTATATCGAAGCTTCGCAACCCTTCTCCTCCTCACTAACCTGGCCCAAGCCGCCAGCATCGACCAACCCCGCCTGGCCCAAATCACCGAGCGCATGAACGCCTTCGTCGCAAGCGGCGCAATCGCCGGGTCAGTCACGCTCGTCGAGCATCAAGGTAAGATCGTCCACCTCGCCGCGACCGGTTATAGCGACATAGCAAACAAAACAAAAATGGACACCGGAAACATCTTCGAGATCATGTCCATGACCAAACCCTTCACCGGCGTGGCAATCATGATGCTGGCTGAAGAAGGCCGCCTTTCCATCAGCGATCCCTTGGAAAAACACTTGCCCGAATTTCGCGGCATCCAGTTAGAAGAGAACGGCAATCTTAAGGCGCCCGCCCGCAAGATCACCATCCATGATTTGATGACCCACACCTCCGGCCTACCCGAATACGGTCCACCGGCGCTGGCCGATCTTTACACCACTTACAAACACACACTCGCCGAAGTTACATTACTCAACTCCCAACTAAATTTGAAATTTGAACCCGGTACTAAGTGGCAATATTCCAACCCGGGCCTTGCCGCCCTCGGGCGCGTTATCGAAGTCATCAGCGGCCAAACCTACGAACAGTTCCTCGCGCAGCGCATCTTTTCGCCGCTCGGCATGAAAGATACTTTCCTTTTCGCCAAGCCCGAACATTACGCGCGAATTGCCCACGTATACGGAACAGCTACCGGCAAACTCGTCGACTCTGGCGACGCAATCTACCGCAAAGGCGGAAAATATTCCATGCCCGAAGGCGGCATGTATTCCACCGCTACTGACTTAGTCGCCTTCTACCGCATGGTTCTGAATGGTGGCATGCATAACGGCAAACGTGTGCTCTCAAAGGCCAGCATCGACACGATGACCAAACTCCACACAGGCGGCATCGACCCGGCTGGCCATTCCCCCGGCATGGGTTACGGCCTCACTTGGACCGTCGGCAAGGATGCCCGCTCCACCACTGCTCTGTTGGACCAAGCCACCTTCGGTCACGGTGGCGCATTCGGCACTGACGCCTTTGTCGATCCTAAGAAAGACCTCATCGGCATCTTACTCATCCAACGTGTTCCAGGCGGCGGATCAGAGCAACGAGTATTTCGCGAAATGGCGGCTTCCGCCGTGCGGGAGTAATAAACATAATGAAGAAATTTGTCTTACTTACAGCGGCAGTAGCCGCAACACTGCAAGCCGCCGATAGCGGCATGTCCACCGAACAACTAGCGAAGATTCCCGTCCGCATGAAGGCGTTTGTCGATCAGAAACGAATCGCCGGAGCCGTGACGCTGGTCGCGCGCCACGGCAAAGTAGTCGAATTCGATGCCGTTGGCATGCGCGACATCGAAGCCGGCAAACCCATGACCAAGGATTCCATCTTCCAAATCATGTCCATGACTAAGCCCTTCGTGGGCGTGGCCATCATGATGTTGGTGGACGAAGGCAAGGTCGTGATCAGCGATCCGGTGGAAAAATATCTGCCCGAATTCCGTGGCCAAATGGTGGCCGACGTGAAGGATGGAGTGAAAACCATTCGCAAGCCCTCGCGCCTGATCACCGTGCGCGATTGTATGACGCATACCTCTGGCCTCTCCTACGGACCCTTCCCCGGCTTTGCTGAACTGAACCAGAAGATGGATAAGTCCCTTGCCGAAGCGATGCTTATCTACTCCCAGCAGCCGCTTGAATTCGAGCCCGGATCTAAGTGGCAATATTCCAACGTCGGCATAGCCGTGCTTGGCCGCATCATCGAAGTTTCCTCCGGGCAGAGCTTTGAAGGTTTCATCGCCTCTCGCATTTTCGATCCGTTAGGCATGAAAGATAGCCACTTCTTTCTACCCGCCGAGAAGCAAGGCCGGCTAGCTCCGGTCTATCGGCTTGTGGACGGTAAGCTGGCCAAAGCCGACGGCACAATCCTCGGCGGCGACCCCATGAAGTTTCGCCCCGGCGCAAAATATCCGGCTCCCGAATGGGGCCTCTACACCACTGCGTCCGACTTACTTCAGTTCTATCAAATGATGCTTAGTGGCGGTAAGTCCGGTGGCAAGCAGTTACTATCCAAGGCCTCTGTCGAAATGATGACGTCCATGCATACCGCCGACCTTCGATCAGGCCACATGCCTGGAACCGCCTTCGGCCTTACCTGGGAGGTTGTCCGCCCGGAAGGCATGGGCGAACTTCACTTGCTATCGGCGGGCACATTCGGCCATGGCGGCGCTTTTAATACCCACGGTTGGATCGACAAGAAGAAAGACCTCATCGGTATTTTCTTGATTCAAAACGCAGTAGGCACTGGTGATGTGAAATACGCCTTCATGGGCATGGCCAACGCTGCGGTGATGGACTAAGGAGCCAAGGAATCACCATGTCACAAGCCGACACCAAAATGGATCCCATTCCAGACAACAAGGGCCGCACAATCGCCCTCTGGGGTCTCCAAATAATAGCCGCGGTAATGTTCCTCGGGTCAGGCGGAGCCAAACTGGCAGGCGCGCAGCCCACGATTGAGGTCTTCGAGAAAATCGGAATCGGCCACTGGTTCCGCTACCTCACCGGCATCCTCGAAGTTGGTGGGGCGGTTGGCCTCTTCCTACCCCGTTATTCTTTCTACGCCGCCTGCCTCCTGGCTATAGTTATGGTGGGCGCGATCGTTACTCACGTCGCCATCATCGGCGGCTCACCGGCGCCTGCAATTTTCCTGCTTCTAGTCACCGGCGCGATCGCTTATCTAAAGAAGCCCTAGCTAGCAGAATCCCTAGCTAGCGCCGTCACACTTCTTCGCTCTTATCCCGAATTTCTAATTTGAACTGCCAACCCTCGTAGGTCATGAGCATCCGCCCCAACTCGTCCCAGGTGACCTTCCGCCCATCGACATTCAGAAGTGGCAAGAGCCCCTCTTCGTCATCATCCCATCCAATAATTCCTCGCACCACACCGTGTTCCTCAATACGCAGCCCGTATACTTCCGGCACTAAGTGCTTAACAGCAAGGGCGCGGCGTATTTTTTCAAGAAGGCGCCCAAGCAAAATCATAGGATCTTCTTCCGAGTCGCCGATTACTTGAAATTCGTAGCCACTGCGGAATCCGTTGCGAATCTCAGATGCATTCAGAGCCACGCCTGGACCGAATAAAGTCGTGCGAAAGTGAAACTCGTGAGGGACCCCTGCACAATCAAGAACCTGTACCGGCTCGAACCTGTGTTGCTCAAACCCATTGAGGCCAAACGCCGCTGCCGCCTGCGCATTAGAACACCAGCCGCAAAGCTGACGATAAGCACTGTCTTTGGAGGAACTCAGCATGACGATATCAGACTCAGGCACTTCGCTTCCGCAATTGGTGCATATGCCTGTGATTATTTTGGGAGGTGCTTTGGGGCGCGGGCGTTTCATCTTTTGAAGAGCATAACAAAACCCAGCCGGACTTAGCGTTTCTTTGGAGACGGACGTCTCTCTAGTGAAAAATGGGGACCGACGGAACAGACAGCCTTTTTTCGCAAGTTACCCTTTAGAAAAATCAATCGCTTGCGATGGCGAAAAAAGATGTCAGTTTCGTCAGTCCCCATTTTTCAGAGGATTGGCCTAGAGATCAGGTCTAGTACAAAGTGCGGGTTGAAGCATAAGTTCGCGCTGCTCGACAAGTTTATCGCAAGGGGCCAACACGCTGCGGTCTAACGTCAATGCCTCCCTTAGTACTTCAAATCCTTTCTGAGTCATTTCATACGCACCGCACGCGGGGAGTCTCATTGCCAGGGTATATCCCGCATCCCAGGCATCCCAAGCCGCGTCGTGATGGCCGCGCAGCCACAGAATTGCTACTTTGGCCAAGTACCGTTCGGCATCCCACTCTTTACCCGGCAGACTTTCTATCATCCCCCACCAGTGCTCCGCGGATTCGCGGTTCTGACGGTACACCGCATCGAAGAAGAGAAATTCGGAAAGAATGTCGTGCGGGTCGCTCCATTGCGCACGTTCAAAATATGTCTGGGCCGACAAGGCGGCCATCGTTGCTTCGTCAATTTGTCCTTTATCGCGATGATGCAACACGGCATACCACCGCACTACCACCGCCTGCTCACCTGCTACCGCGCAAGAGGCGGCTTTGCGCAGAATTTCCATGTCCCAATCCCGCGGCCGCAACCCTGTTTCCAGCGACGATGAAACCATGCCATGCGCCAACGCCAACTGCTCCATCGGGCCCTGCTTCCACCAATGATAAATGCGCGCTCCGTCCGAATAATTCTGCCCGACCTTCAACGGCAGCAGGTTCACGAGAAAATCCACCAGACCAACAACGGAAAGCATCGACAGAAAAGTCCAAGTGAAATCCAGGTGCGTGTAGGCTGCCCAAAGGGCCCCAATCCATGCTGTAAGGCCCACCGTAACCGACCCCACCGGACCGGCAAGAAGCATACCCGCATTCCGTCTGCCAAGGTTTTCAAGGGAAGTGGGAACAAGCCCAACGTGGCCGCTATACCATGCCTGCGGTAGAAACTTGAATTGCCAACGGCCCCCGGTATTCTTTCCGGAGAATGGACCCACCTGCCAGTGACGGAGCACCATGCCGTTGCGTATGCCGACAACCGCATGTCCCGCTTCATGGCAGGCGATAGCGACTAGTACCGCGATTTGCAGCAGCACCAGGCCCGATAAAAAGCCCGGTTCTATCATATTGTGTCCCGCGCCCCAACGAGCCCAAAGCCATTGGCCACCGATGTAGCCCGCTATGCTGATTACCGCGGCAGCATGATCGGTGATGCGGCTGGTGCCATCGCCTTTGATGCGTTGCACCGGGAGCGGCGGTGGGGTTTCGGCGTCTTCCCATTTCCTCGAAAAGGCTACCAGGCCAGCAACGCCAGCCAGGATTTCATGGTTGAATAATCGAGAGCCGCGCCCCCCATGCCACCAGGAAATCCCAACAACGACAAGACCTACCAATATAATTTGTACGCTTGCGGCAAGCGCCCACTTACGAGCTGAAGCTTTCCGTTTGCGCAGACACCACCAAGCCCGGGCGGGCAAGCCATACATAACTGTCCCCAGCCCAAAAGCTGTGGCAACGACCAACAGGGGATTTTCATCTGAAGGGAATGAGCTCTTGTACTGAGCGTATATTCTAGCGGGTGGCACAGCAACTAAAAACAGGACCTGCAATCCAAAATAGAATCGAACAATCGCCCTCAATATCCCCATAGTGGGTAATCGGCAGGAACGGACCATCCCGAACGTAGGTATTCCACCCTACTGCTCATAAGTATTGTGCTTATAAATTACGAACATCAAATCCGGCCACTCCCCCTAGCCAACCGGACAATAAAACAGTAAACTCATTACAGATTGGTGACCAAGGAGCCGTCATAATATGTCCACAAGCCACGTGATGCGACTTACCGTATTAGCTTTTTCTATCGTTTTGGCCTTTAGCCAATCGAAAACAACTGCACTTCTGGACGGAACCATTCTCGATCCATCCGGCGGCGTTATCCCTTCCGCCAAAGTTACTTTGACGAATACCGAAACCGGTTCAAAGGCGGACACGCTCACCGACGGCGAGGGGATCTATCGTTTTCCCCTTGTAAATCCCGGCCTCTACGAAATACGCGCCGAAAAGAGTGGCTTTAGTTCGGCGGTCCGCAAGGGCATCACCTTAACTGTCGGCCAGTCGGCCACACTTAGCGTGCAACTCGCGATTGGGCAGACATCGGACGTGCTTGAAGTCAACAGCCAAATCGCGCTGGTTGAAACAGAACGTACTCAGCAATCGAACACCATGCAAGAGGCGGCCGTGCGCAACCTGCCAATCAACCGCCGCGACTACCTCTCCTTCACCTTGCTCGCCCCAGGGGTTTCCGATTCCAAAGCGCTGGCTGATGCCAATAGCTTCCGTGTTAAGCAAACCCCCGATAGCGGACTTTCTTTTTATGGTTCCAACGGCCGCGGCAACAGCGTCAATGTGGATGGCGGCGATTCCAACGATCCGGGCGGCGGCGTCCGGCCCACCGTTAGCCAGGAAGCGGTGCAGGAATTCCAGGTGAATCGCACCAACTATTCGGCCGAGCACGGGTCGTCCAGAGGTGGCGTAATAAACATCGTTACTAAGAGCGGAACCAATGATCTGCACGGATCGGCCTTCGGTTTCTTCCGGCATCAGTCGTTTGATGCGGCGGATCCGTTTGCCCTGTTCTATGACGGAAGCACACTCAAGCGCGTGAAGCCCGACGCCAACCGGCAACAATATGGTGCAACACTCGGCGGTCCCATTGCTAAGGACAAGACGTTCTTCTTTCTTAGCTATGAAGGGCTCCGGCGGCGTGAGCAACGCACCGTTCCCGTGTTGACCGACAACTCAATTTTTGGACCAACGCCCGCGCAAAACGCGATACTGAATCAGCTTCCGGCGGCTGCGGCAGCGCAGTTGCGACCGGCACTCTCCACCCCAGCCAGCGTGCAGGAAATGTTTCGATTGAACAGCGGGATTTTTCCCTTCGAAACTGATGACCATAAAGGTTTGATGCGGCTGGACTATCGCGCTAACGATAAGAACATTTTCAGCTTCCGCCAAAACGTGTCGCAGATTTTCGAGACCAACGAAGGCATTGGCGCGTTGGTTGGTTTTTCGCGCGGATTCGTGCAGGACTTCCTTGATTCAACGTCTCTCGGAAGCTGGACTCGAACGTTTTCTTCTAGTCTGGTGAACGATCTGCGGCTGCAGTATAACTACTACGACTTCAAAACGGAATCGAACGACAAGTTCGGACCGGCGCTTGAAATTTCCGGGTTCGGGCTCTTCAATCGGGATCGATTTTTACCCGCGCGCACCCTCTCGCGCCGGGTCGACGTGGGCGACAATTTGAGTTGGTTCAAGGGAAAACATAGCATTAAGACAGGTTTCTTTTATGGGTGGCGCAGCATCGACACTGATTCGAAGACGTTCATGAGCGGCCGTTTCACTTTTGGCGCGCTGCCTGGCGCACTGGTTAATCCGGCGTTGGCGTCTACCAGCATCACTGCTCTGCAGGCTTTCAACTTGGGTCTGGCCCAAAGCTATCAGCAGGGCTTCGGCGATGGACTGGTGCGCGGCCGCGGCATTCCGCTCGTCGCCGGATATGTGCAGGACAGCTTCAAAGCCGCCTCCAACCTGACGTTCGATTTGGGCCTTCGTTATGAGGTGGACAACCGCAAAGCCCCGTTACCAACTTCGCATAAGAGCATTAGCCCTCGCGGCGGGTTCGCCTGGGATCCGTTCAAGGATCATAAGACCACCATTCGCGGCGGCTACGGCCTGTTCTATTCAACGATTGATTTCCAGATCGACTACGTTGTGAATGCATTGAACGAAATCGGTGGTTTCCGGCAGATTGCCCAAGTGCTGACCACTCTCAACGCCGCCAACCCAGCGGCCGTCAATGGTCCCATCAATATCTTCAGCACGCTGCGGGCGCAGGGTGTCATCGGCATTCCCACTCCCTTGAAACCAATTACAGCGGCGAACTTGACTCAGTTCGGCATCAACATCAGCCAGACCGGGCCGCGGCCTCCTCTGACTGTCATTTTCCGGCCGTCGAACGATTACACGAATCCATACGCACAGCAGGCCAGTTTCGGCATTGAACGTGAGATCGCCAGGAACTTCTCCTTTGGCGTCAACTATGTGTTTGTTCGCGGAGTTAAGCTGACCACCTCGCACGATGACAACCTTTTGGACGCGCCAGTGAATCCGCTGAAAGGCATTCGCGATTGGGGCCCAACGCCGACCAACCCAACGGGCGCGGCGTTTTTCAGGAACCCTTTGCTGTTCCAAGATAACGTGTATGAATCAACCGCCAACTCCTACTATCACGGCATGATGGTCGAATCCACCAAGCGCTTCAACAGGAATACGAGCATTTCATTCAACTACACATGGGCCAAGGCCATTGACGAGACAGTGGATTACAACAGCGACTTCCAGCCCAACGATCAACTAAACCGCCGCGCCGAGCGGGCGCTTTCCAGTTTCGATCAGCGGCATAAAGTTGTTTTGTATGCCATCCTGCAAACGCCTCACTCGAAGGGCATCCTGAGCGATTTCCTGTTTACGCCTATTGTCCGTTACAACAGCTCAAGACCATTCAATTTGCTGGCTGGCACCGAGCTAAATAACGATCGCCACAACACAACTGACCGTCCGATTTTTGCCGGACGCAATACCGGCATCGGACCATCGTACACATCCGTTGACATGCGGCTTTCCCGCAAGTTCTTCATTGGCGATAAGAAGAGTATCGAGCTGATGGGTGAGGCATTCAATATGTTCAATCATTTGAACTACGGCAGCGTGAACAATATTGTTGGTCCGATCACTGGGCCCTTCCGCCTAAGCGGACGGGATGACCGTACGCCGAGCCAGCCGTTGGGATTCACCTCGGCTTTCGATCCGCGGCGTATTCAGCTTGGCATGCGCTTTGCGTTCTAAATGTGATATTGTCCATCCATGAAAACACTTCTTCTGTTATTAGTTGGAACGCTCGCCCTGTGCGCGGCCGAAGCTGAAAAACAAGTAACTGCCGCGATGGAATCCTTCAAGCAGGCGTTGATCCATCGCGACGGAGTAGCGCTTGGACGGATGTTGCACGACGATCTGCAATACACGCATTCTGGTGGGCAGTTCGAGACGAAGGCTGACGTAATCAAAGCGATAACGTCAGGGAAGTCGATCATCGAGAAGTTGGAGTTTTCGGACACGACGATTCGTGTGTATGGAAATACCGCGCTCTTCAAGGGCCGTGTTGATCTGTATCATTCCGCAACAAACATTGTGCCGATGAATGTGCTGCATGTATGGGTAAACGGCCCTGGCGGTTGGAAGATGGTGGCGCGGCAGGCTACCAGATTACCGAAATAGCTCGCAGATCTTCGGCGATTCGGGGGTAGTCGAAAACCGTATTTAGCTCCAAACGGCTTGTAGCGGTAGGAGAAGGCTGGTAACGGTTGAATCACCAGAAATGTGTCGCCAACATTTTTGGAGGACCGGAAACTGCAAAAGGGAAAGCTGTTTGATTCCGTAATGGAGACAAATTTTAGCGAGCGATTTAGTGTCTCACCGAGTTGGAGCGTCTGGCTCATGGTTCAATCACCATCATGCAACAGGGCCGATGCCAGGCTCATAGTGAATCGTTATT
>JANXXI010000097.1 GCA_025350695.1 Acidobacteriota bacterium
CACGCATCGCAGGCATGAGCCGGGAAAGTTTTCCCGAATTGCCGGTTATGCCGGAAGTGCTGGCGGAGATTCCGGTGAAGATATTGGCGCAGATGATCTCGAAGACCATCTTTGCTATTTCACAGGAAGAATCGCGGTTCACGCTGAATGGCGCGCTGCTGATTGTGCGGGCCGACGGCATGGTGATGGTTTCCACTGATAGCCACCGTCTGGCGCTGGTCGAACAGAAAGTGGCGTTGGGTAATTTGAAGGCCCCCTACCGGGCGCTGCTGCCGCGCAAGGCTATGAACGAAATTCTGAAGCTGGCGGCGGATGCCGGTGACGATGCCAAGTTGATGTTCTCCGGCGACGACAATCACTTATTCTTCAGTCTTGGCGAACGGCTGCTGATCAGCCGTAAGTTGACCGGCAATTTCCCGGAATTTGAACGTGTACTGCCGAAGGAACATCCGCAAGTGGTGACGATGGATCGCGACGAATTCAAAGGCGCCTTGGAACGGGTGATGCAGTTTGCCGATGAACGTTCGCGGGCCATCAAGCTGACCACGGCCGCCGGTGAATTCAAGCTGCACTCATCACTGTCTGAGACTGGTGAAAGCGAAGAGACGATGGGTGTCTCCTATGACGGGCCAGCTGTGCAAATTGGTTTCAATGGCCAGTACATCATAGATTTCCTGCGGGCGATTTCGGAGACCGAAGTGGCGTTTCACTTCAAAGACGGGTCGGCGGCCGGCGAGTTGCGGCCCGGTGGGGATCCCACCTACACCTACCGCTACATTGTCATGCCGATGAGAATTTGACAGTCGAGACAAAATTTTTCCCAAAAGCAAGCGCCCCCGGCAACCACCGGGGGTTCCCAATTAGAATTCAGCGAAAGGAAGTTTAGACTTGACCACACCAGCACAACCGTCCGGCAATTACGATTCTTCAAGCATCAAGGTTTTGGAAGGTCTGGAAGCAGTCCGTCTGCGCCCGTCCATGTACATCGGCTCGATCACTGAGCAGGGTTTGCATCACCTCGTCTGGGAAGTGGTCGATAACTCCGTGGACGAAGCTTTGGCCGGACATTGTGACCGCACCATAGTCAAAATACTGAGCGACAATTCCATATCCGTGGAAGATAACGGGCGCGGCATTCCTGTGGACATGCATGAAGAAGGCGTCTCCGCGGCGGAGGTAGTTTTAACCAAACTGCATGCCGGTGGCAAATTCGATTCCAACAGCTACAAAGTTTCGGGCGGACTGCACGGAGTGGGTGTAAGTTGCGTCAATGCGCTCTCGGAAAAATTTGATTTGGAAATTTGGCGCGACGGTTATACCTGGACCCAAGAGTATTCGAAGGGCGTACCGCTGGCGCCGCTGATTCGAGCTGGCAAGGCTGGTAAAAGGCACGGCACCAAGATAACGTTCCGGCCCGACTCGACTATATTCGCGGTGAGCGAATACAACTACGACACGCTGGCCAATCGTTTACGACAGCTGGCATTCTTGAATAAAGGCCTCACCATCGAGTTGGCTGACGAACGCGTAGATCCGCCCAACCAGACTGAGTTTCATTACTCGGGTGGCATTGCGGAGTTCATCAAGCATCTCAACAAATCAAAATCCGTCCTGCACGAGAAGCCGATTTACTTTGAAGGCGAACGCGAGCTTCCCAACAACGGCGGCGTGATCAGCATGGAAGTGGCGCTGCAGTATAACGACGCCTACGCGGAAACGGTTTTCAGTTTTGCCAACAACATCAACACGGTCGACGGTGGCACGCACTTGAGTGGCTTTCGCAGCGCTCTCACGCGCACCATCAACGCCCACGGTACATCGGCCGGCATGTTCAAGGATGTCAAAGAAAATTTGAGTGGCGACGACGTTCGAGAAGGTTTAACGGCGGTCATTTCGGTGAAGCTGCCCCAGCCACAATTCGAAGGCCAGACCAAAGGCAAATTAAACAGCGACATTCAGGGACATGTGGTTCAACTGGTAAACGAAAAGCTCGGTGAGTTTTTCGAGAAGAACCAGGCGGTGATGAAGAAAATCGTGGGCAAGGCTATTGATGCTTCCCGCGCTCGCGAAGCAGCCCGCAAGGCTCGCGACCTTACCCGGCGCAAGGGCGCGCTTGATTCGGGCGGTCTGCCCGGTAAGCTTTCCGATTGTCAGGAAAAGGATCCGACGCGGTGCGAGATCTACTTGGTTGAGGGTGAGTCGGCAGGCGGTACGGCGAAGAGTGGGCGTGATCGTAAATTTCAAGCGATCCTTCCGCTGAAGGGTAAAATTCTCAACGTAGAAAAAGCGCGATACGACAAGATGCTGGGCCACGACGAAATTCGGCACATGATCACGGCTATCGGCACGGGCATTGGCCACAACGATTTCGACATTACCCGGCTGCGTTATCACAAGATCATCATCATGACCGACGCAGACGTGGATGGCAGCCACATCCGCACGCTGCTACTGACGTTCTTTTTCCGCCACATGCAGGAGCTGATCACGCGCGGCCACGTCTACGTAGCGCAACCGCCGCTGTACCGCATGAAGAAGGGCAAGAAAGAAGATTACATCAAGGACGATAAGGAATTCACTAAGGAAATCCTGAAACGGGCGACGGATAATCTTACGGTGGAATGCGGCGGTCCGGGCGTTAAGTTGGAAGGCGCCGAGCTCCGTAGTTTTCTGAATGGGCTGGATGAATTTCAAAACGTGTACCGCAAGGTGGAAAAACGCCTGCGCGATCCACGCGTGGTGGAGTTGCTGACCAACGTTTCGTTGAAGATGGATACGAAGGCGGAATTCGTGGATCCGGCCAACGCGCAACCGATTTTGGATGCGATGAAGGCGGCAAAGGTTCAGGCCGAAATGAAGCCCGACGAAGAGCATGGCGCCTGGTCGATTGAGTACATCGACCCGACCAATGCGCATCGGACGATCAACGTGGAATTCGCAACGGGTCCTGATTTCCGCCGCCTGCGGTCCCTTTCTAAGAGCCAGGACAAATTCAACCGTCCGCCGTTTGTGGCGAAGAAGGGTGAGAACCAACCGCACACGTTAGCGAACTGGCGCGAGCTGCTTGCTTTCGCTCGCGAAGAAGGTATGAAGGATGTCAACATTCAGCGCTACAAAGGCCTGGGCGAAATGAACGCCGAGCAATTGTGGGAGACGACGATGAATCCAGAGAAGCGCACGTTGTTGAGCGTGGAGTTGAAGGATTTGGTGGAAGCGGATCAGATCTTCTCGACGTTGATGGGCGAGGATGTGGAGCAGCGGCGCAAGTTTATTGAGGATAATGCGTTGGATGTTCGGAACTTGGATATTTAG
>JANXXI010000098.1 GCA_025350695.1 Acidobacteriota bacterium
TGGCCACAGCAGCACGAACAGCAACCAGCACTTCGCAATTGCCAACCGGCCCAATCACCCCGGAAACCACCCCCCGCTCCGCTGCCAGCGCCACCAAACTCAGCTTCTACGCTAAAGAAGCCGTCCTCCTCACTCCAGAGGACCACCAAGGCTTCGAAGCCCTCGCCACCACCGTCGCCTTCGCTTCGAACTCCTCGCCGCCTGGAACCTTGAGCAAGCGGCCCATCCGCTCGATGAACCCGTTTTGCGGAACGAAGCCAATCCGGTTCAACTAAGCGAAATAACCACAAGTGAGCATAGATTCAGCAAGGACAATCTCTCAACGCTCAAGTCTATTTGCGGAACGAACCCAATTTCGTCATGGAGCTGTTTGGACACATGTCGCCCAGGGGCTGACCCGAATCGATAAAGAAACTCCGAGGCATTTCCCCGAACTCTCTCCCAACTTGGGAACTTTACGTTACAGAACGGGTTAATAAATGTCGAAAGAGTAATTGCTTGCATAGGTTTGTGATCCCCCTACTTTTCGTCGTGCAGTTGGCCCAAGGGCAAATAGCCCGGAGTCCTAATCCATTACAAGTCCCATGGAATGATAAGCCTGTCGCCCGCTGGACGGATTCTGACGCGCGTCTACTTTTGGGTGAATCTCCGTGGTCCAAACAGGTTGAGCCAGTTTACAAACGGGAAGGACGTCCTCGTGGCGGGCCCGCTGGAATTGGAATCGGCGGCGGAATTGGCGGCATCGGTATTGGCGGTCCCCGGCGTGGAGGCCCTCGCCGCGGCGGACCAGGACGTGGCGCCATGGACCAAGCCATGCCAATTGATGACATTACGCCTCGCACCCTATCGGCAGTCACCATTCGTTGGGAAAGCGCCTTGCCCGTGCAAGAAGCGGAATTGAAAGTGGCCGACGGAAATGCGCCGATCGTGGATGAGGCCAACTACGCCATCGCGGTTGTTGGACTCCCAACGCGTCTGATTGGCAACGACCCTCAGGCGCTGGCCAAGCAGATCAAAGGGCAGGCCAAGTTGAAACGCGATGGCAAGAAAGATATTAAGCCGTCTGAGGTTCGGGTACTTCCGCGCGATGAAGGGTTGGTTGTTATGATCCTTTTTTCGCGCACCAGCGAAATCACGGCGAATGATCGCCAAGTAGATTTTGAAGCGATGATCGGCCCACTGGAATTGAAGCAATCCTTCAATTTGAGTGACATGAATTACGCCGGTAAACTCGAACTGTAACGTCCCTAAATAATATGCGTATTTTTAAGTTCCGCACTCTTGCGGCGTTGTTGCTCGCCGCCATTACTTGCCAGGCTGAAACTCGCTACGCGCTGATCCTCCAAGACCCGCCAGCCATTCAAAAAGTAACGAGCCGTCTATCTCTCGCTTCCGCCGAATCGAAAAGCTATCGCGCGGCAATTGAAACGCGGCAACGAACCCTTGTTGCGGAGCTGAACAAGCGTAAGATTCAGGTCACCACGTCGGTGTCAACCATCGCTAACGCCGTCTTTGTCGTCGCGACTCCGGAATCTATCGAAGAGTTGAAGCGATTGCCTGGCGTGATTGGCGCTGTCAAGCTACGTCGGTATCACCAAAAATTGAACCGCGCCTCGCAATTAATTAACGCCCCGGCAGCTTGGAACGCACTGGGTGGATCGCCAAACGCAGGAGCAGGCGTGAAGATCGCAATCATCGATTCGGGGATTGATCACACCAACGCGTCCTTTCAGGACAGTTCGCTTGCCATGCCCCCCGGCTATCCCAAGTGCGATGGCGACGCTTGCAATTTCACCAACAATAAGATCATCGTCGCGCGCAGCTATACGCGCATGTTAACATCCACCGACCCGGCGAAATCGCGGCCCGATGATTACTCGCCCCGCGATCACGAAGGGCACGGCACGGCCGCCGCATCCTGCGCCGCTGGAGTTCCAGTGACAGGAGTGGCGCCGATTTCAGGCGTAGCGCCGAAAGCTTGGCTAGGGAACTATCGCATTTTCGGCTCGCCGGAAGTGAACGATACAACTTCCGACGACGTGATCATCAAAGCGTTTGAAGACGCGGTGAATGATGGCATGGACGTAATCTCTTTTTCCGTCGGTGGCCCCGCACTTTCCGGCCCACTTGATGTTGGGGACGCCTGCGGCAACGACCCGGGCGTGCCGTGCGATCTGCTGGCCAAGACTCTTGAAGAACTGGCGCGAAAGAAAGTTGTTATCGTCGCCGCCGCAGGCAATGAGGGATTCGATGGAACCGCCAACGGATCAAGCTACGGAACCATCAGTTCGCCTGCTAACGCGCCTTCAGTGATCGCCGCCGGAGCCAGCGCCAACACGCACGGCTTCACCGAAATACTTGCCGTTCCGGGTCCGGGCGCACCAGCCGCGCTGCGTACCATTAGCGTGCAGTCAGGCAACACCAATGTTCCGCATGGAGCCATCACAGCGCCCTTGCGAGACGCCACCGCCACAGGAAATGATGGCTTCGCTTGCATTCCCTTCCCCGCAGGATCGTTGGCCGGCGCCATTGTCCTAATCCAACGCGGGAATTGTACGTTTTCCACTAAAGAAGGCTTCGCGGAAGACGCGGGCACCGTGGGCGTGGTATTTTACATGGCCGATGCCTCTGCTACGGTTTCACCGTCGGTTCCTGGGGCCACCATCCCAGTCGTGGCAATCTCAAACGCCGATGGGCTGGCGCTCAAATCCTTTGTTGCGGCCAACCCCGAGCGTCCCATCACTTTTGATCCAGCTGGCATGGAGGTATCGGCCACCGGCAACACGCTCACCATTTTTTCCTCGCTTGGACCTAACACCGGCAACAACGGATTGAAGCCCGATCTTGTGGCTCCCGGATCCTCCATTTACATGGCCGGAAGCAGTGCCGACCCGCTTGGCCTACTGAACTCCTCTACCGGATTCACAGTAGCCGACGGCACAAGCTTTTCCACCCCGATCCTGGCCGGTGCAGCGGCGTTGGTTAAGCAAAAGCATCCGAACTTCAGTGCGGCTCAAGTGCGATCCGCATTGATTAACACCGCCTCCCAAGACGTGGCGCGCGATGCATTCGGTTCGGGTGTTGACGTCCGTGGCGTTGGCGCAGGCAAGTTGGATGCTGGCGCGGCGGTGAATACAACGGTCACTGTCGAGCCCCCGTCGTTATCCTTCGGGGCGTTAACGGCAACGACAATTCCTCAAATCCAGCAGCTGCAATTTACCAACACAGCAGCCACTTCAGTTACTCTAACGCTGACCGTTGCCGTGACCAAAGCCGCCTCAGGGGTCTCACTTGTACTCAGCAAGCAATCGCTAACGCTGGCCGCCGGTGCAACAGACTCGGTGAATGTTACGCTCTCTGGGGCTGTGCCTCAACCAGGAGCGTATACCGGCGCCGTCACGGTGCAAGGAACTGGCGTAGCATTGCGTGTCCCCTATTTATTCGTGGTCGGCGATGGCCGCGTGTCCAACCTCATCCCACTAGCGGGAACCTCCTCGGAGGGTTTGGTGGGCGAGGGCATTGCCGATGGGATCATCGCGTTCCGTATCGTCGACAACTACGGAGTTGCGGTCCCCAACATCGCGGCGACATTCACTGCCCGCAACGGGGCTAGCATTCGACAGGCTGACGCGAAGACCGATCAATTCGGAATAGCTTCGGCCGAGCCGATTCTTGGTCTTACTCCGGATACTACATATACATTCACGGGCGCGGCCGGAGGACTTCGCACCAGCTTCTCCGCCTACGCCCGCGTCCGGCCGCAAATCAGCGCAAACGGTATTGTTAGCGGGGCCAACTTCGACGGGGCAACACCTGTGGCGCCTGGATCTTACGCAACTATCTTCGGCTCAAATCTATCCGGCTTCACCGACTATGCGAAGAGTGCAACGCTGCCGATGTCGATCGATAGCGTGCGTGTCAGCTTCGACGTTCCTTCGGCGGGAATCAGTGTGCCTGGCCGCCTTACCTTCATTAGCAAGTCTCAGGTAAATATTCAAATCCCATGGGAGTTGCAGGGTCAAACCTCGGCGCAAGTGAAAGTGATTTTGGGCGAAGCAGACGGCGTGGTCGTCACCCTTCCGCTTGCTAACTATTCGCCCGGCGTCTTTGAGGTGGGAACCGCTGCCGCCGCTGCCCTTGATGCTTCCTTCAAGCTGATCACCGCCGCCAATCCGGCAAAGCGTGGCCAGACAATTCAGATTTTTGCGAACGGCCTTGGTCCGGTGTCAAACCAGCCGGCAACGGGCGAACCGGCGTCTACAACGAAGCTCTCCCAAACTACAGTCGCGCCGGTGGTGACAATCGGCGGCCAGCCGGCGCAAGTACTATTCAGCGGATTGGCCCCGGGCTTTCCTGGCCTGTATCAGTTGAATGTAATCGTCCCGGCGAGCGCCGCCACCGGCCAACAAAAACTCAACGTCTCCATCGGTGGGAAAACATCGAAAGATTCCGGCATCATACTTCAGTGATCCGCGACCATAAGGAGTCGGTACTCTAGCTTTGTAATATTCGATATCATAACGGCCATGAAGCATTTCCTTTGCCTGTTGTTGTTCCCGGTTTTGTGGGGAGCAGTGAACTCAGAGCTTGAAATCGGTCGTCACTTGATCGAGAGCGGGGATCCGGTGGTTGGGCCCAAACCTGCCGTCGTCAGAACTGTGATCGATGGAAAAGTAAGACTCCTGCTCTTGCCGAATGGGGCACAACAGCCGCGGCTCCGGAAGCATTAACAATGCAGGCAGATGCGCGTGTGAAAGTCACTTTTTGGGGAGTCCGAGGTTCGATTCCCACGCCGCAAGTGAGCCACTTGGGTTATGGCGGCAACACGACGTGTATTGAACTGAACGCACCGGGTCATCCGCCGCTGATTATCGACGCGGGAACCGGCATCAGACTTCTAGGCCAGCAAATGGCGCCCGGATCGAAGCCTACAATTCTATTCACGCACTTCCATTGGGATCATATTCAGGGGCTGCCCTTTTTCGCACCTCTGTTTTCCAAACAGTCTGAAGTGAATTTCGTTTCAACCCAACCGCCAAAACAACTGCGATCCATTCTAGATGGCCTGCTGCAAGCACCCTACCATCCCATTAACATAGATGCCTTTCAGGCAGAGACAATCTTCCATGAAATAGACCGTCCGAGGAACGATGCCGGATTCCGGATTACGCCTTTTGAGTTGAATCATCCTCAAGGAGCAACCGGCTTTCGCATGGAACGCGAGGGCGCCATTGTGGCGCACGCTAGCGATCATGAGCATGGCAATCCGCAGCTCGACGAATTGCTGTACGGCAATTCGAAGGGCGCCGATCTGCTTATCTACGACGCCCAATACACTCCTGAAAATTACGGGCGCAATTGCGGCCGCGGCCATAGCACCTGGCTCGAAGCGGTGAAGCTGGCATCGAAGGCGAAGGTGAAACGTCTGGTGTTGTTCCATCATGACCCCAATCACACCGATGCGGATCTTGAAGCAATTCTGGACAAAGCCCGCCGTGAGTTCCCCGCGACTATCCTGGCGCGTGAAGGCGAAGAACTAGTCATTTGACGGCAATGAACGTGCGTTGCGATGCGAAGCCGCTGCCCAACGAGAGGACAACCGGAACTCGCGGACCAACCGCGCTATTCGCGGGGATGCGAGCATTCACCTGCAACAACGACATGGAAAAACCTGGCACCGTGCCTGAGTAAAGAGGTGGA
Source organism: Acidobacteriota bacterium (assembly GCA_025350695.1). Classification (GTDB taxonomy): domain Bacteria; phylum Acidobacteriota; class Terriglobia; order Bryobacterales; family Bryobacteraceae; genus JANXSF01. The sequence continues at coordinate 5,701 of JANXXI010000098.1, forward strand.
ACCGAAACGCCGCCAATCTGTATGATGGCGAACCCTAGAGATTGCGAGCTGGTGGCCACCTGACCCGCCACGCGAGGGGGCAAGCCGTTTCCATTGAACAGACCTTGTCCAAAGAATGAGACGACCGAATTGCGCGGCGCGGGATTCGCCGCCGAGTTGACCGTGCCGTCCTCATTAATGGCGGCCGCTTGGCCGATACCGCTATTGGAACTGGTAAACAGCCCCGAAATCGAAGTGGTGACGGGCAGACTAATAGCATTGCTCAATTGGCCCGCTTGTTCCACCTGAACTTTCGTCGTCGTGCGGAAGGCAACTGTCTGGGGGACTATCGCATAAATTTGGCCCGGCGAAATGGAAATGATAGGGGCTGGCGCACCGTCAAATAGCACCCTGGTGTTGAGCGAACTCGTATCGATCAAACCGTCCTTGATATTGGTTTTGGCTACCATGTCTTTTGGAGTAATTCCAGTGCCTTGGATGCTCACGATTTCAAACGGAGCCAACGGCCCGCCTGACATGGTGGTGGCGTTGACAACGCAATCGAGATGGTTGGGAGTGGCGGTTGCCATGTCGATCTTAGTGATAAAAGTTGTGCCTAGCGGGTCGCTCACGGCGCCCGGAGTTGGAAGAAAATCTACCGAGTCCGTCATGCCGGTAATGTAGACTGCGTTGGAGCGGTCCACCGTCATAGCCAGGCCTTGATCGCGCACGTTGCCGCCGAGGTAAGAGGCGAACAGCAACTTCTCGCCGCCGGGAGAGAGCTTCATTAAGATTGCGTTAGACCAATTGTTGCTGTTACCGATGCAATGCTGGAAGGCGTCTGGAGTGATCGGGAAAGTGGGGGCGTCGTGAGACCCGGCAATGATGATGTTGTTCTGCGAATCGAGCGCGACACTGCTGAGTACGATACTGCCGCCTCCGCCAATGTATGTGGAATAGAGAAGAGCAGTTCCGGTGGCGTTGATTTTCGCGGCCATACCGTAGGACGGATAACGGTTGGTGCGTGCGGCGGGAAACTCGGGATTTGGTGCTGGCCATAACGCGCTTGTGGTGGCAGGGAAATCGGTGGAGTCGGTGTGACCTATAACGACGACTTGCCCTTGGGGATCGACTGCGATGGAATCCACTCCGTCCAAACCCTGCCCTCCGAGTAGTGTCGAATAGATCAGTCTTGAACCGTCGGGGCTGAGCTTGGAAATGAAGCCATCGCTGTTTCCTGAAACCTTGGTTTGGAAGGCTCCGTCGGTTGTAGGATATGGCGCGTAAAAATTTGGCTGCGCTTGATTGGTTGTCCCGCCGATGTACACGTTTGTGGACGAATCAATCGCAACTGAAACAGTAGTGTCCCGAGGCACTGCTAGTCCTATGGATGAGGAAGCCAGCCCGACGTTCGAACCAAAAACCAAATTCGACCCTGGGGGATTTAGCTTTAGGACATACGCTCTGAAGGTAAAATTGGCCATGGGATTTGATCCGGAAAATGCTCCGGGAGTGGTCGGAAATGTAGGAGAAGCAGTGACGCCCGCGACATAGGCGTTACCAGCAGGGTCAACAGCGATACTGGAGGATTCTACCTGTGCATCGGCGGAGAGCACCGTGGAATAAAGAAGAGTGTTTCCGTTGGGAGAGAGCTTCGTTACAAAGCCCCTAGACAAGGTTCCGTTCGCCCCTTTAGTTTGAAACGCGCCGGATGTGGTTGGGAAGTTGGATGACATACTGTAGCCGGTGACAAAAGCATTCCCCGCGCCGTCTAAGGCCATCGATAGGCAAACATCCTCGGCGGCGCCGCCAAGATACGTAGAGAATAGGATGGTCTTGCCATCAGGGCTTAGCTTTGTTATATAAACGTCATTTTGCGAAAAGGACTGGCCCGATTCACCGCCGAACACGGGCTGCACAACTCCAGGGGTCACCGGGAAATCGGCAATCAAGGTGGAACCGCAAACGTAAGCATTGCCTTGGCCATCCACCTTCACTGCCGCGCCACCGCGGTTTAAGCCTTGCAGTAAGGAAACCTGCGCTACTGGAACGCCGGCATTCGGCCGCGGTCCAAACCGCGCATGGTAGGCAATCACCGGATCCACCACCAGCGGCAACGCGCGATTGTAGCCGCCCGTCGCGATGCCAGCTTTGCCATTCTTCATCGTGTAACTCCCGCCGACGCGTCTTCCTTCCTGACGCAGAATTGGGGCGAGCATCGAAAAACTTCCCGCGCTGGTTTCCACGAGCAGATCACCGGCATCATTCAAAACCGGAACCGCCGCGCCTTTCAGGGAAAACTGAATCTTCGATGGGTCTCCATGGGGAGCAATCACCCAATCGAACTCAACGTGACCACCCGCAGTGTAAAAGACAACATCAATTCCCGGATAAAGATTTTTGTAACGGACGCGGGAATAGGTGGGGATGTTGGTGATCCATCCTTCGGGCTTATCGCCGCGAAAGTAATTCGCGATGCCTGGGAGTTGCGTGTCACCCTCAAGCTCAGCACTCGTTGAGCCTTCGAATTGAAGTTCAACCGCCGCGGGTGTGCCCGAGCCAGCCAGATGAAAAACGGCTCCGCTCTTGGTTAAAAAGATAGATTGCCCTTCGCCACGCGCCAGGAATTTCACCGCCTCAGGCGATTGTCCGCGATTCGATTCAAAGCGCGCCGGCAATCCCGCCCAGGCTGTCACAGTCAGCAAAAGCAACAGTATTCTTCTCATGCTTAAACGATACCTATTTGAGTGCGAGATTGTTGCAAACATGCCACCATGATTGGTCTGATTTGTTATAGAATTCCTGGAGGGCCTTTATCGATTAAGGAGGGTCCGAACAGGGGGTTGGGGAAATGAAACATATAGTCAGAGCTTTCTTTCTAAGCTTGGCAATCGGGGCATGCAGTGTAGCATCGGCCCAAAACGTAAGCAGCAATATACTTGGAACCATAATGGATCCGGCAGGGGCCGTGATTCCTGGCGTAACCGTCGAACTCCGGAACCAAGGTACGTCCGCCGTCAACCGTGTCAATTCCGATGGCTCTGGATTGTTCCGCTTCGTGAATGTACTGCAGGGCGCATATTCCGTGAGCGTGCAAGCCAAGGGCTTCAAAACACGCATCGAAAAAGATGTCCTGATCGGTTCCAGCGAAACTCGCGATCTGGGCCGCATTAGCCTTTCTCTGGGCGACGTCGCCGAACAGGTTTCGGTCACAGCGGAAACCACCCCAGTTCAAACGGCCAGCGCCGAGAGATCCTCCACCATCGAAGGCGCGCAGCTTAACAGCGAAGCCATCAAGGGGCGCGACATGATGAGCTACATGCGCATCCTGCCCGGCGTAGTTGACACCAGCACAGGCCGCGATGCCGCTGGTGGCAGCATTCTTGGCGGATTGACATTCAACGGCAGCACCGGCATCACCGGTTTTTCCGTGGACGGCGCAACGGACATCGACACGGGCTGCAGCAGCTGCTTCGCCCACTTTGAGCCGAACATCGATTCCATCGGCGAAATCAAAGTGCTCACATCCAACTACCAAGCCGAATATGGGCGCAATGCCGGCGCGCTGATCAGCGTCGTCACCAAAAGCGGCACCCAACAATTCCATGGTTCGGGCTGGTGGACACATCGTCACGAAGGGTTCAATGCCAACGACTTCTTCAATAACCAGAACGGCCTGCCTGTGCCCCGGTATCGCTTCAACATTCAAGGTTGGAGCCTGGGTGGCCCCGCGTACATTCCCAAACTGTTCAACACGAATAAGACCAAGCTGTTCTTCTTCGCCAGCCAAGAGTACACGCGCCAACTGGTGAACGCTCCAAACCAGATCCGCAACATGCCAACGCTGCTGGAACGCAACGGCGACTTTTCGCAAAGCGTCAACGCCAGCAACGCGCTGTTAGTTGTGAATGATCCGCAAAACAACGGTGCGCCTTTCCCTGGAAATATGATTCCCATCAACCGCATAAATGGTTGGGGTAAATCGATCGTGAACTTCTTCCCGCAACCGAACACCGTATTTGCTCCTGGATCGGCTTTCTTCCGCGTGGCGAACTTCCAGCAAGCAGGCAGCGGCACCCATCCTCGACGGAACGACATCATCCGTATTGACGCCAACGTCAATTCCAAAATCAACGGATACTTCCGTTATGGCAACGATAAAGACACCACGGAAACTCTTTTCAACGGCATTCAGTTTTTGAAAGGCGTGCAGGATCATCCGAACCCAGGCCACGGCTATGTCGGTTCGGCAAACTTCACCATTAGCCCAACGCTGATCAATCAATTCACTTACAACTACAGCCTCAATACATGGGCTTACTTTGAGGTGAACCCGTCGGAAGTGGACCGCAAATTGTTCGACGGCGCGCAGGGCACGCCTCAAGCCGGCCAACCAATTCCAAGCTTGTTCCCTTTGCCCACTCCCAAGCCTGGCGTCGGAGCAGAGATCCTCTCTGGGCCCGATGGAAATACAAATGGCTACTCGCGGTTTCTTCCCGCAGTTAGTTTCGGCGGAACGCCTGCGAATGCGGCAAGCTTCAGCGTTGGCAATCCAGAGTACGCCAATGCAAACATCATCAAGCAGGTGTCGGACAACGTAAGTAAAATCTGGGGTCCGCACAGCATCAAGACCGGCATCTACATTGAGAAAAACCGTAAGCTGCAGCCTGCGGGAACAGGCTATCTGGGCAACTATAACTTTGGTCCGGACGCCAACAATATCCTCAACTCCGGCAACGGCTACGCCAACGCGTTGCTGGGCAACTTCACAAGCTATTCGGAAAATACGAGACGCACTGTTTTCAACGTCACTTACTGGAACATCGAATTCTATCTGCAAGACAATTGGCGCGTGAGCAAGAGATTGACTCTTGATTACGGCGTTCGTTTCTACCACCTGACGCCTCAAGTGGACAACGAAAAGACGTTCGCTTATTTTGATCCATCCTTGTACAAGGCGGCTAACGTTCCCGCAGTCTATACTCCGGCTCTGGTAAATGGCCGCCGTGTAGCCATTGATCCCCGGAACGGAACCGTTGCTCCCGTGGCGCAAATCGGGCTCTTCGTTCCCGGATCAGGCGATCCAGCGAATGGCATGCGTGTTGCTGGCGAAGGGAGCACTCCGCTGAACACTTACACCAACTCAAACATCAGCGCCGCTCCGCGGTTCGGCTTCGCGTACGATGTTTTCGGCAACGGCAAGACGGCTATCCGCGGTGGTGGAGGCGTCTTCTTTGATCGGCTCGACGGTAATCAGGTCTACAACATGTCTGGCTTGCCTCCGCTGGCCTACACGCCTACGGTGTATTACGGAAGCATCGGAAGTTTGGCGACCTCGGCCGGCGCCGTTGGCCCCACCAACATCAATTATTGGTCTGGCTACACGCGCCATCCACAGGTTCGCAACGCTAGCTTCGGCTTGCAACAAAACATTGGATTCGGCACGGTGCTTGATGTTGCCTATCAAGGGACGTTCGGCCTGAACCGCAATATCCGAGTGAACCGCAATGCGATTCCTATTGGAGCTAACTTCCTGGCGAAGAATATCGACACGACTCAGGCCGGCAACCGTGCGCTTCCCGCCGTGTTCGAGCGTGTCAACTTCCCTGGCCTTGGCGACATGAACCAGTTGATCATGAACGGCAAGTCAAACTACCATGCCATGCAGATGTCCTTACGCCGCCGTTTGAGCCATGGCTTCCTGTGGGGTATGTCCTACACCTGGTCACGCAGCATGGCGTTGTTAAACTACGACCCATTAGTGGCCGACAACTATTCCCGCAATTACGGACCCCAAGGATCGGACCGCCGCCATGTGGCAGCCTTCCATTACAGCTACGAGATCCCGAAAGTGTCACAGGCTCTCCACGTGAAGCAGCTTCGTCATGTCACCGACCTGTGGAGCTTCTCGGGCATCACGATTGCCTCCTCGGGCGGTCCCTTCACGCCGGGCTTCAGCACCACGAATGGCTTGGACATCACGGGTTCGCCCAATGAAGGGGCCCGCATCGATGTAGTTGGCAATCCCTTCGCTAACGTGCCAAGCGGACTCTACTTCAACCCCGCAGCCTTCGCCCGCCCCAGCGTTGGAACCATCGGCAACGCCGGCACCAACATTATGTATGGCCCAGGCTATGTTAATTACGATATGACGCTGACCAAGTCGATCCCCATCGGCGGCGAAAAGCGTCAGTTGAAACTGCGGCTTGAAGCTTTCAATGCCTTCAACCACACGCAGTTCTCCGGCATCAACACGGGCTTCATCTTCGATGCGAATGCCCAGGTAACCAACGGAACAACGATCGGCAAGTTCAACAGCACACGCGGCCCACGCATTCTGGCCATGGAGCTGCGCTTCCAATTCTAATTCTGTTTGACGGGAAGGGGGCCGGTGATCTACGTAGGATCGCCGGCCCCTTTCTTTTAGCGGATGGCTTTCAGATATGGCGGAGCGTCCCTCTTCCCTTGCCCCAACTCTTTCTTGATCCCCAGTCCCGCGTCGGCACGCCGTAATCCGTCGATCACCGAAGCGCCATTGGCGCCCAACCTTACCGCCGTCTCAAGCGACAACCTAGCGGCTTCGTGGCGCTTTAGTGAAAGCTGACACAGCCCGTGAACGGCCCAAACGGCGTGCCACTCCGGCGACGTCCGCTTCAACTGCTCGATCAATTCTTCCGCCTTGCCCGGTTGGCCGGAGAGGTGCAACGCGACGGCGCGCAACAACAGTGAATCGCGGCCGGTTGGAGTTGGGCCTAAGAAGCGCAGAACATCACTGGCCTTCCCTGCCTCAAGCAAGAGTTCTAGCGCCACGTGGCGAAGGTCCGGCCCTTCCATGGGAAGTTGCTCCACCAGAGGCAAAACATTTTGCTTGCGGCTCAGTCCGTCGGCAATCTTCACCAACGTAATCTCCGCCGTAGCGCCCGCCTGACGCACCAGAGGAGTGGCTAACACAAATTGCCTAACCGCGAATAAAGACCGCGCCGCATCCATCAGCACCGGTTGGCTAGGCTTCAGTACAAGAATTTTACGAGCCGCCTCAGAAGCCAAAACCACATTGTCGCCATCCAGCGCGAAGCGAAGTTGCTCTAGCCAGGCGAGCGCATCCGCCGGATTCTCACGCACTGCCTTTTCCACCCGGCGCTGATAATCGGCGCGCCTCTGTTCCGCTGTAAGGCTTAAATAGTTCACCAGTCCTGCCGGTATATTCGGTTTCTTCTCTGGTCCTAACGCTTTGAACCGCTCCATCACGGCCTGTCCTTCTTGGGCGCGGCCCGCATCCGCCAGCGCCCTTCCTAAATGCAGCATGATTTTTGAATCGGATGGGGCCAAGGCGGCGGCGCTACGTAAGACACGCACGGCATCAGCGGGGCGATCGACAGCTGCGTAAGATTGCCCCAACTTGTCCAACGTCTGCGCATCCTTGGCCCACAGCGCGACGGCGGACTCTAGATCCGGAATCGCCTTATCCGGCTTTCCTTCCTGATAGTGCAAGGCGCCCCGCGCGGCCAACGCTGCCGCAAAATCTGGTTTCAATCTTAGAGCCTCGTCAAACGCCTCCTTTGCCCTTGAGATATTTCGCGCCTTCTCACCCTGCCCCAACTCGAAGTGCCCAACAGCATCGTCAGGATGTTTGGCGACATACGCTTCAATGACCGCGATGCCTTGCTCCAACTGGCCCATCCTCACTGCCGTGAAACCACGCTCCCGCCGTGCTGCGTCGTCGCCCGGCGCAAGCTCTAAGTATCGATCCCAGGCTACGGCTGCATCCTCCAACGCTCCGGCTTCCATGGCCGTCAACGCAAGTAGCTTGCGGACATCAGCGCGTTTGCTATTCAGCTTCACGGCTTGCGCTAAGTGCCGCAACGCTCCGTCGAAATCCCTCAACACTTCCTCAGATGTCGCCAACCGGTAAAGCACGTCTACATTGTTAGCCTGTTGCAACAAGGCAGCGCCAAGGACATCGCGCGCGCGTTCATGATGTCCTGCAAGCGAGGCCATAACGCCCAGGTTGTAGAGGATGTTGAACGCAGCTGGAGAGGCCGCCAGCGCTTGAGAAAACACTTGCTCCGCTTGCCCAAAAGCTCCGGCCATCCACAAGTGGCTTCCGAAATTATTTAGGACATCGGCCGAGGCCGGAGCTAACTCGACCGCCCTGCCATGGGCGCCATTCGCTTCGTCAAACTTTTTCTGATTGTCCAGCGCAAGGCCCAACAGGCTATGCCCCCAAGGGTCACCCGGTTGAGAGGCTACGAAACTGCGTAGCTTCTGTTCCGCGCCAGCGAAATCGCCTCGTTGAATAGCGCCCGTTGCATCAGCCAATGGCTGTGCATGCGCGGCGGCAACAAAACAAATGAGTGCGATTAAACGAGTCACGCGGGTTATGCTAAGACAGTATGACACGCAGACAAGCATTGCGGCTGCCCTTAGCCACCCTGGCAACCACCAGCGCGAATCCGCAAAACACGAACCGCGGAATGGCGTCGCGCAATGTCAAGCCCACGCCCCGCGGCAAGCCATCGGGCAAACCGTTTGACGCAAGGTTCGTGAACATCGCACACGCAGCCGGCCTGCGGGCCCCGGTGATTTATGGCGGGCCAACGCATGCCGATTATGCCCTTGAAGCCATGGGTTGCGGTGCGGCCTTCCTTGATTACGACAACGATGGCTGGCTCGATATCCTGCTGCTGACCGGCCGCCGATTCAATCAAACACCTGCAGATTCGTCTCTGCGGCTCTATCACAACAACCGTGATGGAACCTTCACCGACGTCACCTTGAAGGCTGGGCTTACCCGCAGCGTCTGGGCCACCGGCGTTACTATCGCCGACTACGATAACGACGGCT